>NZ_JBEOWF010000070.1:0-48101 GCF_040295925.1 Streptomyces sp. NPDC002588
GTCATCGAGACCGTCGGCACCCAGGAGTACCAGCTGCGCCGCGCCCACTTCATGGACCGCTTCACCAAGGCCTCCTGGCGGACGGGGCTTTCGGCACACTCCCTGGTGGTGCTTCGCCGGGTTCCGGTTCAGCCGAGGTGCTTGCGGACCTCGGTGGCGGCCTCGTCGCCGTAGGCCTTGGTGAAGCGGTCCATGAAGTGGGCGCGGCGCAGCTGGTACTCCTGGGTGCCGACGGTCTCGATGACCAGCGTGGCGAGCATGCAGCCGATCTGGGCGGCGCGCTCCAGGGAGACGCCCCAGGCCAGGCCGGAGAGGAAGCCCGCGCGGAAGGCGTCGCCGACGCCGGTGGGGTCGGCCTTGCGCTCCTCGTCCGGGCAGCCGACCTCGACCGGGTCCTCGCCGGCCCGCTCGATGCGGACGCCGCGCGCGCCGAGGGTCGTGATGCGGTGGCCGACCTTGCCGAGGATCTCGGCGTCGCTCCAGCCGGTCTTGGACTCGATGAGGCCCTTCTCGTACTCGTTCGAGAACAGGTACGTGGCGCCGTCCAGCAGTATCCGGATCTCGTCGCCCTCCATACGGGCGATCTGCTGGGAGAAGTCGGCGGCGAACGGGATCGAGCGGGAGCGGCACTCCTCCGTGTGACGGAGCATGCCCTCCGGGTCGTCGGCGCCGATCAGCACCAGGTCGAGGCCGCCGACGCGGTCCGCGACCGTCTTCAGCTCGATCAGCCGGGCCTCGCTCATCGCGCCCGTGTAGAAGGAGCCGATCTGGTTGTGGTCGGCGTCGGTGGTGCACACGAAACGGGCGGTGTGCAGGGTCTCGGAGATGCGGACCGACTCGGTGTCGACGCCGTGGCGGTCCAGCCAGGCCCGGTACTGGTCGAAGTCGAAGCCCGCGGCGCCCACCAGGATCGGGCGGGTGCCCAGCTGTCCCATGCCGAAGGCGATGTTCGCACCCACACCGCCGCGGCGGACATCGAGATTGTCGACCAGGAAGGAGAGCGAGACCGTGTGCAGCTGGTCCGCGACGAACTGGTCGGCGAAGCGGCCGGGGAACGTCATGAGGTGATCGGTAGCGATGGAGCCGGTGACTGCGATGCGCACGGCGGGGACTCTCCTGAGGGGAGGGGGATTGACAGTTCACGCTACCGGGTCGAGCGGCTCTGCTGAAGCAGCCGAAACTACCCGATAGTAGATCTTTCTTCACGGGCTCGATCATGCCTACGGTTCGGTTATGACGAACCTCAAGGTCCACTCCGCCGCTCCGGCCGACCCCGAAGGCGACCTGGCGTCGCTGCGGGGGGACTGCGCACGGATGGCTCCGCACTGGGCGCCTCCGGAGAAGATCGTTTCCCCTCCGGTCTCCCCGTCACGCATCCACGGCGTGACCGTCCCGGCGCGGTCGGCACGACTGCTCGAGGATATGCCGGACTACGGCAACTGACTGCGGGGCGCTCACAGGGAACCGTGCGCTCCCCCGCTGCGTCCCATCGCCGTCCCCCGTAAAGGGGATGTGGGGTACGACAGCAGGGCAGTCGAAGGAGCGATGCGGTGAACAGCGAGCGACCCGAGTACGACGGCACCGCGCGCGAGCCGGAGGAGACGGGCTCCGCCGGGAAGACCGAACGGCCTGAGGCGGCTGAGACGGCCGGGGAGGCCAGGGCGACCGGGGCAGCCGAGGAGGCCGAGGCCGCCGCCGAGGATGCCGGGACGGCCGACCGGGTCGAGGGCGACGCACCGGCGGACACGGCCCCGTCGGCCGACGAGCGCACACCGGTGAGCGGGTCCACGCCGGCCGACGAGCCCGAGCCGGCCGACGCGCATGTGCCGGACGACGAGCCCCAGCCGGCCGGTGAATCCACACCGGTCGGCGAGTCCGCGCCCGCCGGTGAGCCCGAGCGGGCCGGTGAGCCCGAGCCGGTCCGCGAGTCTGCGCCGGTCGATGAGGCCGCGCCCGCGGTCGATGAGGCCGCGCCGGTCGGCCCGCTCTCGTCGGATCGGCACGGGGACGGCGAGCGCGACCCCGTTCGGCGGCACCGTTCGCCCGTCCTCGTCGCCTCCGTGGCCGCCGCCGTGCTCCTGGTCGGGGGCGGTGGGGCCTATCTCAGTGCGCGGGCCACCGGGGGGTCGGGGGCCGGTACGGCGCCCTCCGCCGACGGGACTCCCTCTCCGCTCGCCCTGGACGACTACGCGGGCGCCGGCGCCAACGGCATCGCGCCCGGGGAGCCGAACCCGTACGGCGTGACGTACAAGGCCGACGGCGCCCTCCCCGACGGCCCCGACTCCGCGCCCGTGTACTGGGCGAAGGGCTCGGTCGGCGAGGACGAGGTGGCGCGGCTCGCGAAGGCGCTGGGAGTCGAGGGGAAGCCGGTCGTCGACGGGGTGGCCTGGAAGGTCGGATCCGGGAACGACGGGTCGGGGCCCGTGCTCAGGGTGAACCGGCAGGCACCGGGCATGTGGACCTTCAGCCGGTACGCACCCGGCACGGACGACTGCACCGGCGGCACCCTGTGCACCAAGGACCCCGCCTCCCCCGCCACCGACCCGGTGAGCGAGGCGGTCGCGAAGAAGGCGGCGGCGCCGGTGCTGAAGGCCGTCGGGCAGGACGCCGCCAAGGTGGACGCGAGCCAGGTCATGGGCGCCCAGCGGGTCGTGAACGCCGACCCCGAGATCGGCGGGCTGCCCACCCACGGGTGGACGACCGGGATCAGCGTCGGGGCCGACGGCACGGTCGTCGGCGCGAACGGGCAGCTGAAGGCGCCGGTCAAGGGCGACACGTACCCCCTGCTGAGCGCCGAGAAGGCGCTGGCGGCGCTGAATGCGGCGCCGGGGAGCGGTCACCGGATGGGGATCGGCGGGTGCACCAGCCCCATGCCGTTGAAGGACCGGCTGGAGAGCCCGTGCGGGTCGTCCACGCAGAGCCCGCAGCAGGAGACGGTGACGGTCGAGGACGCCGTGCTCGGGCTTGCCCCGCACACCTCGGGCGGGCGGCAGGTGCTCGTGCCGTCCTGGCTGTTCGAGGTGAAGGGGGCGGGGGCCGCGGACACGTACCGGGTGACACAGCCGGCCGTCGACCCGGCCTACCTGAGGTCCGCCACGACACCGACGCCCGCGCCCACCGCCCCGTCCGCCACCTCCGGTCCCCGCGACGTCCAGGTGGACGGCTACACGGCCGAGGGCGAGGAGCTGGTCGTGAGCTTCACCGGCGGGGTGTGCGCCGACTACGAGGCGACGGCGAAGGAGACCGCGGACCGGGTGACGGTGACCGTGACCGAGACGCCGTATCCGGACAAGGTCTGCATCCTGATCGCCAAGGAGTACCACCGGACGGTGCGGCTGGACGAGCCGCTGGGCGGCCGTGAGGTGGTCGCGGCGGACGGCAAGGCCGTTCCGCTGGAGAAGGACGGGGCACGACTGCCCTCCGTCCGGTAACCGGGCACAAGGAAAGGCGGCTCCCCCTCCGGCAGAGGGGGAGCCGCCTTTCCTTGTGCCCGTTACGGCTCAGCTGAAGGAGTCGCCGCAGGCGCAGGAGCCCGTCGCGTTCGGGTTGTCGATCGTGAAGCCCTGCTTCTCGATGGTGTCGACGAAGTCGATGGACGCGCCGCCCAGGTACGGGGCGCTCATGCGGTCCGTGACGACCTTGACGCCGCCGAAGTCCTTGACGACGTCGCCGTCGAGCGAGCGCTCGTCGAAGAAGAGCTGGTAGCGCAGGCCGGAGCAGCCGCCGGGCTGTACGGCGACCCGCAGGGCCAGGTCGTCACGGCCTTCCTGGTCGAGCAGGGCCTTGACCTTCGCCGCGGCGGCGTCGGACAGGATGATGCCGTCGGTGACGGTGCTGGTCTCGTCCGATACGGACATCTACATCTCTCCCGGGTTGTACGGAGACTGCTTGCCGACGGTTGCAACCGACGGGGCCGCGGATTCATTCCGGGCTCAGCTCTTGTCTTTTCGTTCCCTTCTCATGCTCGCACATGCGGTTGCGGACGAAAAACACTCCTCAGGGATTCATGTCACATCGACGCTATGACCATCGTCAAAGTGACATGAAGCGAGCTATCATAGATAACGTCAGATCGACGAAAAGTAGAAAGGGTGCGTGTCGTGACCACCGCCCAGACCACGGAGCTCGACGTACAGCCGTCTCCGCTCGCCCTGTTGCTGCTCGGCCGTGAGGCCGACCCGAAGAGCGAGCGGGGCGTCGAGTGTCCCGGCGACCTGCCCTCGCCCTCCGACCCGGACCTGGTCGAGCGCGCCCGCGCGGCCAAGGAGAAGCTCGGTGACAAGGTCTTCGTGCTCGGCCACCACTACCAGCGCGACGAGGTCATCCAGTTCGCCGACGTCACGGGCGACTCCTTCAAGCTGGCCCGGGACGCGGCCGCCCGCCCGGAGGCCGAGTACATCGTCTTCTGCGGTGTGCACTTCATGGCCGAGTCGGCGGACATCCTGACGTCCGACGACCAGAAGGTGGTGCTGCCGGATCTCGCCGCCGGGTGCTCGATGGCCGACATGGCCACCGCCGAGCAGGTCGCCGAGTGCTGGGACGTGCTGACCGAGGCCGGCATAGCCGAGCAGGTCGTGCCCGTCTCGTACATGAACTCGTCCGCGGACATCAAGGCGTTCACGGGCAGGCACGGCGGCACGATCTGCACCTCGAGCAACGCCCGGCGGGCCCTGGAGTGGGCGTTCCAGCAGGGTGAGAAGGTGCTGTTCCTGCCCGACCAGCACCTCGGCCGCAACACCGCCGTGCGGGACATGGGCATGTCCCTGGAGGACTGCGTCCTCTACAACCCGCACAAGCCGAACGGCGGGCTGACCGCCGAGCAGCTGCGCGACGCGAAGATGATCCTGTGGCGGGGCCACTGCTCGGTGCACGGCCGCTTCAGCCTGGAGTCCGTGGAGGACGTGCGCGCCCAGATCCCCGGGGTGAACGTGCTGGTGCACCCGGAGTGCCGGCACGAGGTCGTGGCCGCGGCCGACCAGGTCGGTTCGACGGAGTACATCATCAAGGCGCTGGAGGCGGCCCCGGCGGGCTCCAAGTGGGCCATCGGCACGGAGCTCAATCTCGTGCGCCGGCTGGCGAACCGTTTCGCACCCGAGGGCAAGGAGATCGTCTTCCTCGACAGGACGGTCTGCTTCTGCTCGACCATGAACCGCATCGACCTCCCGCACCTGGTCTGGGCCCTGGAGTCGCTGGCCGAGGGCAAGCTGGTCAACCGCATCGAGGTCGACGAGGAGACCGAGGCGTTCGCGAAGCTGGCGCTGGAGCGGATGCTGGCGCTGCCGTAGGACCGTGGCGAGGAGCGCTCACTCCGAGTTCTGCTCGGGGTGAGCCGGGTCCAGGCTGAAGACGACGCCGTCCGGGGTGCTCACGACCAGTGCGCCGCCGTACGGCAGCACCTTGGACTTGACCACGTCGCCGCTCGCGAGCTGGTCGGCGTGCGCGCCCGTCTCCCACAGCAGCGTGCCCTTGCGGGTGTCGAGGGCCGCGACCCGGCCGCTGGTGCTCGCCAGGTACAGGGTCCGGGTGTGGGCTTCGTACGTGGGCTGCCCCGAGCCCTCGACGCCGGTCCGGGTCCGCCACAGCTGTTTGCCGGTCAGCGGGGACACGGCGGTCACCTGGCCGTTGGCCCCGGCGATCCACAGGGTGCCGGCGGCCAGCCGCACCGAGCCGTCGTACGTCTTCGTCAGCTTCGTCGTGGTGGCGGCGCCGGTGTCCGGGTCGAGCAGCCAGATCTCGCCGAATTTCAGGTTCTCGGGGCCCGACGCGGTGTCGCCGCCGACCACGAAGGCCAGCCGGCCGTCGACGGTGCCGAGCAGGCTGCTCGTGTACGGGGTCTGCCGACGCCGGAGCACCGATCCGTCGGCCTTGTCCAGCTCCAGGAGTACGGCGTTCTTGGTCGCCTCGCCCGAGAAGCAGTGCGCGTACAGGCGGGAGCCGACCGTCGCGAACTGGCAGTAGTCGTCGGAGGGCAGTTCCATGGTCCAGCGGTCGGTGCCGGTGCGCGGGGAACGGGCCGTCACCAGCCGGCCGCTGGGGTCGGGGGTCAGGACGAGGTCGCCGGACACGATCTGGTCGACGGTCACGTTGTTCCGCGCGCGGGCCCACAACTGCTTGCCGCTCTCGGTGTCGAGGGCGACGATGCTGACCTTCGGGCCCCCGGCACCCCCGAAGACGTACCGCTGGACGAGCATCGCGTCGTCGCTCACCCCGAGAAGCTCGAAGTCGTTCCGTCCCGAGTCCGCGCCCTCGGCGGAGGACGCGAGCGAGGAGCGCCAGACGGTGGCGCCGGTACGGCCGTCCAGACGGACCGGGAGGATGTTGTTGCCCGCGCAGTAGACCGCGTTCTCGTACCTCTGGCAGGTGGCGTCGCCCGCGTCTCCGCTGTCCTTCGCCAGCGGGTTGACCTCGCCGAGCGGTGACGTCTCGGACATCGTCGTCTGCCAGGCCTGCCAGCCGGTGGGCACCGCCGCCCACCGGGAGCCCGCGGACCGTTCGCTCGAGCTCGTGGCCTGGGGGGTGTCCGCGAATCCCGGGCCGAACCGTATGTACCAGAGCATGCCCAGGGCCACCGCGCCCACCGTGCCGGCCGCCACCAGCGGGCGGAGGCGACGACCTCGTCGGCGGACCTTCGGCAGTCTCGTCACCGCCGCCGGGTCGGCACCGGAGGAGGTCGCCTCGACGGCCTGCAGCGCGCCCAGACGCAGGGTCATCGTGGGCGGGTCGTCGCCGTCCGGTTCGGGCAGGACCGTCGCGAACTCCTGGGCCAGTTCGTCGAGTCCGGGCCGGTCCTTGGCCTCCTTGGCCAGACAGCGCTCCAGGACGGTGCGCAGGGGGCGCGCCACCCCCTCCAGCACCGGCTCGTTGTGGACCACCCGGTAGGCGGTCAGATAGGGGCTGTCGGCGTCGAAGGGGCCCCGGCCGGTGATGGAGTACGCCAGCAGCGCCCCGAGCGAGAACACGTCGGAGGCGGGGCCGACCGAGCGGGCGTCGGTGAACTGCTCCGGCGACATGAAGGGCGGAGTGCCGATCATCTGGCCGGTCTCGGTGAGGGTGCCGTGGTTCTCGGCCGCCCTGGAGATGCCGAAGTCGATGACGCGGGGGCCGTCCTCGGCCATCAGGACGTTCGCCGGCTTCAGATCGCGGTGCACCACACCCGCCCGGTGGATGTCCTGCAGCGCCTCCACCAACCCCAGTGCCACCAGCCGCACTTCGGGGCCCCGGATCGGGCCGCCCTCGCGGATCCGGTCGGCGAGCGAGCGTCCTGGCACGAACTGGGTGGCCATCCAGGGCTGCAGCGCCTCGGGGTCGGCGTCCACGACCGGGGCGGTGAACGCGCCGCTCACCTTGCGGACGGCCTCGATCTCCTGCCGGAACCGGGCCCGGAAGACACCGTCCTCCGCGTACTGCGCGTGCACCACCTTGAGCGCGACCTCGCGCCCCGAGCGGGACCGGGCCCGGTAGACGAGACCCATGCCTCCGGCCCCCAGCCGGTCGACGATCTTGTATCCACCGACTGTCTTCGGGTCGTCCTTGTGCAGCGGCACGTCCCGATTCCCTTCCGCCGCAGATCAGTTCGAACGCCAGCATAGGGAACCGGCCACGGGGAAAAAGCATCGGTGTCACGGACGGAGTGTCCGGGACGCCGAAGTGCCCCTCTTCTTGTCCCCGCGGTCCTTGCGGAGTCCGGGCACCGCGTACCGCGTCGGCACGCGGAGGGCGATGAAGCCTCAGTCCACCCTCGGACGTACCAGACCCGACTCGTACGCGATCACCACGAGCTGGGCGCGGTCGCGGGCGCCCAGTTTGGCCATGGCCCGGTTGACGTGGGTCTTCACCGTCAGCGGGGACACCTCGAGGCGCTCGGCGATCTCGTCGTTGGAGTGACCCCCGGCGACCTGCACGAGGACCTCGCGCTCGCGGACGGTGAGCGCGTCCAGGCGCCGGGCGCGGGCGGGGTCGCGGTCGTCGTCCGCGTCGCCCTGGGCGAGGAAACGGGCGATCAGCCCCTTGGTGGCGGCCGGTGAGAGCAGGGCCTCGCCGCCGGCCGCGATCCGGATCGCGCTCAGCAGCTCCTCCGGCTCGCTGCCCTTGCCGAGGAAGCCGGAGGCGCCCGCGCGCAGCGACTGCACCACGTAGTCGTCGACCTCGAAGGTGGTCAGGATGACCACCCTGACGTGCGCGAGGTCAGGGTCGGCGCTGATCAGCCGGGTCGCGGCGAGACCGTCGGTGCCGGGCATCCGGATGTCCATCAGGACGACGTCGGCGCGCTCCCGCCTCGCCAGCTCGACCGCCTCCGCGCCGTCGGACGCCTCCCCCACGACCTCCATGTCGGACTCGGAGTCGACGAGCACCCGGAACGCGCTGCGCAGCAGCGCCTGATCGTCGGCGAGCAGGACACGGATGGTCATGCGGGGTCCTCCACGGCGTGGACTCGGGTCTTGACCGGCAGGATCGCATGCACCCGCCAGCCGCCTCCGTAGCGGGGACCGGTGGTGAGGGTGCCGCGCAGGGCGGTGACGCGCTCCCGCATGCCGAGCAGGCCGTGGCCGCCGCCGGTCACCGGAGCGTCCTCGCCCTCCGGGCGCCCGCCGTCCAGGACCGTTATCTCGATGTGCGGTCCCACGCGTACCACGCTGACCTCGGCCTTCGCCTCCACTCCGGCGTGCCTCTGGACATTGGTCAGGGCCTCCTGGATGACCCGGTAGGCGGCCAGGTCCACGGCGGCGGGAAGTTTCGCGCCGGAGTCGGCGCGGGCCACCTCGACCAGCAGCCCGGCGCTGCGGAAGGTGCCGGCCAGTTCGTCGAGCCGGTCCAGGCCCGGGGCCGGCTCGGTGGGGGCCTCCGGGTCACCGGACTGGCGCAGCAGACCGACGGTGGCGCGCAGTTCGTTGAGCGCGGAGCGGCTGGCCTCGCGGACGTGCGCGAGGGCCTCCTTGGCCTGGTCGGGCCGCTTGTCCATGACGTGGGCGGCGACACCGGCCTGGACGTTGACCAGGGCGATGTGGTGGGCGACGACGTCGTGCAGGTCGCGGGCGATCCGCAGCCGCTCCTCGGCGACCCGGCGGCGGGCCTCCTCCTCGCGGGTGCGCTCGGCACGCTCGGCGCGCTCTCGGATGGCCTGGACGACGGCCCGGCGGCTGCGGACGGCGTCCCCGGCGGTGGCGCCGATGCCGGTCCAGGCGAGGATGCCGAGGTTTTCCTGCGCGTACCAGGGCAGCGGGCCCGCGAGCATCGCCGCGGCGGTGAGGACGGTCATGGTGAGCAGGCCGGCGCGCAGGGTGGTGGAGCGGTCGGTGCGGTCGGCGACGGTGAAGAGGGCGATGACGGCGGACATCGCGACCGGCGCGCGGGGGTCGCCGGTGACGCTCTCGACGAGCGAGACCGTGCCGGTGACGGCGAGGACCGTCATGGGTGTGATGCGGCGGAAGACCAGGGCGGTGGCGCCGACGGTCATCAGCAGGAGGCTGAGGGGGGCGGGGCTGTGGATGCTCCAGCTGATGCGGTGGCCGTCGTGGGGGGCGACGAAGGAGCCGGCGAGCATGCAGAGGAGGACGCCTGCGGCGAGGCCCGTGTCGCAGGCCAGGGGGTGGGCTTTCAGCTGGTGCCGGGCCTGCGCGAGGGCGGTCACTTCCGGGTCACTTCTCGGTACCGTCGCTTTCCCTGCCGTACTACCCCGGAATCAGGCCGTCGTCGCTCAGCATCTCCCTGACCTCCTCCAGGCTCGCGTCCGGGGAGGGCAGGATCAGTTCCGACGGCTCGAGGGAGTCGTCCGGCAGGGGTTCGCCGAGGCGGCGGACCTCGTCGAGGAGGGCACTCAGGGTGCGGCGGAATCCGGCCTCGTCGCCGGACTCCATCTCCTCCAGCAGGTCGTCGTCAAGCTTGTTCAGCTCGGCGAAGTGGGCGTCGGCAAGTGTCCACTGTCCCTCCCCCATGATCCGTACGATCATGTCGCCTCCCTCGGCGTGGGCCCTACTGCTTGTCGAAGCGCGGGGTGTCCTGCGGCTGCTGCTGGGACTGCTGCGCCTGGCTCGTGCCGCCTTCGATGGCCTGCTGCCCGGAGGACGTGCCTCCCGCCAGCTCGGCCTTCATGCGCTGCAGCTCCAGCTCTACATCCGTACCACCGGAGAGGCGGTCCAGCTCGGCCTGGAGGTCGTCCTTGGCCATGCCGGTCGGGTCGTCGAGGGCACCGGAGGCGAGGAGCTCGTCGAGTGCGCCGGCCCGGGCCTGGAGCTGTGCGGTCTTGTCCTCGGCCCGCTGGATGGCGAGGCCGACGTCGCCCATCTCCTCGGAGATGCCGGAGAAGGCCTCGCCGATGCGGGTCTGTGCCTGGGCGGCGGTGTAGGTGGCCTTGATGGTCTCCTTCTTCGTACGGAAGGCGTCGACCTTGGCCTGGAGACGCTGGGCCGCGAGGGTGAGCTTCTCCTCCTCGCCCTGGAGCGTGGAGTGCTGCGTCTCGAGGTCGGTGACCTGTTGCTGGAGGGCAGCGCGGCGGGAGAGGGCCTCGCGGGCGAGGTCCTCACGGCCGAGCGCGAGCGCCTTGCGGCCCTGGTCCTCCAGTTTGGAGGACTGCGACTGCAGCTGGTTGAGCTGCAGCTCCAGGCGCTTGCGGGAGGTGGCCACGTCGGCGACGCCGCGGCGGACCTTCTGCAGGAGCTCCAGCTGCTTCTGGTAGGAGTAGTCGAGGGTCTCGCGCGGGTCCTCGGCCCGGTCAAGGGCCTTGTTCGCCTTCGCGCGGAAGATCATCCCCATACGCTTCATGACACCGCTCATGGGCTTCGCGCGCCCCCTTCTGACGTCCAGCTCCAGCTCTGCGACAGAACCCACAGTACGGGCCCTGCATCCATTGACGCACTGTTCGGGGACGGATGCGCTCCTCCCCAAGGACGACTGACCGAGTCCCTGCTCCGGCGTAAGGAGTAGGTGACCTTCAGGGTGAGGGACAGATCACCCCGACGTCCTCTCTTCCCGGGGTTTCCCCCATCCGTCCCGGTCTGTCTCCACTACAGACGTCTGGTGTTGCCGGATCGTTCCCCGCCGGGCTGGGGTCCATGCGTCCGAGCGCTTACCCTTGGGTTTTGTGTTCCGTAGCCGTGCCAAGGAAGAGAAGGCCCCCGCCGACAAGGCCGTGGTGACCGACTCCAAGCAGACCCGTGACCCGCAGGCCCCCAAGGGGAGGCCGACGCCCAAGCGCAGCGAGGCCCAGTCCCAGCGCCGCAGCGTCGCCAGCACGCCGACCTCGCGCAAGGAGGCGTCGAAGCGGCAGCGCGACGAGCGGCGTGCCCAGCTGGAGCGTCAGCGCCAGGCGCTGGCCACCGGCGACGAGCGGTACCTGCCGGCCCGTGACAAGGGCCCGGTCCGCAAGTACGCGCGCGATTTCATCGACTCGCGGTTCAACGTGGCGGAGTTCTTCCTGCCGATGGCCGTGGTGATCCTGGTGCTGAGCCTGGTCCGGGTGGCCTCGCTGCAGACCATCGCGCTGCTGCTGTGGCTGGTCGTGATCGTGCTGATCGTGCTCGACTCGATCGCCAACGGCTTCCGGCTGCGCAAGCGGCTCGCGGAGCGCTTCCCGGACCAGAACCGCAGGGGCGCGGTCGCCTACGCCCTCATGCGCTCCCTGCAGATGCGTCGGCTCCGGCTGCCCAAGCCGCAGGTCAAGCGCGGAGAGCGGCCCTGAGCACTACGCCGTTCACCGGGGGAGCGGCCGCGGCCTGGCTGAACAGGCTGGGCGGGCTGCGTGATGTCGTACGACAGGAGCTGGTGGCCCGGCAGCTCGACGAGCAGATGGCGGGGCGGTATCCGGTCGGGCAGCGGCTGCGGGTGCTCGACGTCGGGATGGGGCAGGGCACGCAGGCACTGCGGCTGGCCCGCCTCGGCCACCAGGTGACGGGTCTGGAGCAGGACGCGACCATGGTCGCGGCGGCCCGGGAGGCCCTGGCCGGGGAGCCCGAGGGCATCCGGGAACGGATGCGGATCATCGAGGGCGACGGCCGCGACACGGGCGTGCACTTCCTGCCCGGCAGCTTCGACGTGGTGCTGTGCCACGGCGTGCTGATGTACGTGGAGGAGCCGGACGCCCTGCTGGCGGGGCTCGCGCGGATGCTGGCCCAGGGCGGCCTGCTGTCGCTGCTGGTGCGCAACGCGGACGCGCTGGCCATGCGGCCGGGCCTCAGCGGCGACTGGGCGGGCGCGCTGGCCGCGTTCGACACCACCGCCTACACCAACCGTCTCGGTCTGGACGTGCGAGCGGACCGGCTGGCCACGCTGACCGGCACCCTGGCGGGGATCGGGGCGCCGCTGCAGGCCTGGTACGGGGTGCGGGTCTTCACCGACACGGCGGCGGACGGCACCGGCGTCCCCGACGACGGGGAGGCGCTGCTGGCCGCCGAGGAACGGGCGGGACGGACGGATCCGTACCGGAGCGTGGCGGCACTGCTGCATCTGTGCGGGGTCCGCGGCTGACCCGGGCGTGACATGAGACGACCGCCACTCGATCGAGCGGCGGTCGGTGACGCGGGTTGCCGCGGTGTACGGCTGCGTGGCTACGACTGCGTGGCTACGACTCGTTCGCGTGCAGGCTCATGGGGCCGTAGATCTCGCTGGAGTCCTCGAAGAGCCGCACCTGGTCGGCGCCGCCCTCCAGGAGGTCCTTCCACGTCTCCCCGATCCAGGACTCGGCGTCCCCCTGCGTGGTGAACTCCTCCGGCTCCACCGCAGGCTGGACCTCCGTCCCGTCGGCCTTCTCGAACCGCCACGTCCATGCCGCCATGTACGCCTCCCTGATATGAACACGTGCAGAGCAGAAGCCGGATCTTGGTCCGGCTCCTGCCGAGCAGCCTAGTCGGGTGCGCAAGACCAGGTCAGAGAGGCGAAAATCAGCTTTGTGGAAGTGACTCTGCTCGGTACCGGCGCCCCCGCGGGACTCCCCCGCCCCGACTGTCCCTGCGCGGTGTGCGCGACCTCGCTCGGCGCGCACGCGCGCGCGGCGACCGCGTTGCTCGTGGACGGGGTGCTGTTGGTGGACCTGACGCCGGGTGCGGCCTTCGCGGCGGCGCGGGCGGGGCGTTCACTGGGCGGGGTACGGCAGGTGCTGCTGTCGCATCCGCACGACGGGCCGCCGGTGGAGGTGCCGGCCGGGCTGCCGCAGCCCGAACGGGTGCCGGACGGGCGGGAGTCGGCGTTGCCGACGGGGCATCGGGTGCGGGCGGTGGCGCTGGACGCGCCGGGCACCGGGTACGCGGTGACCGGTACCGACGGGCAGCGGCTGCTGTATCTGCCGCCGGGCGGTGCGCCGGCCGGTCTGGAGGAGAGGTCGGGTCCCGCCGAGCGGTACGACATGGTCCTCGTCGATCTCGTGGGGCGGCCGGACGCGCTGGCGAAGCTGCGGGCGGTGGGTGCGGTCGGGCCCACGACGGATGTGGTCGCCGTCCATCTGGACCACGGGGTGCCGCCTGGCGCGGAGTTGACGCGGCGGCTCGCGGCGGCGGGGGCGCGGGCGGTGCCGGACGGGTCGACGCTGGGGGTGGCCGAGTACGAAGGCGTGTCGGCCGTGCCCGATGTGCCGCGGCGGACCCTGGTGCTGGGCGGGGCGCGGTCGGGGAAGTCGGTGGAGGCGGAGCGGCGGCTGGAGTCGTTCCCGGACGTGCTGTACGTGGCGACCGGGGGGTCGCGGGGCGGCGACACCGAGTGGGCGGCACGGGTGGCGACGCACCGGGAGCGGCGGCCGGGGTCCTGGCGTACGGCGGAGACCTGCGACCTGGTGCCGTTGCTGGCCCAGGAGGGGGCGCCGCTGCTGATCGACTGTCTGTCGCTCTGGCTGACGGACGCGATGGACTCCGCGGGGGCGTGGGACGACGCGGTGTGGGCGGACGGGGGTGAGCGGGCGCTGCGGGCGCGGGTGGCGGAGCTGGTGTCGGCGGTGCGGGGGGCTCGGCGGTGTGTGGTGCTGGTGTCGAACGAGGTGGGGTCGGGGATCGTGCCGGCGACCGCGTCCGGGCGGCGCTACCGGGATGAGCTGGGGCGGGTGAACGCGGCGGTGGGGGCCGAGTGCGAGTCGGTGGTGCTGGTGGTGGCGGGGCAGGCGGTGGTGCTACGGGGGTGAGGCCGGGATGCCGATCGGCCGCCCGCCGGTGCGCTTGGAGGCGGATTTACGGGCGATCACCCGGTAGGCGTTGGAGAAGCGGGTGCGGCGAAGCAGGGGGGCGAGGGCGTGGTCGAGGACGGCGGCCAGGGTGGTGGCCGGGGGTGCCGCTCGGCTCAGGCGGGTTCTGTTCATCCCGCGGGACACGGCCGTCGCCAGGTCGCGGGGGGTGTGCGGGGTCCTGCGGTCGACGGTGATGATCTCGCACCCCCGGGACTCGAGTTCCGTGCGGAGGTTGGGCAGGGGGATCAGGTGGAGGTGGCGGGGCTGGTCGTGGGCGGGCCACCACTTGCCGAGGACGGCCGCGGAGGCGCTGGCGGGGTCGGCGAGTTCCAGGAGAAGGTGTCCGCCCGGGCGCAGGACCGTCAGGGCCGCCGCGAGTTCCTCCCTGGGGTCCCGGGTGTGTTCCAGGTGGCGCAGCATGCTGACGACGTCGTAGCGGGCGCGCAGACGGGCGAGGACCTCGGGGGCGGTGAGGTGGCCGAGGTGGGCTTCGTCCAGGCGGCCCGCGGCTTTCGCGCGTTCCACCCTCGGCGTCGGGTCCAGGCCGTCGAACGCGGTGTAGGTGAACAGTTCCTTCGCCGTCACCGGGAAGGCCGCGTCCCCCGTCCCCACGTCCAGCCAGCTCTCCGGCTCCGGGAAGGGCAGCATGACGCGGGCCGTCGCGCGCAGGCCTCTGCGGCTGGACCGCCGGTCGTCCCGGACGTCGTACAGCGCGAGTCCCTCGGGGGTCAGGCGCGGGTTCTGGAAGGCGTGGGCGCAGTCCCGGCACTCGTCGACGACGAACGTACCGGGTCTGCGGTGGCGCAGGTCCTGGGCGCGCAGTCGGGTGCGCAGACGTTTCGAACCGCACCAGGGGCAGTCGTCGCGGCGCGGTTCGTGGATGGGCCTGGGCCGGGAGGACATGGGCGGCTCCGGGAGGGGGGAGGAGAACGACACAGGGGGCGGCATTACGCAGCAAAACGGAACGTATGGGATACCGATCTTGGGTGCAAAGACGTCACGGGGGTGTGGTGACGATGTGGCGCCGTGGCGCACGGACGGTGCCGGTACTGTTCGGCGAATGAGCTCGCTTAATCTCGACGACTTCACCGATCTGATCGAGCGCCCGGACGGCGGCGTGCGCCGCGACGCGGAGGCCCGCCGGGAGCGTCAGATCGTGCCGCCCGGATCGCTGGGGCGCCTGGACGACCTGAGTGAGTGGCTGGCGGCGGCGCAGGGTGCGGTGCCCGTGCGGCCGGTCGTACGGCCGCGGGTGGTGCTGTTCGCCGGCGACCACGGCGTCGCCGAGCTCGACGTCTCGGCCCGGCCGGCGGGCAGCGCCGCGGAGTTGGTGCGGGAGGTCCTGGCGGGCGGCCGCCCGGTCTCCGTGCTGGCCCGGCGCCTCGACGTGCCGGTGCGCGTGGTGGACATGGCGCTGGACTGCGAGCCCGACGCGTTCCCGGAGGACGTCGTACGGCATCGGGTACGGCGTGGCAGTGGCCGTATCGACATCGAGGACGCGCTGACCGTCGAGGAGGCCGAGGCGGCCTTCCTGGCGGGTGTGGCGGTCGCCGACGAGGAGGCCGACTCCGGGACGGATCTGGTCGTGCTCGGCGATGTGAGCGTGGGCGGGACGACGGCCGCCGGGGTGCTGGTGGCCGCGCTGTGCGGGACCGACGCCTCGGTGGTGACCGGGCGGGGCGGGGAGGGCATCGACGACCTGGCGTGGATGCGCAAGTGCGCCGCCATCCGGGACGCGCTGCGGCGGGCCCGGCCGGTGCTCGGGGAGCAGTTGCAGCTGCTGGCGACCGTGGGCGGGGCCGACCTCGCCGCCATGACGGGTTTTCTGCTGCAGTGCGCCGTACGGAAGTTGCCGGTGGTGCTGGACGGGGTCGTGACGGCGGCCTGCGCGCTGGTCGGGCAGCGGATCGCGTTCCGGGCGCCGGACTGGTGGCTGGCCGCGCACAGAAGCGGGGAGCCGGGGCAGGCGAAGGCGCTGGACCGGATGGCGCTGGAGCCGCTGCTCGACCAGGGCGTGAAGGTCGGGGAGGGCGCGGGGGCGCTGCTGGCGCTGCCGCTGGTACAGGCCGCGGCGGCGCTGGCCGCCGAACTCCCCGAGAAACCCCAGGTGCCCGAGAAGGACGAGAAGGACGAGACAGGCGAGACAGGGGAGACAGGGGAGACAGGGGAGACAGGGGAGACAGGGGAGACAGACGAGAGGGACGAGGAAGGCATGAAGGGGCAAGAAGAGGCGTAAAGGGACAGGCGGCATCAAAAGAGCTGTTTCCCGGAAGTGCACCCATATGATCACCGCTCATGGGAAACGCCCGGTTCGCCGCCGTCTTCGCCGTCTGGTACCTGCGTGCCGTCGCCTTCGTCAACTTCCTCAGCGCGGTGTGGGTTTCCCTGGGGCAGGACGTGCGGCGGCACAACCAGGAGAACTTCTTCACGCCGTACCTGCTGACGGCCGGATTCGCCTCCGGGGTGTTCACCGCGTTCCTGGCCGTGACCATGCGGCGGCGCAAGCGGGCCGCGTGGATCCTCAACCTCGGGCTGAGCGGGGCCTTCCTGGCCCTGTTCGTGCCGGCCATGGCGTTCCCCGAGATCCGCGGGTACCCGCAGAACTGGGTCTCGCTCGCCCTCACCGCCGCCTTCGTCGCCGCGCTGCTCGTCGGGCGGCGGGAGTTCTACGCCAAGGGTGACCGGGCCAATCCGAGGCTGGCCGCCCTGGTCGCGCTGGGCGGGCTGCTCGGTACCTCGCTGCTGGCCGCGCTGCTGGTGACGGTCACCAACCGGGCCGCCGCCCCCTCCACGTTCCTGGAGCGCTGGCGCTACGGCACCCTGCGGCTCGTCTCGGTCGCCGCCGACGACCACCACGTCCCCGGGATCGCCACGCCCACCTGGGTCGACGTCGCCGTCAACGTGCTGAGCACCGTCCTCGTCCTCGCCGTCCTGTACGCGGCCTTCCGCTCCCGGCGGGCCGTCGACCCGCTCACCGAGGACGACGAGAAGCGGCTGCGGGAGCTGCTGGAGCGGCACGGCGAGCGGGACTCGCTCGGGTACTTCGCGCTGCGCCGGGAGAAGAGCGTGTGCTGGTCGCCGACCGGCAAGGCGGCCGTCGCCTACCGGGTGGTGGGCGGGGTGTCACTGGCCTCCGGGGATCCGCTCGGCGACCCGGAGGCCTGGCCGGGGGCGATCGAGCCGTGGCTCGCCGAGGCGCGGGCGCACGGATGGATCCCGGCGGTGATGGGGGCGGGCGAGGAGGCCGGGACCGTGTACGCGCGGCACGGCCTGGACGCCCTGGAGCTCGGGGACGAGGCGATCGTCGAGGTCGCCGAGTTCACCCTCGAGGGCCGGGCCATGCGGACCGTGCGGCAGGCCTTCAACCGGGTGCGCCGGGCCGGGTACACGGTTCGGGTACGGCGGCACGAGGACATTCCCTCCGACGAGATGGCGTATCTGCTGCGCCGCGCCGACGACTGGCGGGACGGGGCGACCGAGCGCGGGTTCAGCATGGCGCTGGGGCGGCTCGGGGACCCCGGGGACGGGCGCTGCGTGATGCTGGAGTGCCGGGACGCGGACGGTGAGCTGCGGGCGCTGCTGTCCTTCGTGCCCTGGGGCCCGTGCGGGCTGTCCCTCGACCTGATGCGGCGGGACCGGGGCTCCGACAACGGCCTGCTGGAGTTCATGGTCATCGACCTCCTCCGGCGGGCCCGCGGCCGGGAGATCGGGATCACCCAGGTCTCGCTCAACTTCGCGATGTTCCGGTCGGTCTTCGAGCGCGGAGCACGTCTCGGCGCCGGCCCGGTGCTGCGGCTGTGGCGGTCGCTGCTCAGCTTCTTCTCCCGCTGGTGGCAGATCGAGTCGCTGTACCGGGCCAACGCCAAGTACCGGCCGATCTGGGAGCCCCGGTTCCTGCTCTTCGAGAAGAGCGCGGACCTGCTCCGCATCGGCCTGGCCTCCGCGCGCGCCGAAGGGTTCCTGGAGGCGCCGGGGCTGCCGAAGTGGCTGCACCGGCGGCACCTGGGAAGCCGCCGGTGAACCCGATCGTCCGCTGGGCCCGCCGGGAATGGGGGCCGCTGTACGAGGCCGTTCGGCGGCCGCCCGGGCAGCGGCGGTGGCGGGCGGTCCCGATGACTCTCGCGGCGGTGTGCCTGACCTCCGTCCTGCAGATCGTCCAGAACCGGTCCTGGGGCTACGGGCCGGTCCAGGACCTCGGGGCGGTGCGGGCCGAGGACCCTCTGCGGACGGCTGTGCTGCGCACCCCGCTGTCCCTGTTCGTCCCCGCCCTCGATCTGCCGGTCTGGGGTGCGCTGGCGCAGATCCTGCTGGTGTTCGGCCTCGCGGAGCTCTGTCTCGGCTGGTGGCGGACCCTCGTCATCGCCTACGCCGCGACCCTCGCCGGCACGCTCTGCGCGCGCGTGGGCATCGGCCGGGGCTGGCTGCCCGCCACCGACGCCCTGGTGGTCGACACGGGGCCGTCGGCGGCGGTGGTGGGCCTGGCGGTGTTCCTGGGCTGGCGTTGTCGCGCGTACACGACGGCCGGGGTGGTGATCCTCGCCATGGTCGTGGAGGTGCTCCTGAAGAACAACCTGGCGGGCAAGGAGCACCTGGCGGCGATCGCGGCGGCGGTGGCGCTGTGCGGGGTGGCGTGGGCGCGCCGGCGCGGGCGTCAGCGCCGGTCGGCGGACTCGGCGAGTTCCTCGGTCGTCTTGCCGCCCAGCCAGTCCCCCAGCACCCGTCCGGGCCGCGCCCAGCGCCGGTCGTGACGGTAGGCCCGCAGGATCGCCTTCGCGCGGGCCTTCGGCCGCCGCCGGTAGAAGCGGCGGGCCCAGGGCGAGGCCGGTCTCGCCACCCGTAGCAGGCCGACCAGCCCCACGAACGGGATGAAGACGCTGAAGACGGCCATCTTGACCTTGCCCTTGAACAGCACGGCCAGCGAGAAGAGGAAGTTCACCGCGACGGTCGAGGCGACGGTCCCCCGGTCCTGGATTTCCTCGTCGTTGATGTCGTTGACGCCGAACGGCGCGGCCCCCACCAGCAGCAGCCCGACGAGAGCGGCCGTCAGCACGACGGCTTCCACGCTCTTGCGGCCCGCCTCCGTCCAGTACACGTCGTCCAGGTGCAGGATCAACGCGAACTCGTCGAGGACGAGCCCCGTGCCGATCCCGAAGACCACCGCGAAGGCGCCCGCCCCGAAGCCGTGCCGCCCGCTGGCCACCGCGCCGAACCCGCCGGCGACGGCCAGCACGATCCCCGGGACCACGTGGTGGATGTGCAGCCCGCCGGCGGAGCTGATGTTGCCGAAGGGCCCCCTGCCCGCCCGGATGAGGCGGGTGATGGCCCGGGTGACCAGGAAGGTGACGACGAACGCGGTCAGGGCGAGCAGCAGCGGGAGCTTGCCCGGTTCGACGATGTTGCGCTGCAGCCAGTGGCCCATGGGACCAGTTTCCCGGGGAGTGGGGCGCGCTGCCTGGTCACAGGGGCGTCCGGGCTACTCTGCGGGCGTGTCCACGACCCCGCCGCTCGACGGTCTCCGCTTCGCCTTCGGCACCCTGACCGTTCTCCCCGTGAAGGTGAGCCGCTGGGACCGGGAGGCCGCGCGGCGCGGGATGCTCAACGCCCCGGTGGTGGGGCTGGTCGTCGGGGGCTGTGCGGCGGGGCTCGGCCTGCTGCTGCTCCTCCTCGGCGCGGGCCCGCTGCTCGCCGCCGTCGCCTCCGCCGCCGTGCCGGCCGTCCTCACGCGTGGTCTGCACCTCGACGGGCTGGCCGACACGGCGGACGGGCTGGGCAGCGGAAAGCCCGCCGAGGACGCGCTGCGGATCATGAAGCAGTCGGACATCGGGCCGTTCGGTGTGCTCACGCTCGTGTTCGTGCTGCTCGCCCAGGTGGCCGCGCTGGCGCAGCTGTACGGCGAGTCCTGGGCGCGGGGCGCGGCCGCCGCCGTCACCTCCGCCGTCGCGGCCCGCCTCGCGCTCACCCTGGCCGCCCGGGCCGGGGTGCCGGCCGCGCGGCCGGAGGGGCTGGGGGCGGCGGTCGCGGGGGTGGTCCCGGTGCCGGGCGCGCTGGCCGTGACGGCCGCCTTCACCATCGCCTCGGCCGCCTGGGGCGGACTCCTCGGCACCTACGGCAGTGTCCGTGTCGCCGCCTCGGTCGTCCTCGCCCTCGCCGCCGCCGAACTCCTCCTGCGCCACTGCACGCGCCGCCTCGGCGGGGTCACCGGTGATGTGTTCGGCGGCCTCGCGGAGACGGCGGCGACGACCGCGCTGATCGTGCTCACGCTGGGCGGTTAACAGGCTTTGCGCCAGGCGCCCAGTTCGTACTTCTTCAGCAGGGAGCTCAGTTTCAGGCGCTCGGACTCGGCGCAGAAGCGGCTGGTGGGGAGTTCGTACTCGACGTGGAACACGGCCTTGTCCGCCTTGATGAAGGGCGTCATGTCCGCGCACTCGTCGTACTGGGCGCACTGCTCGTTGACCGCGAAGTCGAAGTCGTCGACGAGTTCGGGGATCTGGTCGAGGTCGTTCTTCAGGCCGACCGCCATGCCCCGGTCGTGGACGAGGCGGGCGATCAGGCGGTTGTAGCGGAGCTGGTCGGCTGCCTTGAGCGGGAAGCCGGTCGTGTTCTTGTAGCCGTCCATGTTGTCCGGCTCGACCGCGTCGAAGCCCTTCTTCCGGCACATGTCGATCCGGGCCGCCATCAGCGGTTCGAGGACATCGGTCGCGCGGATGTCGAGCCACTGCTCGCCCTCCCAGCCGTTGCCCTTCCCTATCACCGACTTCGGGAAGTCGTCGGCGTCGGGACGCCAGTCCTCCCAGGCTCCGGTGGAGAGGTAGCAGATGGTCCTGCGGCCGTCCCGGTGCAGGCCGGCGACGGTCTCCTTCGACTGGTCGAAGCCGTCGATGTCGTACACCGGGACGTCCACCGAGGTGTCGAGCCTGCCGCTGAGCTGCCACTGCCAGTCGGTGCCGGGGCGTGGCCGCCAGCGCTCGCCGGTCTCCGGTCCGTCGTCGGGTGCGGCGGCGCAGCCCGCGAGCAGAAGCAGGGTCAGCAACAGGATCGGACGTCTCATCGGTGCGCGGTGGCCCTTCCCAGGAGAGTGCAGACGACGGCCGTCTGGACCGCGGCAGCCGCTCCGTACACCGTAAGCGCCGCCCCGTGCGGGTCGGTCGCGTGGGTCAGGAGCGCGAGGGTCTGGGCGAGGGCGGCCGTGCAGCAGACGGCGGCCGTGCCGAGGACCGCGCCGAAGGACTGCAGGAGCAGCCCGGTCCACAGGACCACGCCCAGCAGGAGCAGGTCGGCGAGGCGTACGGCGGTCAGGGCGGGGGTGTCCGGCCACAGGGCGGCGGCGGCCAGGCCGAGGCCGCAGAGGACGCAGAGGTAGGCGGCGAGGCATTCGGCGCCCGTCCTGACGGTCGTCCGCCGGAAGGTGCCCGGGGTGCCGGAGGAGCGCAGCCCGGCCAGGCCGGCGCTGCGGAAGCGGTACAGCAGCCACTCCGCGGGGCCCATGCTGAGGGTGAGTGCCACGGCGGCGGGCGCGGCGAGCGCGCTGTGCCGCTCCCCCGCCAGGACGTCCCCGAGCGCCGCGTACAGGACGAGGGCGCCGCTGCCGAGGCCGAACAGGGCGTACGGGAGGGACGCGGTGAGCCGGGGCCCGCCTCGCCCGGAGCGCGGGCCCGGCTCTTTGGCCGCGGACGACACTTCCCGCAGGCCGAGCAGTATGACCGCGGCGAGCGAGCCGAGCAGCAGGGTCGGGCCGGCCGGCTCCGGGAGCGGGTGGACCATCGTCACCAGGGCGCCCGCCGCCATCGGTGCGAGAGCGGCCAGCAGGGCGCGTTCACGGCCCAGCACCAGCAGGGTGGTGGAGGCGCCGAGGTAGCAGGACTGGCCGGCGGCGAAGGCCACGGCCGACGGGGCGGCGCCGTCGGCGACGGCCAGGGCGGTGAGGGCGCCGAGCAGGGCGCCCACCGGGGCGCCGAGGAGGAGACAGCGGCGGGCGGCCGCGCGGTCGCCCAGCCCCAGCCAGGCGTACGCCCGGTGGGACAGGCCCTGGTTCCAGGTCCAGCCGAACAGGGCGCCGGCCAGCAGCGCGGCGGTGCCCACGGGGAGCCCCAGGTCGCCGCGCGGGCCGGCCGGCAGGCGGGCGCCGAGGACGTAGGCGAAGCCGGGCAGGGCGAAGACCAGTCCGCGCAGCAGACAGGCCGGCAGGCCTGCTCGCCAGGGGTCGTGGGGCGGTTCGCCGGGGTCGGGGTGGCGGCGCGGGACGCGGGCGTAGAGCTCCTCGGCGAGCGCGAAGGAGTTGTGCACGCCGTAGCGTTCGCGGATCTGTTCGTCGGAGAGGCCGTCGGACTCCAGCACGGCGGCTATCTCGTCGGGGTGGACGGCCGAGGACACGAAGTCGTCGAGGCGGTCGGCGAGTTGGGCGACCGGGTCGGGGGCGGCCCAGGAGGGGCTCGTCGTGCGCTGCCGGGGGACTGTGGGCAGCCCGGTCGTCTCGTTGCTCACCAGCCGGTCCCGTCCGTCGCCACGGCGCGGTACCACGGGTCGCGCAGTTCCCGGGTCCAGTCGGCGACCGTCTCGAGGGTGGGCTCGTAGACCTCGGGCAGGCCCGCGAGTTCCTGGTAGATCGTGCGGAAGTTGTCCACCGAGCGGCGGAGCGTGAAGCGGTCGATGACCCGTCGGCGGGCCGACTCGCCCAGCTTCAGGCGCCGTTCGTCGTCCTTGAGGAGGGTCAGGGCGGCCGCGGCCATCTTCTCCGGCTCGCGCGGCGGCACGACGAGACCGGTGTCGCCGACGGCCTCGCGCACTCCGCCGACGTCGGTCGACACCGTCGTACGGCCGCAGGACATGGCCTCGATGAGGGAGAACGGGAAGCCCTCGGAGATCGACGACAGCATGACGACGTGGCCGGCCGCGTAGGCGCGCGAGACCTCGGTGACGCGGCCCTCGAAGGTGAGGCCGTCGCCGACGCCGAGTTCGGCGGCGAGCTTCGCGAGGCCGGTGGCGTACTCCTCGCAGCCGGCGGCCACCGGGCCGAACAGCCTGAGCCGGGTGTCCGGGAGTTCGGCGCGGACCAGGGCGTAGGCGCGCAGGAGCGTCTCCAGGTCCTTGATGGGGTCGACGCGGCCGCACCAGGTGAGGGTGGGGGTCTCCGGCTCGGGGCCGGCGTGCGGGAAGGCCTGCGGGTCGACGCCGTTGTAGACCGTGCGGATCTTGTCGGGCCGGGCGCCGCCGCGCTCCTCCCAGCGGCGGTTGTACTGGTTGCAGGGGGTGATGAGGTCGGCGGCGCGGTAGCCGAGGGTGTTCAGGGCGCGGTGGAAGCCGAGCATGAAGGCCTTCACCGGCCAGCGCTGGGTGTCGCGGCGGCTGCCGAGGTAGCGCTCGCGCAGGTAGATGCCGTGCTCGGTGAGGAGGAAGGGCACCCCGTCGAAGTGGCGGGCGGTGAGCGCGGGGAGGGTGGCGAGGCCGTTGCTGACGGCGTGCGCCACCGAGTCGGGGGCGACCCGGAAGCCGAGCGGGCGCAGGGCGTGTTCCAGCAGGTCGGTGGCGGTGAGCGCGTCGTGCACGGTGGGACCGGCGGCCGCCGTGGGGAGGTGCGGCATGGTCCAGATCCACATCAGCGAGCGCAGCGCGGTCTCGGTGCGCAGGGCGGCCGACAGCCGTCCGGCGCGGGCGAGTTCGGCCAGCGCGTACAGGCTCTCGCCGAAGTCGCAGGGTGCCTCGGGGTCGAGGAAGGACAGCAGGAGGCGTTCGTAGGAGTCCGTGAAGCGGTGCAGGTCCCTGCCGTACGGCGGCCGGTCGCGGCCGGGGCGCGGGCCCCAGGTCGGCAGGGAGGTGTGGCGGCGGACGTTGGGCGGCAGTTCCCAGGTCACGGGTTCGCGGCCGCTGCCGGAGAGCGAGACTATGTGGAAATCCACCTCGGGCATGCCCCGGACGAGCTGGTCGCACCAGGTGCTGACCCCGCCGTGGGCGAGCGGATAGGTGCCTTCGGTGAGCATGGTGACGTGACGGCCTGTGCGCATGCGCTGCGCGGCTCCCCCTGTGTTGTGCGGATGATGTGGGGGGAACTGCGGACCGGAGTCCGGCTGCGGCGCCGTTGTGGTTGGTCGCGCAGTTCCCCGCGCCCCTAGGGGGGCGTTGCCCCTTATGGGGCGTTGGTGCTTACGGCAGCTTCAAGGTGACCGAGCTCTGCAGGGTCGCCGGCGTGGCCCAGTCCGAGCGGCTGCCGGCGTACGGCGTGCCGAAGGCGGTGGTGCCGACGACCTGCTGCTTCTTGGTGCCCTCGGGGGCGGTCACCGGGATGTGCGTGCCGTTCGGCGCGGTGATCGTCACGGTGGTGCCGATGCGGTAGGCGGTCACCTTGTTGCCGGCGATCGCGGCCTGCCAGGCGGCGCGGCGCTGGAGCTCGGTGCCGATGGCGCTCTGGCGGAGGTTCTCCAGCGGCGTGTTGTCGGCGAACAGCGCCTTGTAGTCGCCCAGAACCTTGTCCATGACCGGGTACAGCAGCCGGTCCTCGGCCAGGTTGGACTGGTGGGCGTAGTGCGGACGCGGGTCGTTGCTGATGGCGTGGCCCAGGTCGGTGCGGGCCTCCTGCGGGACGATGGTGTCGTCGAATCCGGTGGCCGGGTCCAGCGGCTGGGAGAGGCAGGTGGAGGACGCGTTGCCCTCGCAGATGCCGCTGCCGCCGTCGGCCCGGGACGTGTAGATCCAGTTGTACTCGTCGGCCATCTCGGCCTTGGTGCCCGTGTTGTAGTACACGTTCATCGGGTAGCGCGGGACGGTCGACGCCTTGCCGACGGCGCGCTGTTCGGGCTCGCGCGAGTTGTCCGAGGCGATCCACTTGACGCCGTTGTCGGAGAGGGCGCCGGCCAGGTTCGGGTTGTCGTCCGGCTGCTGGGGCAGGGTCTTCAGGCCCGAGTGCTCGCCGGTGACCAGCTCGGTGCGGTCGACCGGCAGGCCCTTGGCGGCCGCCCAGTCGTTGTTCTGGCGGATCTGCGCGGAGATGTCGGCGCGGCTCATGTACTGCGTCGAGCCGTCGGCGTTCTTCGCGCAGCTCCACGGCACCGTGGAGGTGTCCTGTACGCAGCCGAGGAACGGGTGCTGGTAAGTGTGGTTGATCCAGCGGTACTTGGCCTTGTCCGCGAGCAGCCGGTCGGCCATCGCGTCGGTGTCGCCGTTCTCGGCCTTCCACTCCTCTCCGGCGCCGGCGTTGTACACCATGTCCATGGTGAAGCCGTGCTCCTGCTGCCACTGCGCGGCGTAGGCCGCGTCGGCGGCCGTCATCCGGATCGGCGTGCCCTCGTCGTCGCCGCCGCCCACGCAGTCGATGTCGCCGGGCGTGCAGTTGCGCTCGGCGTCCCAGCGGGCGTCGGGCGCGAACACGTCGTCGACGTGCACCGCGTAGTAGTTGCGGGCCTGGCCCAGGTGGACGCCCTGGGTGAGCCACTCGACGATGCCCCGGGCCAGCAGCCGGAACTGCTGCTGGTACTGGTTGTAGGCGAACGTCACCACGAGCTCGCGGCGGCCGTCGTGGGCGTACTCGCCGACCAGGCTGCCGTTGCCGCCGCCCCCGGGCAGCGGCGCGTCGACGTAGCTGGTGTAGCCGGCGCGCGGCGCCGCCAGGTAGCCGTAGCTCTCCGCGACCACCGGCGAGTTGTCCTCGAAGGTGAAGCCGCCGTCGAGGTAGCCGAACCAGCTCCCCTGGCCGGCCGTGGTGACCGACGCCGGCTTCCCGTCGAGGGAGCCGGAGTACGCGGCGTACTCCAGGCCCACTTCCGGGTGCGCCCAGGTGTAGGCGTCGACCTGCGGGATGCCGTACGTCTTCTCGTAGGCCTCCAGGGCGGTCTGCTCGGCCGAACCGGCCCCGAACGGTGCCTCATTGGGCAGCACCACGCCCTGGAACTTCGCCCTCGGGGTCCCGTTCACGGTGTCGGCCAGGAAGGCCGCGGTGATCGTCGGACGACTCGCGGAGTTCAGGTCGACGACGGTGTACGGGATGCCGGTGCTCTTGAGCTGGGCGGTGATCGCCTGCACGGGGCTGTCGCCGTTGTCCACGACCAGCACCCGCAGGTCGATCCGCGGCGTCGTCGCGGCCGAGGCGCCGGGTGCCGCCCCCAGACTCAGCGCCGTGAGTCCCGCGGTCGCCATGAAGGCGGCGGCGGTCTTTGCGTTTCTCCACATGCGCGCACGGTGCGCCATGGTGGTCCCTCCCCCAGAAATGGACCTCCGCGCGGGCATGACTGTGCCTATGTGGCGGAGGATCCGTGGAAATCTTGTGAATCGGCGAAGTGATCTCCTCGCCGGAACTCGACGAGTGTGACCCAGCTCATGGAGTGCGAGGATCCAGAAGTGGCTACGACGCCACAGACAGGTGAACGCTCGCGTGCATGAGCGAATGCGCGGGCACGCGTACGCTCGTTGCGGGGTTCGTCACACCGGTTCGCCGCGCCGGTGCGACCGCCCCTGGTGCGACCGCACTCTCGGCCCGGTTCGGACCGAGCCGTCGGAGTCCCGTCGTCCGCCCGAAGGGGTGGGGCAGGCGGGTCTGGCGACGGTTCGGTCTAGGGTCGGCTCCCGGGCCCGGTCGACCCACATTCCGGCCACAGCAACTCCACATCGGAAGCGAGATTTCACCACCGTGACTGCTCTCACACTCAGCACCGCCGCGGCGCCCGGCCTGCGGGCCGACGCGATCGTGATCGGTGTCGCCAAGGGCGCTGGCTCCAGGTCGGGGGACCTGATCGTCGCCCCGGGCGCCGAGCCCGTCGACCAGGCCTACGACGGCCGGCTCGCCGGCGTTCTGGAAACCCTCGGGGCCACCGGCGCCGAGGGCGAGGTGACGAAGCTGCCCGCCCCGGCCGGCTTCAAGGCACCGCTCGTGCTCGCGGTGGGGCTGGGCACCGAGCCCGAGAAGGACGCGTCCTTCGACGGCGAGGCGCTGCGCAGGGCGGCCGGCGTCGCGGCCCGCACCCTGACCGGCTCCAAGAAGGCCGCCTTCGCCCTGCCCCTGACGGACGCCGGCGACGTCGGCGCGGTCGCCGAGGGCATCGTGCTCGGCGCGTACTCCTTCGACGCCTACAAGCAGAACGGCGGCGCGGCCAAGACGAAGAACGCCAAGGCGCCGCTCGCCGAGGCCGCCCTGCTCGGCGGAAAGCCGCGCGACGCCGCCCACAAGGCCGCGCTCGCCCGTGCCGCCGCCGTCGGCGAGGAGCTCAACCGGGCCCGTGACCTGATCAACATGCCGCCCAACGACCTCAATCCCGAGGCGTTCGCCGCCCTGACGCAGACCGCGGCCAAGGAGCACGGCATCAAGGTGCAGGTGCTCGACGAGAAGGCCCTGACCAAGGGCGGCTACGGCGGCATCCTGGGCGTCGGCGGCGGCTCCGCGTCGGCCCCGCGCCTGGTCAAGCTGTCGTACACCTCCGCGAAGGCGGCCAAGCACCTCGCGTTCGTCGGCAAGGGCATCACCTACGACTCGGGCGGCATCTCGCTGAAGCCGGCCGGCCACAACGAGACGATGAAGTGCGACATGAGCGGTGCGGCGGCGGTCTTCGCCGCCGTGGTCGCCGCCGCGCGCCTCGGTCTCGAGGTCAACGTCACCGGCTGGCTGGCACTCGCCGAGAACATGCCGTCGGGCACCGCGACCCGCCCCGGTGACGTGCTGCGCATGTACAGCGGCAAGACGGTGGAGGTGCTGAACACCGACGCGGAAGGCCGGCTGGTCCTCGCGGACGCGCTGTGGGCGGCGTCCCAGGAGAAGCCGGACGCGATCGTCGACGTGGCGACCCTGACCGGCGCGATGATGCTGGCGCTGGGCAGCCGGACGTTCGGGGTCATGGCCAACGACGACGCGTTCCGCACCGCGGTGTACGAGGCCGCGGAGGAGGTCGGCGAGCCGGCGTGGCCCATGCCGCTGCCGGAGCACCTCAGGAAGGGCATGGACTCCGCCACGGCCGACATCGCGAACATGGGCGAGCGGATGGGCGGCGGGCTGGTGGCCGGCCTGTTCCTGCGGGAGTTCGTGGGCGAGGGGATCACCTGGGCGCACCTGGACATCGCGGGCCCGGCGTTCAACGAGGGCGGGCCGTTCGGCTACACGCCCAAGGGTGGTACCGGGACCGCAGTGCGGACGCTTGTGCGGCTGGCCGAACTGACCGCGGCGGGCGATCTCGGTTAGTTCCCCGGGCGTGGGACTGTGTGCCTGATCACGTGGCTGGTCGCGCCCGCGCGGCGCAGCCCCGGATCGGCACAGTCCCGCGCCCCGGGACGACGTACGTGGGGTGTCTCACACCGTAGCCCGGCGTCTCGTTCGTCTCCTCCAAGTGCAAAGATGGGGCTCGGCAGGACAGGGCCCCCACCACAGGGCCGAAGAAAGAGCGGCCGGACACCAGCCGCCGGCGGTCAGCGACGACCGGCGCACGGCGCACATGCATGGAGGACGTGACGTGGCGAACGACGCCAGCACCGTTTTCGACCTAGTGATCCTCGGCGGTGGTAGTGGCGGTTACGCCGCGGCCCTGCGCGGGGCGCAGCTGGGCCTGGACGTCGCCCTGATCGAGAAGGACAAGGTCGGCGGCACCTGCCTGCACCGGGGTTGCATCCCCACCAAGGCCCTGCTGCACGCGGGCGAGATCGCCGACCAGGCCCGCGAGAGCGAGCAGTTCGGCGTCAAGGCCACCTTCGAGGGCATCGACATCGCCGGGGTCCACAAGTACAAGGACGGCGTGATCTCCGGCCTGTACAAGGGCCTGCAGGGCCTTGTGGCCTCTCGCAAGGTGACCTACATCGAGGGTGAGGGGCGCCTGTCCTCCCCCACCTCCGTCGACGTGAACGGCCGGCGTGTCCAGGGCCGTCACGTGCTGTTGGCGACCGGCTCCGTGCCGAAGTCGCTGCCGGGCCTGGAGATCGACGGCAACCGGATCATCTCCTCCGACCACGCCCTCGTCCTGGACCGTGTGCCGAAGTCCGCGATCATCCTGGGCGGCGGTGTCATCGGCGTCGAGTTCGCGTCGGCGTGGAAGTCCTTCGGCGCGGACATCACGATCATCGAGGGCCTGAAGCACCTCGCACCGCTCGAGGACGAGAACAGCTCCAAGCTTCTCGAGCGCGCGTTCCGCAAGCGCGGCATCAAGTTCAACCTGGGCACCTTCTTCTCGAAGGCCGAGTACACCGCCGACGGCGTCAAGGTCACCCTGGCCGACGGCAAGGAGTTCGAGGCCGAGCTCCTGCTGGTCGCGGTGGGCCGCGGGCCCGTCTCCGCGGGTCTCGGCTACGAGGAGCAGGGCGTCGCCATGGACCGCGGCTATGTCCTGGTCGACGAGTACATGCGGACGAACGTCCCCACCATCTCCGCCGTCGGTGACCTGGTCCCGACCCTCCAGCTCGCGCACGTCGGCTTCGCCGAGGGCATCCTGGTGGCGGAGCGTCTGGCCGGTCTGAAGACCGTCCCGATCGACTACGACGGTGTCCCGCGGGTGACGTACTGCCACCCCGAGGTCGCCTCCGTGGGCATCACCGAGGCCAAGGCCAAGGAGATCTACGGCGCGGACAAGGTCGTCGCCATCAAGTTCCCCCTCGGCGGCAACGGCAAGAGCCGGATCCTCAACACCACGGGCGAGATCAAGCTCGTCCAGGTCAAGGACGGTTCCGTGGTCGGCGTCCACATGGTCGGCGACCGCATGGGCGAGCAGGTCGGCGAGGCCCAGCTGATCTACAACTGGGAGGCGCTGCCGTCCGAGGTCGCGCAGCTCATCCACGCCCACCCGACGCAGAACGAGGCGCTCGGCGAGGCCCACATGGCCCTGGCGGGCAAGCCGCTGCACTCGCACGACTGACCCCTCGGTCGACGAAGCGACGACACAGACTTCCGCAACTCGTAAGGAGCAACCGAAACCATGGCGGTTTCCGTAACCCTTCCGGCGCTCGGCGAGAGCGTCACCGAGGGCACCGTCACCCGCTGGCTGAAGGCCGAGGGTGAGCGCGTAGAGGCCGACGAGCCGCTGCTCGAGGTCTCCACCGACAAGGTCGACACCGAGATCCCCGCGCCCGCCGCGGGCATCCTGGCCTCCATCAAGGTCGCCGAGGACGAGACCGTCGAGGTGGGCGCCGAGCTGGCGATCATCGACGACGGCACCGGCGCTCCCGCGGCCGCTCCGGCTCCGGCCGCCGAGCAGGTCGCCCCGCCGGCTCCCGAGCCGGCCCCGGCCGCCCAGCCCTCCACCGAGCAGGCCGCTCCGGCCCCGGCGCCCACCGCCGAGGCCACCGCCGGCGCCGGCTCCGCCGCGGGCACGGACGTGGTCCTGCCCGCGCTCGGCGAGTCCGTCACCGAGGGCACCGTCACCCGCTGGCTGAAGTCGGTCGGCGACAGCGTGGAGGCCGACGAGCCGCTGCTCGAGGTCTCCACCGACAAGGTCGACACCGAGATCCCGGCACCCACCTCGGGTGTGCTGCTCGAGATCACCGTCGGTGAGGACGAGACCGCCGAGGTCGGCGCCAAGCTCGCCGTCATCGGCGCCGCGGGCGCGGCTCCGGCCGCCGCTCCGGCTCCGGCCGCCCCGGCCCCGGCGCCCGCCGCCGCCGCTCCCGCGGCCCCGGCGCCCGCACCGGCCGCTCCCGCCCCGGCCCCGGCTCCCGCGCCCGCTCCGGTCGCGGCTGCTCCGGCCCCGGCTCCGGCCGCTCCGGCCCCGGTCACCCCGGCTCCGGCCGCTCCCGCTCCCGCCGCGGGCGCCACCGACGAGGGTGCCTACGTCACCCCGCTGGTGCGCAAGCTCGCCGCGGAGAACGGCGTCGACCTGGGCTCCGTCAAGGGCACCGGCGTCGGCGGCCGGATCCGCAAGCAGGACGTCATCGCCGCCGCCGAGGCCGCGAAGGCCGCCGCCGCCCCGGCTCCGGCCGCGGCTGTGACCGCCGGGGGCCCTGCCGCCGCCAGGAAGGCCCCGGCGCTGGAGGCCTCCCCTCTGCGCGGCCAGACCATCAAGATGCCGCGGATCCGCAAGGTCATCGGCGACAACATGGTCAAGGCCCTGCACGAGCAGGCCCAGCTGTCGTCGGTCGTCGAGGTCGACGTCACGCGGCTGATGAGGCTGCGTGCCAAGGCGAAGGACTCCTTCGCGGCCCGCGAGGGCGTCAAGCTCTCCCCGATGCCGTTCTTCGTGAAGGCGGCGGCCCAGGCGCTGAAGGCCCACGCGCCGATCAACGCCAAGATCAACGAGGGCGAGGGGACGATCACCTACTTCGACACCGAGAACATCGGTATCGCGGTGGACTCCGAGAAGGGCCTGATGACCCCGGTCATCAAGCACGCCGGTGACCTCAACATCGCCGGCATCGCCAAGGCCACGGCCGACCTGGCGGGCAAGGTCCGCGCCAACAAGATCACCCCGGACGAGCTGTCCGGCGCGACCTTCACCATCTCCAACACCGGTTCGCGCGGTGCGCTCTTCGACACGATCATCGTGCCGCCGGGCCAGGTCGCCATCCTCGGCATCGGCGCCACGGTGAAGCGCCCGGCCGTCATCGAGACGGAGGAGGGCACGGTCATCGGCGTCCGCGACATGACGTACCTGACCCTGTCCTACGACCACCGTCTGGTCGACGGCGCCGACGCGGCCCGTTACCTGACCGCGGTCAAGGCGATCCTGGAAGCGGGCGAGTTCGAGGTCGAGCTCGGCCTGTGACCCCAGGGTTCAGCAGCGGGTGCCCCCGTCCGGAGCGTTCCGGGCGGGGGCGCTTGTTCTGTCGCTCGTCCACAACGCGCCGCGCACGGTTCTCGACCTCTGGTTTCTGACGCCCGATCGCCGGGGCCGGTCCTCGCGACCGGCCCCGGCTCACGTATGTAAGTCTCGTCTCACCTGCGTGAAAGCACCCCCGCACGCCCCTTCAGAAAGCGCTCACGGCCGTATTGTCTAAACGTCGAACGCCCCCGGGGCCGATGGGCGGCCCCTCCCTAAGGAGCACTCATGACCGCGCCCGTCGTCCACTCGCTGCGCGAACAGATCCGCGAGCACATCGTGGAGGGGATCGTCAGCGGTCGCTGGAAGCCGGGCGAGCGGATCGTGGAGCGGCGGATCGCCACCGAACTGGAGGTCAGCCAGACACCGGTGCGCGAGGCGCTGCGTGAGCTGGAGTCCCTGCGGCTGATCGAGTCCGCGCCGAACAAGGGCGTACGGGTGCGGAACCTGACCGCGGCGGATCTGGAGGAGAGCTACCCGGTCCGGGCGGGGCTCGAGGCCATCGCCGCGGAGCTCGCGGCCCAGCGGCTGGCCGAGGACTGCTCGGCGCTCGAGCCGCACGTCGCCGCGCTGTACGAGGCCGACCGCGACTCCGACGGCACCGCCCAGGTGCGCCACACCGTCGGCTTCCACCGCGAGCTGGTCCGGGCGGCCGGCAACTCCGTGCTGCTGCACACCTGGGAGGGCCTCGGCATCGAGGTGTTCACCGCGCTCTCCATCCGCTGGCTCGGGACGGTGCAGCAGTCGTACGCGGAGGAGCACGAGGAGCTGGTGCAGGCGTTCCGGCGGCGTGACCCGAGGATCGCGGAGCTGGTGAAGGCGCATGTCCTGGGCTGCGCCCCGCGCGCCTGAAACAGCCGAGCGCACCCATGCTCACCTGCGGAAATCCATCGAACGAACGACACCGGGTGCCCGGCCGAAAGGCACCCCGTGCCGACTTTCTCGGAATCGAGAGGTTTTTCCCTTCAACTCTTTGATCGATCATCGATCAGAGTTAGAGTCGCCGACGGGCCATGCGACGGTGCCACACAACGGCACCGCACCCAGGCCCTCCGCCCTGTCCTGCCAAAGACCAAGGGCACCCCTGAACCCTTACCGATGAGGGCACCCCCTTCGACTGAGGAAGGCGGCGACATGACCGACCCCAACGCCATCCAGCCGAGCGAGCTCGACCAGCTCCCGGACCGCGACCCCGAGGAGACCGCCGAATGGCAGGCCTCGCTGGACGCGGTCGCCAAGGCGGCCGGCCCGCACCGTGCGGCATACCTGATGCGACGCACACTGGAGCGCGCGGAGGGCAACGGCATCGCGCTGCCCAAGCTGCTCGAGACCGACTACGTCAACACCATCCCGACCGCCGCCGAGCCGAGCGCGCCCGGTGACGAGGCGATGGAACGCCGTATCACCGCGTGGAACCGCTGGAACGCGGCCGCGATGGTGACCCGGGGCAGCAAGTACGGGGTCGGCGGCCACATCGCCACCTTCGCCTCCGCCGCCTGGCTGTACGAAACCGGCTTCAACCACTTCTTCAAGGGCAAGGAGGCCGACGGCTCGGGCGACCAGCTCTACATCCAGGGCCACGCCTCCCCCGGCATCTACGCCCGCGCCTTCCTCGACGGCCGGCTGACCGAGACCCAGCTCGACAACTTCCGCCGCGAGTCGGGCGGGGACGGCCTGCCGTCGTATCCGCACCCGCGCCGCCTGCCCTGGCTGTGGGAGTTCCCGACCGTGTCCATGGGGCTCGGCCCGCTCTCCGCGATCTACCAGGCGCGCTTCAACCGCTACCTGACCAACCGCGGCATCAAGGACGTCTCCGCGTCCCACGTCTGGGCCTTCCTCGGCGACGGCGAGATGGACGAGCCCGAGTCGACGGCGGCGCTCGCACTCGCCTCCCGCGAGGGTCTCGACAACCTGACCTTCGTCATCAACTGCAACCTGCAGCGCCTCGACGGCCCGGTCCGCGCCAACTTCAAGATCGTTCAGGAGCTGGAGGCCCAGTTCCGCGGCGCCGGCTGGAACGTCGTCAAGACGCTGTGGGGTTCCGCCTGGGACGAGCTGTTCGCGCTCGACACCACCGGCGCGCTCGTACGCCGGCTGCGCGAGGTACCGGACGCGCAGGTGCAGACGTACCAGACCCGCGACGCCGCCTACATCCGCCAGGACTTCTTCGGCAAGGACCCGGCGCTCGCCGAGATGGCCAGGCTGCTGTCCGACGACAAGATCCTGGAGTGCTTCCACCTCTCCCGCGGTGGTCACGAGGCACGCAAGGTGTACGCCGCGTACAAGGCCGCCGTCGAGTTCAAGGGCGCGCCGACCGTCATCCTGGCCCAGACCGTCAAGGGCCACACCCTCGGCGAGGGCTTCGCGTCGAAGAACGCCAACCACCAGATGAAGAAGCTGACGGTGGACGAGTTCAAGACGATGCGCGACCTGCTCGAACTGCCCATCAAGGACAGCGACTTCGTCGACGGTGTGGTGCCCTACGGCCACCCCGGCGCCGACTCCCCCGAGGTCCGCTACCTCCAGGAGCGCCGTGCGGCCCTCGGCGGCCCGGCCCCGGCCCGCCGCACGCACGCCCTCGCGCCCCTGCCCGCCCCCGCCGAGAAGGCCTTCGCCTCCTTCGACAAGGGCTCCGGCTCGCAGAACGTGGCGACGACCATGGCCTTCGTCCGCCTGATCAAGGACCTGGTCCGCGACAAGGAGACTGGGAAGCGCTGGGTGCCGATCGTCCCCGACGAGGCCCGCACCTTCGGCATGGAGAGCCTCTTCCCCTCCCTCGGGATCTACTCCCCCAAGGGCCAGACGTACGAGCCGGTCGACCGCGACCAGCTGATGTACTACAAGGAGGCCGAGAACGGCCAGATCCTCAACGAGGGGATCACCGAGGCCGGTTCGATGGCCGACTTCATCGCCGCGTCCACCGCGTACTCCACGCACGGTGAGGCGATGATCCCGTTCTACATCTTCTACTCGATGTTCGGCTGGCAGCGCACGGCCGACCAGATGTGGCAGCTCGGCGACCAGCTCGGCCGCGGCTTCCTCGTCGGCGCCACGGCGGGCCGTACGACGCTGACGGGCGAGGGCCTGCAGCACGCCGACGGCCACTCCCCGGTCATCGCCGCGACCAACCCGGCCGCGCTGACCTACGACCCGGCGTTCGCGTACGAGATCGCGACGATCGTCAAGGACGGTCTGCGCCGGATGTACGGCGAGGCCGCCCCGGGCGAGGACCCGAACGTCTTCTACTACCTGACGGTCTACAACGAGCCGCTGCCGCAGCCCGCGAAGCCGTCCGGCGCCGGTGTCGACGAGGGCATCGTCAAGGGCCTGTACCGCTTCAACACGGCGGAGACGGCAGGGCTGTCGCCGGTCGCCAACGCCCCGCGCATCCAACTGCTCGGCTCCGGCACGGCGATCCACTGGGTCCTCCAGGCGCAGCGGCTGCTCGCCGAGGAGTGGGGTGTGGCGGCGGACGTCTGGTCGGCCACCTCCTGGACCGAGCTGCGCCGGGACGCGCTGGAGGCCGACGAAGCGCTGCTGCACGGCGAGGAGCGGGTGCCGTACGTCCGGCAGGCGCTGCAGGGCGCCGAGGGCCCGGTTCTCGCGGTCTCCGACTACATGCGCCAGGTACCGGACCAGATCGCGCAGTGGGTCGAGCAGGACTGGTCCTCGCTGGGCGCCGACGGCTTCGGTCTGTCGGACACCCGTGAGGCGGCCCGCCGCCACTTCGGCGTCGACGCGCAGTCGGTGGTCGTCGCGGCCCTGGCCCAGCTCGCCCGGCGCGGCGAGGTCAAGGCGACGGCAGTGAAGGAAGCGCGCGAGAAGTACGGCCTGTAGGTCGGCCTCATAGGTCACAGTTGGGGGAAGGGGGGTACGGCGGCCGCCGTGCCCCCCTTTGCCTGTCGGTGGGCACCGGCATCATGGCCCCATGCGCGCTGCCCGCCTCATCAAGATGGTGCTGCTCCTGCAGTCCCGGCCCGCCATGACGGCCGCCGAACTGGCCCGGGAGCTCGAGGTGTCCGAACGGACGGTCACCCGTGACGCCCAGGCGCTCTCGGAGGCGGGTGTGCCGGTGTACGCCGAGCGGGGGCGGGCCGGCGGGTACCGGCTGGTCGGCGGGTACCGCACGCGGCTGACGGGGCTTGCCCGGAGCGAGGCCGAGGCGCTGTTCCTGAGCGGGGTGCCGGGGGCGCTGCGGGAGATGGGGCTCGAGGACGTGGCCTCGGCGGCGCGGCTGAAGGTGTCGGCCGCGCTGCTGCCCTCCCTGCGGGACGCCCCGCGCGCGGCGGCGCAGCGGTTTCATCTGGACGCGCCCGCCTGGTTCGAGGAGCCGGTGCCGCCGGCGCTGCTGCCGGTGGTCGCGGATGCGGTGTGGGACGACCGGCGCGTCCGCGCGCGGTACCGGCGCGGGGGCGCGGGAGAGGTCGAGCGGGAGCTCGAGCCGTACGGGCTCGTGCTGAAGGCGGGCATCTGGTATCTGTGCGCGCGGGTGCTCGGCGACGAGAACAGGGGCGGGGTCTTCCGGACGTACCGGATCGACCGGTTCGCCGGGGTCGAAGAACTGAAGGATCGTTTCTCCAGGGACGAGGAGTTCGATCTGCCCGCCTTCTGGGGCGAGCAGGCCGAGCGGTTCGCGCGCTCGATCCTGCGGGCCGACGTCGTGCTGCGGCTGTCGGAGACGGGGATGCGGCGGCTGGCGCACGCGGTGGACCCGGTGGCCGCGCGCGACGCGCTGGCGGGCGCCGGGGAACCGGACGAGCGGGGCCGGGTGACGGTGACTCTGCGGGTGGAGTCGGAGGACGTGGCGCACACCCAGCTGACGGCGCTCGGAGCCGAGGCCGAGGTGCTCTCCCCCGAGCCCCTGCGGAAACGGTTCGCGCAGGACGCGGCGAGACTGGCGGAGTTGTACCGCCACGGGTGACAATCCCCGGCACTCCGGGTGCGTCCGCCGCGGTGAGGCACGATGCTGGACGCGTGATGGACGAGTTGGAGTTCTGGGAGCTGGTGGACGCCTCCCGCGAGGCCGCCGAGGGCGACCCCGAGGAGCAGGCGGACCTGCTCGTGGAACGGCTGCTCCGGCTGGACCCGGAGTCCGTGCTCGACTTCGCCCGGCACTTCGAGTCCCGCTACAACCGCGCGTACACCTGGGACCTGTGGGGTGCGGCCTGGGTGCTGCTGGACGGGGCGAGCGACGACGCCTTCGACTTCTTCCGGTGCTGGCTGATCGGGCAGGGCCGGGAGGTCTTCGAGGGCGGGGTGCACGATCCGGACGCACTCGCCGACCTGCTGGACGAGTTCGACGAGGAGATCGACGGGGACGGCGAGGAGCTCGGCTACGCGGCCGACGAGGCCTATGAGCAGCTCACCGGGGTCGTGGCACCGGACCTCGGCATTCCGCCCGCGCCGTCCGAACCCGAGGGGACTCCCGTCGCCTTCGAGAACGAGGGGGCGCTCGCCGAGCGGTATCCCCGGCTGTGGATGCGCTTCAAGGAGTGAGCGTCACACGGTGACCTTGCGACGGGTGCTGTCGGCCGGGATGTACGCCTGCGCCTGGTCGGCGCGCACCGCGTGGTGCAGCGGTGCCTTGTTGGCCTGTTCGAGCGCGGACGCGGTGACGGCGGCCGGGCCCAGGACGACGGCCGCGACGGCGCACAGGACGGTCCAGGGGCTGCGGGCGGCCCTGGTCCAGCCGGCCGCCTTGTACTCGTCGGTGTGACTGCTGTTCATGGTCCCCGCCTCCGGTCTGTTCGTGTTGTCCATGACCTGTTGTCGAAGACCGTAGGGCGCCGGGATGGGAGAACTCTGAACCCTGGCTAAGGGGTTCCTGTGAGCGTGGGCGGGCGGTGCTGGAGGCGGGCGGCCGTCCCGCGGATCTCCGGAAGGCGGGCGGTGAGGGCGGCTCCGGGGCAGGTCGTCATGTAGCCGTCGTCGTGGCCGGCGAGGGCGGGCAGGGAGGCGGCGGCCCCGGCGGGGTACCGGCTGAGGCTGTTGCTGGAGACGAGCCGGACGGTCGTGCGCGGGTCGACGCCGGCGAGGCCGAGCTTCCAGGCCGTGAGCGCCGCGATCGCGTCGATCATCTCCTGCGGGACGGGCACCCCGGCGGTGAAGGTGCCGATGGCGGCGACACCGGCCGTGCGGTGGTTGAAGCCCTGGGTGTGGGCGCCGGTGACGGGGCGGTCGACGCCGCCCGCGCGGCCCTCGTAGATGGTGCCGCAGCGGTCGACGAGGAAGTTGTAGCCGATGTCGTCCCAGTCCCGGACGCCGGTCTGGCCCGCGTACAGGTAGCGGATGATGCGGGGCACGTCGGCGCAGTCGTAGCCGTTGGGCGAGTCGGTGTGGTGGACGAAGACGGCGACGACCTTGTCGTCGTAGCGCGGCGGCGGCTGGGCGCGTCCGACGGCCTCGTCGAGCCAGGCCGAGCGGGGCACGATGCGCGGCCGGGGGGCGGTGTGCGGGCCCGTCGCGGTGCGGGCCGGGTGCGGGGAGCGGGCGGCCAGGTGGGCCGTGGCGGCGCGTTCGACGCCCCGTGCGCACAGCGCCAGGGCGAGCACGGCGGCGAGCCCGGGCAGACAGCCCAGGAGCACGAGCAGCGGACCCGGTGTCCGTGCCGGGCGCCGTCCGCCTCGCGTTCCCCGCGTCCCGCGGGGCACCGGTCGGAGCGCACACATGGACCCACTGTCGGCCGGTTCCGTTCCGCCCGCGATGTGTGCTGTGCCACCTGGTGGAACCATCGTCCCCGTCCACGGCGTTTTCCAGGATGCACGCACGCGCGGCCCGCTGAAGTGCACGCACGCGTGGCCGATCGTGTTCAGGCACGCGCGCGTGCGGCTGATCACTGGGCCCCTCCCCCACGTACTGAAGGGTCCAAGAGAAAGGCGGCTCGCGTGGACCTGCTCGACATCCTGCTGGTGCTGGTGATCCTGGCTTACGCCGGATCGGGGTACCGGCGCGGACTGGTGGCCGGCTGTGTGTCGCTGGCCGGGTTCGTGGGCGGCGCGGTGGTCGGTGTGTGGGTGCTGCCCTGGGTGATGGATTTGGTGACGCCGGGCACCACGGCGGCCACGCTGACCGCGGTGTTCACGGTCCTCGTCCCGGCGGCGGCCGGCCACGAGCTGGCGGGACGCCTCGCGCTCAGGCTGCGGCGGGAGCTGGACCGGGGGCCGCTCAGGGTGGCCGACGGAGTCGGCGGGGCGGCGGCGAACGCGGTGGCGGTGATGATCGTGGCGTGGGTGGCGGCGAGCGTGCTGGGCGCCTCCTCCTCTCCCGTGGTGACCTCGTCGATCCGGGACTCCAAGCTGCTGGGCGCGGTGCAGGACGCGATGCCGGACACCACCCCGGCCTGGTTCTCCAACGCCACCTCGGCGCTGACCGCGGCGGGCTTCCCCCAGGTCTTCAACCCGTTCGAGAACGAGTCGACCGCCCAGGTCGCCGAACCCAGCGGCGACAGCGTCACGCCGACCGCCACCGAGGCGGCGAAGCTGAGCACGGTGAAGATCGAGGGCTCCTCGGGCGACCAGGGCCGCGAGGGCAGCGGGTTCGTGTACGCGCGTGAGCACGTGATGACCAACGCCCACGTGGTGGCGGGCATCGACCACCCGAGCGTCCGCGTCGGCGGCGTGGGCGCGTCGTACGACGCGCAGGTGGTGTTCTTCGACCCGGACAAGGACGTGGCCGTGCTGTACGTGCCGCAGCTGCGGACCCCGGTGCTGCGCTTCGACGACTCCGCGAAGCGGGGCGACGAGGCGGTGGTGGCGGGCTATCCGCAGGACGGCGACCTCAACCTCCAGGCGGCGACGGTCGCGAACCGGGTGAAGGCGACCGGCCGGAACATCTACAACGACGCGACCGTCACCCGGGAGATCTACTCGATCCGCTCCACGGTCCGCCCGGGCAACTCGGGCGGACCGCTGCTGACCACCGACGGGCAGGTGTACGGCGTCGTCTTCGCGCGTTCCACCTCCGACGACGAGACGGGGTACGTGCTGACGGCGGCGGAGGTGTCCGGCGACGCGAAGCGGGCGGCGACGGCCACGCGGCCGGTGGACACGGGCCGGCTCATCAGCTCCTGACGGTCACAGCCGGCGGCCCATGAGGATGTCGTCGACGTACCGGCCGTCCAACAGCATCTCCTCCGGCAGGACGCCCTCCACCACGAACCCCTCCGACTCGTAGAGCTTGCGGGCGGGGGTGTTGTGGGCGAGGACGCGCAGGGTGATGCGGCGCGCGCCGTGCTCGCGCGCGGTCTCGACCGCGGCCCGCAGCAGCGCCCGTCCGACGCCCTGGCCGCGGGCCTCGTCGCTGACGGCGAGGCCCTGTATCTGGCGCACGTGCGCGTTGGCGGCGAGCGGGGTGGGGGGAACGAGCCGGAGATAGCCCACGAGACGGGCGCCCGACTCGGCGACCAGGAAGTGCTCGGGGAGGTGGCGTTCGTCGAAGAAGCGGGCGTCGGGCGCCGGCCTGGGCACCACGGCGTGCAGATGCGACCAGGTGAGGCGGTCGATCAGGGCGAGCGCGTCGTCGTCGGCGGCGCGGGCGGTGCGGATACGGAAGTCGTCTCGCTCGGGCATGGGCGTCACCCTAGGGCGCGCCAACGGGGTCCAGACCGGGAATTTATGCCCTGACCCGGCAGGATTGCGCCATGACAGCGGAACATGCGCGGATCGCGGTGGCCGGTGCGTCCGGTCTCATCGGCAGCGCTCTGGTGCGGTCCCTGACCGCCGACGGGCACGAGGTGGTCAGACTGGTGCGCCGTGCGCCCCGGGGCGCGGACGAGGTGCGGTGGGACCCGGAGCGCGGGCACGTGGACGCGGCGGGGCTCGCGGGGTGCGACGCCGTGGTCAACCTGGCGGGGGCGGGCGTCGGGGACCGCCGGTGGACGGAGGAGTACAAGAAGCGGATCCACGACAGCCGGGTGCCCGCGACGGCCGGGCTCGCGCGGGCGGTCGCCTCGCTCGACAAGCCGCCGCGGGTGTTCGTGAACGGCAGCGCGATGGGCATCTACGGCGAGACCGGCGACCGGGTGGCCGACGAGTCGGCGCCGGCGGCGCGCGGCTTCCTGCCCGAGCTGTGCGTGCAGTGGGAGGCGGCCGCGGCCCCGGCTCAGGAGGCCGGGGTGCGGACGGTGTTCACGAGGACCGGTCTGGTGGTGGCGCGCGGCGGCGGGGCCTGGGGGAAGCTGTTCCCGCTCTTCAAGGCGGGCCTCGGCGGCCGGATGGGCGACGGACGGCAGTACTGGTCGTACATCGCGCTGCACGACGAGGTCGCGGCGATCCGGCATCTGATCGACCGTGACGATCTGTCGGGGCCGTTCAACCTGACCGCGCCGGAGCCGCTGACGAACCGTGAGATCACGGAGGCGATGGGGCGGGTGCTGCGCCGGCCGACCCTGTTCGCGGTGCCCGCCCCGGTGCTGCGGGCGGTGCTGGGCGAGATGGCCGGGGATGTGCTGGGCAGCGCGCGGGTGGTGCCGAAGCGGCTGCTGGAGTCCGGGTTCACCTTCGCGTTCCCGGGGATCGAGGACGCGATCCGGGCGGCGTGAGCCGCGCTGCGACGGGCGTGAGCAGCCGTACGACGGTGTGCGACCGGGCGTGCCGACCCCCGGCGGCCGTATGCGACCGCCGTGCGACCGTGCCCTGTTCATGCGCGACTGTCCCCGACCGATCACGGCCCTACCCTCGATCCGAACTCGGGTACCCCGGAAGCCAGTTGGAGGCATCACGTCTCCACCGGCCGCACAAACCTCGAGGAGGGGCACGTGCTTGAGCCCGCGTACCAGGCAGACGTCGTAGTCGTGGGAGCCGGAGTCGCCGGTCTCTCCGCGGCGCATCGGCTGGCCAGCGCAGGAGTGACGACCGCAGTCCTGGAGGCCGCCCCTTACGTCGGCGGCCGCATGTCGACCGAGAAGATCGACGGCTTTCGGCTCGACCGCATCGGGCAGCTGCTGTCCACCGCGTATCCCGAACTGGGCCTGACACCGGGGCTCGGCGCGCTGGTGCTGCGCGCCTTCGCCCCCGGGGTCCTGCTGCACAGCGACGGGCGTCACCACCGCGCGGGCGCGCAGGCAGGTGCGGGGAGCGCGAGGGGCGCACTACATGCCGTACGCGCCCTGGCAAGCGCCCCTCGGCCGGGTGCGCTGCCCCGGCCGCGTCCGGGCGTCTCCCGGTCGGTGCCGCTGCCCGGAGGCCGGGCCGTGACCCGGCCCGGGAACCGGACGGGCTCACCGTGGCAGCCCGTGCCGCCGCCCCGGGTGCGTCCCGGCGCCCCGCTGGGCACCGCCGTGGACCAGGCCCGGCTGGGCGCCGCCCTCACCCGGATCGCGGCCACCCCCGCCGAACGGCTGCTGCGCCGCCCGGAGTCGGCGGCGGCCCAGGCGCTCGCGGCCCGCGGGCTGCCCGCCCGCACCATCGACGGCTTCCTGCGGCCGCTGCTCGCCGCGCTGCTCTGCGACCCGGACCTCACCACGTCCAGCCGCTGCGCGGACCTCGCGCTGCGCGCCTTCGCCGCCGGCCGGCTGTGCCTGCCGGAGGGCGGCGCCGAGGTACTGCCCGAACTCCTCGCGCGGACCCTGCCGCCGGGCACGGTGCACACCGGGGTGCGGGTCACCTCGGTCTCCACGACCGCGGTGACCACCGCCGAGCACGGCGTGTTCCGCTGCCGGGCGGTGCTGGTGGCCACCGACGCGCGCGCCGCCGCCGAACTGCTGCCGGGCCTCAGGGTCCCCGACTCCCACCCGGTGACGATCGTCCACCACACCACGGACGAGCCGCCCGCCACCGGCGCCTCCCTCCTGCTGGACGCCGACCGCGGCGGCCCGGTCGCGCACACGGCGGTGGTCAGCGCCGTCGACCCGGCCCGCGCGCCCGAGGGCCGCGCCCTGATCTCCTCCACCGTCCTCGGCGCCCCGCCCGACGACATCGACACCGCCGTGCGCACCCATCTCTCCCGCCTCTACGGCACCTCGACCGCGCGCTGGGAGACGCTCGCCGTGCACCACACCGCCGAGGCGGTCCCGGCGATGCGCCCGCCGCACGACCTGCGGCGGGCGGTACGGCTGCTGGCGGGCCTGTACGTGTGCGGCGACCACCGGGACACCAGTACCGTCCAGGGCGCCCTGCACTCGGCCCACCGGGCCGCCGCGGCGATCGTGGCGGACCTGGGCCTGGCCGGGTCGATGCACAGGGCCGACCCGGTCCGCACCGCCCCCCGGTCTCAGGCCGCCCCCGAGGCCGCCTGAGAGGGCCCTAACCGAGCGCCGACACCTTGTCCCGGTAGGTGCGCACCGGGGCCGCGTCCTTGTAGGGCTCCAGCCTGCGTTCGAAGTCCCTGACGTACTCCACCGCCCGGACCGACCGCATCTCGGCCGCCTGTCCGGCCGCCTCGGCGGCCAGCTGGCAGGCCTGGTCGAGTTCGCCGAGGCCCAGGCGGGCGGAGGCGAGGACGACCCGGCAGAACAGACGGCTGCGGGCGTAGGCGGCGGGGCGCAGCTGGAGGGAGCGTTCGGCGTGCTGGGCGGCGGCCCGGTACTGCTGGAGGTCGCGGTGGCAGTGCCCGAACTCGTCGGCCAGCTGTCCCTCGTCGAAGAACCGGGCCCAGTACGGCACCTCGTCGCCGGCCCTGGACACCTCGAGGGCCCGCTCGGCCCGCACCAGCGCGGCCGTGCAGGCCCGCACCTCGCCGAGCACGCCGTGCCCGCGCGCCTCGGCCGCGTGCAGCAGCGCCTGCACGACGGGCGGGGCGCCGGTGCCGACGCCCTGCTGGGCCACCCGCGCGAGCTGGACGGCCTCGCGCCCGTGCCCCAGATAGACGGCCTGGCGGCTCATGGTGACCAGGACGAACGAGCCGTACGCCCGGTCCCCGGCCGCCTGGGCGAGGCGCAGGGACTGGACGAAGTAGCGCTGGGCGAGGCCGTGCGCGGCGATGTCGAAGGAGGTCCAGCCGGCCAGCCGGGTGAGGTCGGCGGCGGCGGCGAAGAGCCGTCGTCCGGTCTGCTCGCCGTAGGTGCCGCGCAGCATGGGCTCGCACTCGTGCTCCAGGTAGCGCACGAGGGCCTGGCGGGCATGGCCGCCGCCGTACATGTTGTCGAGGGTGCGGAAGAGTTCGCCGACCGAGCGGAGCGCGGAGATGTCGCCGCCGGTGACCCGCTGGCCGACGCCGCGGTCGCCGCCCTGGCCGCGCTGGCGGGGGACGACGGGCGTCAGCCTGACAGGCGTGCCCGCGGTCTGCGGCGCCGGGCGTCCCTGGACGGGCACCCGGGGGGCCTGCTCGCCACGGGCGACCTTCTCGTCGGCCCGCCCGATCAGCCAGTCGCGGCTCGGCACGACGAGCCCCGCCGGAGTGAAGGCGATCTTGCGGAGTTCGGCGTGGCTGCCGGAGTCCTTGCGCCACAGTCCGCCGACGATGTCGATGGCCTCCTCGGGGGTGCCTGCGAACTCGAGGCCCGCGTAGACCGGGGCGCAGGCGTCCAGGCCGAGATCCTGGGCGGTCAGCCGGCGGCCCAGGCGGCGGGTGAAGACCTCGGCGATCAGGGCGGGCGTGGTGCCCCGGGGCTGCTGTCCGCGCAGCCACCGGGTGACGGAGGTCTTGTCGTATCTGAGATCCAGCCCGTGTTCGAGGCCGAGCTGATCGACGCGACGGGCCAGTCCCGCGTTGGAGAAGCCCGCTTCTGCGATGAGCGCGGCGAGCTGGCGGTTGGGAGTGCGCTGCGCGGGTCGTTCCGTCATCTGCGGTGCGGTCTCCTGCCTCCCGGGCCTCTGACGTGCCCGGATGAAGTGCCCTGGTGGGTGTGATCAGCCCTTTGGCCTCGCGAACGGCGCGAATGTAGCGGAGCGTAGCCACCTGGTCGCACATCTCGACATTCATTCATCCGATCGTGTGAGGATTGACCCCAGGGCTGACGCGGAACGCGCGGACGTACAGTGGCTTGGGCGCGTGACGCGCCTGACGACTTCCAGGGAGGCGCTTGCCGTGAGTGAGCTGCGGTTCGTCCAGTTGGGTTTCGGTCCCGAGGCCGTGGAGTACCAGGAAGCCTGGGACGAGCAGCGCCGGGTGCACGCCGCCCGGTTCGCCGACGAGATCCCCGACACCGTGCTGCTCCTGGAACACCCGCCGGTCTACACGGCGGGTCGGCGCACGGCCGACAGCGAGCGCCCCCTCGACGGCACTCCGGTCATCGACGTGGACCGCGGCGGCAAGATCACCTGGCACGGCCCCGGCCAGCTGGTCGGCTACCCGATCCAGAAGCTTCCCCGTCCGGTGGACGTCGTCGCCCATGTCCGGCGCCTGGAGGAGGCCCTGATCCGCACCTGCGCGGAGTTCGGCCTCGAGACCACCCGGGTCGAGGGCCGCAGCGGGGTGTGGGTGCTGGGCGACCCCCGGCAAGCCGCGGAGCAGCGGCCGGGCATCGGCGGGCTGTCCCTGGACTTCGACCCCCGGCTCGCCGACGAGGAGTTCGACCCGCGGCTGAACGGCCCCGAGTACGCACCCTCCAACGCCGGCCAGCGCCGCGAGGACCGCAAGCTGGCCCAGATCGGCATCCGGGTGGCCAAGGGCGTCACCATGCACGGCTTCTCGCTGAACGTGAACCCGGACACCAAGTGGTTCGACCGGATCATCCCGTGCGGCATCCGGGACGCGGGGGTGGCGTCCCTGGCGGGCGAGCTGGGCCGGGACGTCACGATCGCCGAGGTGCTGCCGGTGGTGGAGCGGCATCTGATCGAGGTGATGGCGGGCGCGGAGCTGAAGCCGAGGGTGATCGAGAAGACACCGGCGGCATGACGCGGGGCACCGGGCTTTCAAATCCACGGGCGTACCCTTGAGCACGCCGAAGAATCAATCGCTAGGGAGCCGGTCGTGTCCGCAGTCGCACCCGACGGACGCAAGATGCTGCGCCTGGAGGTCCGCAACAGCCAGACCCCCATCGAGCGCAAGCCCGAGTGGATCAAGACCCGGGCGAAAATGGGCCCCGAGTACACGAAGATGCAGAACCTCGTGAAGAGCGAGGGGCTGCACACCGTGTGCCAGGAGGCCGGCTGCCCCAACATCTACGAGTGCTGGGAGGACCGGGAGGCGACCTTCCTCATCGGCGGCGACCAGTGCACCCGGCGCTGCGACTTCTGCCAGATCGACACCGGCAGGCCCGAGGCGCTGGACCGCGACGAGCCGCGCCGCGTGGGCGAGTCCGTGGTCACCATGGACCTGAACTACGCCACGATCACCGGCGTCGCCCGCGACGACCTGGAGGACGGCGGCGCCTGGCTGTACGCGGAGACGGTCCGCCAGATCCACGAGCAGACGGCGTCCCGCGCCGAGGGCCGCACCAAGGTCGAGCTGCTCGCCCCCGACTTCAACGCGGTCCCCGAGCTGCTGCGGGAAGTGTTCGAGTCCCGCCCCGAGGTCTTCGCGCACAACGTCGAGACGGTCCCGCGGATCTTCAAGCGGATCCGGCCCGGCTTCCGCTACGAGCGCTCCCTGAAGGTCATCACCGAGGCCCGCGACTTCGGCCTGGTCACCAAGTCGAACCTGATCCTCGGCATGGGCGAGACCCGCGAGGAGGTCGGCGAGGCGCTGAAGCAGCTGCACGAGGCCGGCTGCGAGCTGGTCACCATCACCCAGTACCTGCGTCCGTCCGTGCGCCACCACCCGGTGGAACGCTGGGTGAAGCCGCAGGAGTTCGTAGAGCTGAAGGAGGAGGCCGAGCAGCTCGGTTTCTCCGGGGTGATGTCGGGTCCGCTGGTGCGCTCCTCGTACCGCGCCGGGCGGCTGTACCGGATGGCGGTCGAGCAGCGGCACTCCGCCGCTCCGCAGCAGGGCGGCAGCTACATCGCCTCGCAGGCCGTGTGACCTGGGCGACATTCGCCGACCCCCTTGCCCCGTACGGGCGCGGGACAAGCGTGTGAATTCGCGCACAAGATACTACTGACCAGTAGTGGCCGATACGGCGCGGTTCCGACCGTCCTCGCAGTTGGGGGGCGTCGCTCGGGGCCGCGTCGCCGTCGTACGCCCCCGAATGCCCCACATCAAGGCTTCATTGGCGTTTGACCGGTCGGTCACGCCCTGGTAACACCAAACAGTGACACTGGTATCACACCACGTGGATACATTCCGAAGCCCTACGAAGGGGACCTTCACCATGCAGGCCGCGCCCGTTCGCGCCACCGCGATCCCGTCGTTCACCACCGCCCTGCGCGCAGTGGAGTCGCTGCTCATGAGCAGCGGCCAGCGCACCGCCCGCCGCAACGCCTGGACCTCCGTGCTGGAGGACCGCCGTCGCGCCAAGGACCGGGTCGAGGCGCAGCGCGTCCTCGAAGCGGTCGTCTCCGCCCGTCCCTGACTCCTGCCCGCCCCTCCCCACACCCCACACCCCACAGTTCCCGCACCTCTCACCCGGACACTGCCGTCGTCCGCGCTTGTGAGGCCACGTAGACTTCCTCGCATGGCGAGAAGTGACAGCGCGGCGGACGCCGCGAACCCCGGGCGACTGAAGCAGATCGCCCTGACGTACAAGATGACCCGCAAGGCCGACAAGAAGATCGACCTTGTTCTCGCGGGCGTCTTTCTCCTCATCTTCGGTGTCTTTCTCGCGATCGGTTTCCTGATCGGTCATCCGGTCTACCTCGGCATCCTGGGCTTCGTCTTCGCCCTCCTCGCGACGATGATCGTGTTCGGACGCCGGGCCGAGCGGGCCGCCTTCGGGCAGATGGAGGGCCAGCCGGGCGCCGCGGCGGCCGTGCTCGACAACATCGGCCGGGGCTGGACGACGACCCCCGCGGTGGCGATGAACCGCAGCCAGGACGTGGTGCACCGCGCGGTCGGCAAGGCCGGCATCGTGCTGGTCGCCGAGGGCAACCCGAACCGGGTGAAGAGCCTGCTGGCCGCCGAGAAGAAGAAGATGAACCGCATCGTCGCGGACGTCCCGGTGCATGACGTGATCGTCGGCACGGGCGAGGGCCAGACCGAGCTGAAGAAGCTGCGGACGACTCTGCTGAAGTACCCGCGCGTCCTCACCGGCCCGCAGGTCACGGCGACGACCGACCGACTGCGCGCGATGGGCGACCTGATGAGCAACATGCCGCTGCCGAAGGGGCCGATGCCGAAGGGCATGAAGCTGCCGAAGGGCGGCCCCAAGGCCCGCTGATCCCCATGCCACGACGAGGGGGGTGGCCCGGGGGGACCGGGGCCCCCCCCCCGCGTAAGCCGGCCGACGGGCCCCAGATGCGCCCCACCAACCGGCGGGGGCGCCCGGGGGGGAGTACCCCCCC
>NZ_JBEOWF010000071.1:0-45004 GCF_040295925.1 Streptomyces sp. NPDC002588
GGCGGAAGCCCTCGTAGCGGAGCTACTAGGGCTTTTGTCCGGTGCGGCGAGAGTGCGTGCCGGGCGTCGCGACGCCGCGGAGATCCATCAGAAGGACCCTAGGTGAAGCGCAGCCCGGCGAGCGGGTGCTCCGCGCAGTCGCTCACCGGGGGCCGCTCCAGGTCTTCGCGGCGGCGTACGAGCGTCACGTCGACCGGCCTGGGACGCGCGGTCGGTGAGGTGCGGTGGGAGTGGTCCACGGAGGGTTTGGGCAGGTGCGCCCTGTCCTGCGGCCGCCGGGCGAGGAGTTGTTCGCCGTGGCCCTGTACGCACTCGGGGTCGGGGCCGTCCAGTGGCAGCCCGGTGAAGAACTTCGCGGCCATGCACCCGCCCTTGCAGGTGTCGTAGAACGCGCAGGAGCCGCAGGCTCCGCCGTTCTGCGGGGCGCGCAGGCGCCGGAAGAGCTCCGAGGCGCGCCACACCCCGGTGAAGCCGCCCGGCTCGCGGACGTTGCCGGCGAGGAACTCGTCGTGGATGGCGAACGGGCAGGCGTAGACGTCCCCGACGGGGTCGATGAGACAGACGACGCGTCCTGCGCCGCAGAGGTTGAGGCCGGGGAGGGCCTGGCCGTACGCGGAGAGGTGGAAGAAGGAGTCCCCGGTCAGCACGGTGTCGCCGTGCGCCACCAGCCAGTCGTACAGCTCGCGTTGTTGCGCGGGCAGCGGGTGCAGCTCGTCCCACACATCGGCGCCGCGGCCGGAGGGGCGCAGCCGGGTCAGGCGCAGTTGGGCGCCGTAGCGGTCGGCGAGGGTCTTGAACTCGTCCAGTTGCGGGATGTTGTGCCGGGTGCACACCACGGAGAGCTTGAAGTTCCTCATTCCGGCCGCGGCGAGGTTCTCCATGGCCCTGAGCGCCGTTTCGTACGAACCGGCGCCGCGTACCGCGTCGTTGACGTCCGCGGTCGCGCCGTCGAGCGAGATCTGGATGTCGACGTAGTCGTTGCGGGCCAGGCGTTCCGCGGCCTCCGGGGTGATGCGGACGCCGTTGGTGGAGAACTTCACCCCGACGTGGTGACCGGTGGCGTAGTCCAGCAGTTCCCAGAAGTCGGGGCGGACCGTGGGCTCGCCGCCGCCGATGTTGACGTAGAAGACCTGCATGGCCTCCAACTCGTCGATGACGGCCTTGGCCTCGGCGGTGCTCAGCTCGCGCGGATCGCGCCGGCCGGAGCCGGACAGGCAGTGGCTGCACGACAGATTGCAGGCGTAGGTCAGTTCCCAGGTCAGACAGATCGGTGCGTCGAGGCCGTACTCGAACAGGTCGGCCAGCCGCGAGGTGCCGTGCGTGGGTGCTGTCATGAGGTCCTCCGGACGACCATCGACGAGTGGGCGAGAGCTGCCAGGGCCCTGCCGTAGCGCGGCAGTTCGCTGTCCGCGATGCCGGCCGCCGTGCATGCGGCACGGGCGGTGGGCGCCTCCGCGAGAGTCCGGACGACCGTCAGCAGACGGCGGTCCTTCAGGAAGGACAGCTTGCGCGTGCCGAAGTGGTAGAGCAGCGCGCCGAACGGTTCCGGCCGCACCGAGACCTGCGGGTGCAGGTCCCAGGCACGGTCCAGGTCCATGGTCGTCATGGCGGGTGTCATCGGGGACTCAGTAGACGCCGCACATGCCGTCGATCGAGACCTCTTCGATCAGGTCGTCGGCCTCGATCAGCGGCTCGGGAGCCGTGGCCTCCTCGACGGGAGCCTCGACGGTCTGGACCGGGTGGGGCTGATTCATGGAACCTCCTCGGATCGACGGCGTCCGGCCGCTCGGTGGATTCGGACGAGGGCCCCTCGTTATGCTGTCCGGAGAGTAATGGCACCAAGTGCCAAAAAGGAAGGGGCGGGTGGCCATGGGTTCTTTCGGTGACCCGGACGTCATCGTGGTGGGTTCCGGGGCCGCCGGCTCCGCGCTCGCGGCACGCCTCAGCGAGGACCCCGCCCGCAGCGTGCTGGTCCTGGAGGCCGGGCCCGCGCCCCGCCACGACTCCGCCTTCGGGCCCGCCCTGCTGGACGCGCGACTCGTCCCCGGCGCGCAGCCCGGCCATCCCGCGGTGCACGCGTACGCCGTGCACCTCACCCCGGACCTTCCGTACGCGGTGCCCCGGGGGCGCTTCCTCGGCGGTTCGACCACCGTCAACGGCGGCTACTTCATCCGTGCCCGCCGCCAGGACTTCGACCGGTGGTCGGCCGCGGGCGGCGCGGCATGGTCGTACGACCGCCTGCTTCCGCTGATGCGCGGCATGGAGAGCGATCTCGACCACGGCGCCGGCCAACTGCACGGCGGGACGGGGCCGACGCGCGTCCGGCGCACGGATCTGACCCATCCGGCCGCCGCCGCGTTCCGGGAGGCGGCCCGCCAACTGGGCTTTCCCGAGGACCCCGACAAGAACGCCCAGGGCACCCCCGGCTTCGGGCCGGTACCGACCAATGCCGTGGACGGAGTACGCGTCAACACGGGCATCGCCTACCTGCTGGGCGCGCTCGACCGCCCCAACCTCACGGTGGAGGGCGACTGCCCGGTCCGCCGAGTCGTCGTCGAACGGGGGCGTGCCACGGGCGTGGTCGTCGAGCGGAACGGACGGCCCACCACCATGCGGGCCGGTGAAGTCGTGCTGTGCGCCGGCGCGTTCGCCTCCGCCCATCTGCTGCACCTGTCCGGAGTGGGACCGCGCGCCGACCTCGAACGCCTCGGCCTTCCTGTCGTGAGGGACCTCCCCGCCGTCGGCGCCCACTTCGGCGACCACCCGCAGGTGGCGCTTGAGTGGATGCCGCGGGAACCTCCGGAACCGCCCACCGGCTCCTGGCTCGGCGGCGCCCTGCACCTGTCCTCCTCCGACGGAGCACACCCCGGCGACCTGGAGATCCTCCAGTCGCTCGTCCCCCTCGCGGGCCTGATCGCAGGGACGACGGCCGTACCGGGCGCCCCGCTCGCGTTCCTCGCCTCCGTCCAGTCACCGCGGTCGACCGGCCGGCTCGTCACGCGCTCGGCCGACCCGGCGGTCCCCCCGCGGATCGACTACGGCTACCTGGAGACGCCCGACGACAGGCGCCGGCTGCGCGAGGTGATCCGCACCACCGCCGCGCTGGCCGCCACCGGGGCGTTCGACGACATCTCCCTCGGCCTGCTGGAGCCGGGTCCGGACGTGCTCGCCGACGACCAGGCACTCGACCGGTGGACGGCGGCCCGGCTCGGCACGTCCCACCACACCTGCGGCACGGTGCCCATGGGGCCCGCCGAGGACCCCGGTGCGGCCGTCGACCACTACGGCAGGGTGCACGGCCTCGCGGGGCTGCGCGTGGCCGACACGTCCGTCCTGCCCACAGCACCGCTGCGCGGCCCGGCCGCCACCGCCGTTCTCGTCGGCGAACTCGTGGCGCACGCCATGCGGAACGAACTGCCCTGAGCGCTGTCCCGTCACGGACGCGAAGGGGCCACGCCGCGGCGCCCTCCGCACCGGCAAGGCCCCGCCGGTCAGGACCCTGAGCGCACCGCGGCCTCGGTGAGCGTCGACGCGGTCCGTACGGCGCTTGAGACGGCCTCGTCGGGGCCGAGCCCGCACAGATCGGTGAGCGTGAACAGCGCCTCGGCGCTCACGACGACCGCGAGGTCCCGCTTGAGCTGGGCGAAGGTGTCCGGGTCCGTGGCGCCGAGGGTGTCCTCCAGCGGGAGGAGCGCGTGGTCGATGAGTCCGAAGCGGATGCCGGGGCGCGTGGCCACCGTCTCGGGCCGGGTGACGGTGGCGGCGATCATCGCCCGCACCGAGCCCTGGCGGGCGAGGATGCCGCGCAGCAGGAACTCACAGGCGAAGGCGACGCGTTCGACGGGGTCGACGGAGTCCGCGACCGGTGCGAGCGCTTCGGCGGGGGGCGGCCAGACACCGGCCAGGGCCTCGCTGATCAGTGAGGGCAGGTCCGGGAAGTACCGGTAGGCGGTGGCCTCGGAGACCAGGGCCGCGCGGGCGATCGCGGGCATGGTGACCTCGGATCCCGTGCCGACGAGTTCCCGGGCGGCCGCCACGATCGCCGTCCGGGTGCGCTGCTTCTGGTTGGTGCGGCCGGCACCCGTCTGCGTCGTCATCGCGCGACTCCTCCTGTCGGTCCCTCCACATGTTAGCAGTCGCCTCTCTTTATGAGAGTCGACTTGCATAACGAAACCCGACTCACCTAATGTCGTGAGAGTCAACTCTCACGAAGGAGCACGGAAATGACCCGCAGCACCCACACCCTCACGCTCGACCAGGGCACCCTCGACATCACCGTCGACCTCCACGGCGAGCAGGGACACCCCTTCCTGCTCCTGCACGGGGGCGGCGGCCCGCAGACCGTCGCCCCGTTCGCCTCCCTCCTCGCCGCACAGCGGCCGGCCAGGGTGTTCACCCCCGTCCACCCCGGCTTCGACGGCACCGTCCGCCCCGAGTGGCTGACCGACGTGACGACCCTGGCAAAGGTGTACGCCCATCTGCTCGACGCGCTCGGCCTGCGGGACGTCGCCGTCGTCGGGAATTCGATCGGCGGTTGGATCTCCGCGGAACTGGCGGCGTCGGGCAGTGACCGGATCAGCAGCGTCACCCTCGTCAACGCGGTCGGCATCCCCGTCCCCGGCCACCCGATAGCCGACACCTTCTCGCTGACGCCCCTCGAGCTGTCCCGCCTCTCCTTCCACGACCCCTCGAAGTTCCGCTTCGACCCCGGCACGCTGACCGAGGCACAGCGTGCGGTCATGGCCGCCAACCGTGCCGCCCTCCAGGTGTATTCGGGCCCGCACGCCATGGCCGACCCCACCCTGCCCGAGCGTCTCGCCAAGGTCACCCGTCCGACCCTGGTCGCCTGGGGCGCGAGCGACCAGATCGTGGACGCCGACTACGGACGCGCGTACGCACAGGCCGTCCCGGACGCGGAGTTCCGCCTGATGGAGGGCACCGGCCACATGCCGCAGAGCGAGACGCCCGAGCAACTCCTGCCGATCCTCTGGGACTTCGCCGACGCCCACGCCACCGGCCGGCCGCGGCACTGACCCCGGAAGGCCGGGCCCGATGGCTCGCCCCGGCCGGCTCCGCGGCCGACCGCGTCAGGATCTCCCGGAGGGCCCGCGCCCCAGCGAGGTGAGGCGTGCCACCTCCTCATCCGAGAGCCGCAGCGTGCCGGCCGCCATGTTCTGCGCGAGGTGGTCCGGATCACCGGTGCCCGGGATCGCCAGCACATGCGGCCCCTGCCGCAAGGTCCAGGCCAGCCGGACCTGCGCGACGGACACACCGTGCGCGTGGGCGACGGCGCACACCGCCTCGCTGTCACCGGCAGCCGGACCCGCCTCGCGCCCGGAACCGGCGATCGCGAAGAAGGGGACGAAAGCGAGGCCGAGTTCACCGCAGAGCCGCAGGAGAGCCTGGTCCTCGCTCAGCGCACCGATCCCGTAAGGGTTCTGCACGCATACGACCGGGGCGATGGCCAGGGCCTCGCCCAGTTGCCCGGACGTGACGTTGGAGACACCGAGGTGCCGGATCAGCCCGGCGTCGCGCAGTTCGGCCAACGCGCCGAAGTGCTCGGCGATCGAGCCGTTCCGCCGACTCGGCGGCACCCGAAGATTCACCACGTCCAGGTGATCGCGGCCGAGTTGGCGCAGGTTCTCCTCGACCTGGCCGCGCAACTGCGCCGGTGTCGCCCACCCCCACGCGCCCGAGGGATCGCGGCCCGGCCAGACCTTGGTGGCGATGACCAGATCCTCCGGGTACGGCGCCAGCGCCCGGTTGATCAGCTCGTTGGCGGAGCGCGTCGACGAGAAGTAGAACGCGGCGGTGTCGATGTGGTTCACGCCGAGCTCGACCGCCCTCCGGAGCACGCCGATCGACCGCTCGCGGTCGCGCGGCACGCCGAGGTCGAAGGGCGCGGTACCGGTCAGACGCATCGCGCCGAACCCGACGCGGTTGACGGTCAGGTCACCGAGTCGCCAAGTCCCTGTGGCTGCCGCGGTGTTCGTCCGTGGGCTCATGACATGGATCTCCTCTTGCGGATGGGGAACACGGAACGGATGGGTGGCGCGGCTCGTCAAGACCGCCCGGCGGGGCGAGAACCTTCGCAGCGGACCCATCGGTGCCGGGACAGACTGGACCCGGGCACGAAAAAAGCCTCCCCGGCGGATCGGAATCCGCACCGAGGAGGCTCACGCGATGACCGGCATCCTAGCAGGCCGGCCGGGAGACGGCGCGGCGTCGACGCTCGAGGCCGGCGCCGGGCGACCGATCCGTCCGCCCGACTCCCGGTAGATTGTGCCGATGGCCGAACACCTCCCGCCCGGCGGCGTTGTGCTCGATGCGGACGAACTGGAGGCCCGCTGGGCGGACGCCTGGCGGCCGGAACAGGTCGCGGAGCGGCTGGACGGGGTCGGAGTGCCCTGGTGTGTCGTGGCGGGGTGGGCGCTGGATCTGTTCCGCGGGGAGCAGTCGCGGCCGCACGGCGATCTGGAGATCGCCGTTCCCGCGGCGGGGTTCCCGGAGATTCGACGCCGCTTTCCCGAGTGCCGGTTCGACGCGGTGGGTTCGGGCCGGGCCTGGCCGGATGCCGGACCCGAGGCACTGGCTGCCACACGGCAGACCTGGCTGCGGGATCCGGCGAGCGGCCGGTTCCTGTTCGACGTCTTCCGCGAGCCGCACGACGGCGCCACGTGGATCTACCGGCGGGACGAGAGGCTTCGGCTGCCGTACGACGCGGTCATCGACCGAACGGCGGACGGGATCCCGTACCTGGTACCGGAGTTGGTGTTGCTGTTCAAGGCGAAGGGGACACGGCCCAAAGACCGGGCGGACTTCGACCGGGTGCTGCCGCTGCTCGGCAGGGCACGGCGGGAGGCCCTCGGTGGCCGGCTGCCCCCCGGGCATCCATGGCTGGCGGATCTGGCGGGGTGACCGACGCGGGCCGTGTCGTCGGCCTGCATCCGCTGGATCACCGGCCACCGGGCAACCACGGACCGCACCCGCACCGTCACTGTTCCGCCGACGTGATTCGGCGTCCCGTGACGCGGGTGAGGCGGATCGAGACCCACATCTCGCGGTCGCCCCCGGCCCACGGCCCGGTGTGGGCGCGATCGGCCAGTTTCCGTACCATGCCGGGCTCGGTGACCACGCGCGCCGGTCCTACGACGAGCACGCTCCAGCCTCGGCTCATCGCCTCGTCCACATGGTCGACCTCGAAGGCGACCTCCGCTCCGACGGCCGACGCCGGCGCCGAATGCGGGGCCGTCCGGAACACGAGCGCGTCATCGATGACGTCGTAGTTCACCGGAACCACGGCCGGGCCGTCCGGTGTCGACACGGCGACGCGCCCCACGCCGTGCGTGCCCAGGCGGGCACGGCACTCCTGGGGATCGAGATCCCGCAGTCGCGGGTGCAGGAGCGCCTCGCCCTGCCCCGGCGGCAGCTCGACTCCGCCGCCGCGGAGGGCCGCGACGCTGGTGCCCAGTGCGTCGGCCACCTTGATGAGACTGGCCATGGTCGGGTCCGCCGGCTGTTCCTCGAGGTAGGCCAGATATGCCGGTGCCATGCCGGCGCGGCGGGCCGTCTCCTCCCGGGACAGCCCCTGGCGGGCGCGCTCGGCGGCGAGGCGCCGGCCGATGTCGCCGGGGTTGACCGCCCGGCCCGTTCCGGTGCCGTCGGCTCCCGTGGCCCGCGGGCCGTCGTACGCGCTCGCGGGGGCGTGCTCGGGGTGCCGGATGTGCGCGTCCGGCCCGGGGAAGACGAGGGTGACGTCACCGGTGTCCGACCAGCGCACGTCGTAGGGCGGGGAACCGTCCGCGTGACGGAGTCCGACAATCTCGCCGTCGCGCCGGGCGGCACCGGCGCCCGGGCCCTCGACCACGAGTTGATCGCCGAGTTGAGCTCGCATGATCGCCACCGTTTCCTGAGAGTCCCGCGTGTCACGCATGGCTGCCTTCGCCGGCACACATCTCGAGCCGTCGATGTCACGGTCGGCCACTTCCACGGTATGCGGCATCGTTGTGCCCCTCACATCGGGGCGGATCGCCGGGCCGTCGGGGCCGGACCCCTGACCCGACCGGTGCCCCCGCCGCGCGGCCGGGACCGTACAGGACCGGGACCGCCGTGGAATAGTGGAGGAGACGGGCATCACCTTCCGTGAACGGCCGGCCGGCCCTGGAGGGAGGCAGGTCAAGTGTCCCTACGCGAACTCGACGCGACGACCGTGACAGCGCTGGTCGAAGACGCCACAGCGGCTCCGTCCATGCACAACGCGCAGCCGTGGAGATTCCGTTTCCTCCGCGGCGACCACGCCTTCCAGGTGTGGTCCGATCTCGAGCGCGCCATGCCCCGGGCCGACCCCACCACCCGCGCTCTCCACCTGGGGTGTGCCGCCGCCCTGTTCAACCTCCGCGTCGCGGCCTCGCACGCGGGCTGGGTACCGGAGACCGAGCTGCTGCCCGATCCCGCGGAACCGCGCCTGCTCGCGGTGGTACGGCTGACCGAGCGCCGGGCCCTTCCCGGGAACGCCGTCGAGGACGATCTCGCGGAGGATCTCGCCCCGCTGTATCCGGCGGTCCACCGCCGCCGTACCAGCCGTCACCCGTTCACCGACGAGGAGATTCCCCCGGCCATCAAGGACGCCCTGAGCGCCGCCGCCCTCCTGGAGGGGGCCCGGCTGGCCTTCCCCGACGCGTGGCATGTACACACACTGCTGGATCTGGTCCATGACGCCGAGGGGCGCGACGCCATGGACGCCGCCGCCTCCGCGGAACTGCGGCAGTGGACCCGCGTGGGCGCGGAAGCGGCGGAAACGGCGAGTGACGGCGTACCGGAACGCGCCTTCGGCCCCCGCAGGCTCTACGGCAGGGCTCCGGTGCGCGACTTCGCCGCCCGGGCGCCTGTTCCCGGCCGCGAGGCCGCCGCCTTCGAGAACGCGCCGCAGCTCGCCGTGCTGGGCACCGCCGACGACCGGCCCAGGGACTGGCTGGTGGCGGGCCAGGCCATGGAGCGCGTCCTGCTGCAGGCGACCCTGGACGGGCTCGCCACCTCGCTCACCTCGCACGCCCTCGAATGGCCCGAGCTCCGCTGGGCCGTGCGTGACCCGCGGTCGGCGATGGGATTCATCCAGATGGTCCTCCGGCTCGGATACGGACCTTCGGGCCCCGGCACACCGCGCCGCCCCGTGCCGGAGGTGCTCGACATCGTGTGAGTCCCGCACACCGCTGAGGTGCACGGGTGGTCCCCCGCCGGAGAGAGGGGGACCACCCGTGCACCTCAGCGCTCAGCCGACGAACTCCGCGACGGCTGCCTTCAGTTGGCCCAGTCCCTTCTTCGCGTCGGTGAAGAACATCCCGGTCTTCGGATCGGTGTACAGCTCGTTGTCGATGCCCGCGTAGCCGTGGCCCATCGACCGCTTGATGACGACGACGCTCTTCGCCTTGTCGACGTCGAGGATCGGCATCCCGGAGATCGCGTTGCCGGGGCGGCGGGCGATCGGGTTGGTCACGTCGTTGGCGCCGACCACGAGCGCGACGTCCGCCTGCGGGAACTCCGGGTTGGCCTCGTCCATCTCCTTGAGCTGGGTGTAGGGCACGTTGGCTTCGGCCAGCAGCACGTTCATGTGGCCGGGCATGCGGCCCGCGACCGGGTGCACGGCGTAGCTGACGTCGACGCCGTGTGCGGTGAGCAGCTTGGCCAGGTCGCCGAGTTCGTGCTGGGCCTGGGCGGCGGCGAGGCCGTACCCGGGGACGAACACGACCTTGCTCGCGTACGCCAGCTGGATCGCCACGTCGTCCGCGGAGACCGACCGCACCTGGGCCGGGGTCCCGCCGTCGCCGGTCGCCGCGGGCGCGCTGTCGCCGGTGCCGAAGCCGCCGATGACGATGTTGACGATGGACCGGTTCATGGCGTCCGCCATCAGCTTGGTGAGGATGCCGCCCGAGGAGCTGACGAGCATGCCCGCGATGATGAGGGCGGTCTCGTCGAGGACGAAGCCGGCCATCGCGACCGCGGAGCCCGTGAAGGCGTTCAGCAGGGCGATGACGACCGGCATGTCGGCGCCGCCGATGGGCAGCACCATGGTCACGCCGAACAGCAGGGCCACGGCGGTCAGCCCGTACAGCGCCGTACGGGAGTCCGGTGCCAGCACCAGCCAGACCGTGCCGGCGACGAAGGAGGCCGGCAGCAGCACGTTCAGCAGCCGTGCCCCCGGGAAGACGACGGGCGCCCCGGAGACGATCCCCTGCAGCTTGCCGGCCGCGATGAGCGAGCCGGAGAAGGTGACCGCGCCGATGACGATGTCCAGCGCGCCCGGCAGGGAGACCCGGGCGCCGAGCGCGGCCGGGTCGTCGGCCTGGAGCAGGTCGTTGACGGCGATGAGCGCGGCCGCGCCGCCGCCGACGGCGTTGAAGAGGCTGACCAGTTGGGGCATGGCGGTCATCCGCACCTCGCGCGCGGCCCACAGGCCGAGCGCCGCGCCGACCAGGCCGCCCGTGGTGAGGACGAGCCAGCCGGTGCCGCTGATCACGTTCTCGTCGGCCACGAGCCACACGGTGGCTCCGATCGCGACGGCCATGGCGGCGGCGGAGAGGGTGTTGCCCCGGCGGGCTGTGCGCGGATGGTTCATCAGGTGCAGGCCGAGCACGAAGCAGGCGGCGGCGCCCAGGAAGACGTACTGGACGGCGTGGGAGACGGTGTCCATGGCGGTCACACCTCCGCCTTGTCGTGGTTCTGGGGCCTGGCCTTGAACATCTCCAGCATCCGGTCCGTGACGACGTATCCGCCGACGACGTTCATCGCGCCGAAGACCATGGCCACGAAGGCCAGGACGTAGCCGAGCCAGGTGTGCGACTCAGCCGCGATCAGCATGGCGCCGACGACGACGATGCCGTGCACCGAGTTGGATCCGGACATCAGCGGGGTGTGCAGGGTCGCGGGGACCTTGCTGATGACCTCGATGCCGACCAGCACGCTCAGCACGAACACGGTGATCGCGGTGAGGAGGTCGAGGTCGTTCATGACGTTTCACCTCTCATCAGGGCGCCCGTGATCTCGTCGGCGGGGTCGAGGACGAGTTCGCCGTCCCGCACCAGATGGCGCAGCAGGGCGACGAGGTTGCGGGCATAGGCCGTGGAGGCGGCGGTGGCCATGGCGGACGGCAGGTGTCCGGCGCCGATGACGGTGACGCCGCCCGCCAGGACGGTGGTCTTGTCGGGTTCGGAGTTCTCGACGTTGCCGCCGAGTTCGCTCGCGGCGAGGTCGACGACGACCGAGCCGGGCTGCATCCGCTCCAGGACGGCGGCGGTCACCAGCAGCGGCGGCTTGCGTCCGGGGACCTGGGCGGTGGTGATGACGATGTCGGAGCGGGCGATGTGCGCGTCGAGCGCCTCCCGCTGGGCCCGCTGCTCCTCTTCCGTCAGCTCTCGTGCGTAGCCTCCCCGTTCGGTGCCCGGTGCCTCGTCCGGCGGGCGCGGGACGTCGAGGAACCGGGCACCGAGGGACTCCACCTCCCCTCGTGACGCGGGGCGTACGTCGTACGCCGTGACGACGGCGCCGAGGCGGCGGGCCGTGGCGATGGCCTGCAGTCCGGCCACTCCGGCGCCGAGGACGAGGACCTGCGCCGGGCGCATGGTGCCCGCCGCGGTGGTCAGCATCGGGAGGAAGCGGTCGTAGGAGTGGGCGGCGAGCAGGGCCGCCTTGTAGCCGGCGACGTTGGCCTGGGAGGTCAGGGCGTCCATGGACTGGGCGCGGCTGAGGGTGCGCGGCAGCAGGTCGAGGCTCACCGTGCGCACTCCGCGTCCGGTCAGTTCCCGGACCAGCGCGGGGTGGCGCAGGGGTTCGAGGAGGCCGATGAGGGTCTGTCCGGGGCGCAGTGCCTCGGCGGTCTCCGGGTCGGGCGCCGCCACGCACAGGACCGCGTCGGCGCGTGCGTACAGCTCGTCCGGGGGGACGACGGTCGCGCCCGCGGCGGTGTAGTCGGCGTCGGTGAACCAGGCTCCGGAGCCCGCCCCGGTCTCGACCAGGACGTCGAGTCCGGCCCGGCGCAGAAGGGTGACGGCCTCGGGGACGAGGGCGACGCGGCGTTCGCCGGGTGCCCGCTCCCGTACGGCGCCTACGGTGACGGTGGCCATGGTGTGCTGCCTCTCCCTGTGGCCCGGTGGGCGCCGGGCCACAGAACTCTCAGAACTCTCGGGCCGCTCGGGCCGCTCAGAACTCGAAGACGAGCCGTGCCTCGGCCCGTCCGTCGAGGACCTCGTCGAAGGAGTCGTTGACGTCCTCCAGTCGCCGGGTCTCGGCGATGACCTGGGTGCGTCCGGCCGCGTGCAGCGCGAACACCTCGGTCAGGTCCTGGCGGGTGCCGACGATGGAACCGATGACGGAGATACCGCCGACGACGGTCTCGAAGATCGGCACCTTGATCGCCGCGTTGTCGGCGGGCATCGCGACCATGATCAGGCGTCCGCCGGGGTTGAGCGACCTGTAGGCCTGTTCGAAGGCCTGGGGCACGGCGGCGAGCACGACGGCCACGTCCGCTCCGCCGGTCTTCCTGATCTCCTCGACCGGGTCGTGGGTGCGGGCGTTGACCAGCACATCGGCGCCGAGCCGGTGGGCCAGGCCCAGCTTGTCCGGTGCGAGGTCGACCGCGGTGACCAGTCCGCCGACCAGCCGCGCGTACTGCACCGCGAGGTGGCCGAGGCCGCCGACGCCGAACACGGCGACCCGCTCGGCCGGCACCACGCGGGCGACCTTGATCGCCTTGTAGGTGGTGACGCCGGCGCAGGTCAGCGGGGCGGCGTCGAACGACGTCACGCCGTCGGGCACGCGGACGACCGCGCCCGCGCTCGCGACGGTGTACTCGGCGTAGCAACCGTCCACGGAGTAGCCGGAGTTGACCTGCGACTGGCAGAGGGTCTCCCAGCCGGAGACGCAGTAGCGGCAGGTGCCGCAGGACGAGCCGAGCCAGGGGACGGCGACCCGCTTGCCGATCAGGTCCGGGGAGACGCCCGCACCGACCGCCTCGACGGGGCCGATGCCCTCGTGGCCGGGGACGAACGGCGGCTGCGGCTTGACCGGCCAGTCGCCGTGGGCCGCGTGGATGTCGGTGTGGCAGAGCCCGGAGGCCTCCATGCGGACGAGTACCTGTCCGGGGCCGGGCTCGGGGACGGGCAGGTCCTGGATCTCCAGGGCCTTGCCGAATTCGGTGACGACTGCTGCCTTCATTGTCCTGCTCCTCAACTGCTGTGGCGCCGGGGCACCTTGACCCGGGTGACGAAGTGCTGTCCGTCCCCGGCGGGGAGGGAGAAGCCGCCCGGTGTGCCCGGTTCGACGTCCAGGACGAGGAGCGGGCGGCCGAGCGCCTCGTAGTGGTCGGCGTTCATGTGGAAGGTGCAGCCGTGCACCACGCCGACGAGCATGTCGCCCTCCCCCAGGGCGAATTCGCCGCCGGGGAAGCACATCGGGTCGCTGCCGTCGCAGCAGCCCCCGGACTGGACGAACATCACCGGCCGGCCCTGGGCGGCGCGCAGGGCCTCGATCGCCCTGCGGGCCGCCCGGGTGACGGTGACGCGCCCGGCGGTGCCGTTCTCGACCTTCGCGGGCATGTCGCCGCCCTCCTTCCTAGAACAGCCCGAGCGGCTTGGTGCCGTAGCTGACCAGGAGGTTCTTGGTCTGGCTGTAGTGCTCGAGCATCATCCGGTGGTTCTCGCGGCCGATGCCGGAGACCTTGTAACCGCCGAAGGCGGCACCGGCGGGGTACTGGTGGTAGCAGTTCGTCCAGACCCGGCCGGCCTTGATGGCACGGCCCATGCGGTAGGCGAGGGCGCCGTCGCGGCTCCACACGCCGGCGCCGAGGCCGTACAGGGTGTCGTTGGCGATCTCGAGGGCCTCGGCCTCGTCCTTGAAGGTGGTGACGGCGAGGACGGGTCCGAAGATCTCCTCCTGGAAGACCCGCATCTTGTTGTGGCCCTTGAGGACGGTCGGCTCGTAGAAGTAGCCGTTCGCGAACTCCCCGTCGAGCGTGGGCCGGTGGCCTCCGATCAGCAGTTCGGCACCCTCCTTGACGCCGATGTCGACGTACGAGGCGATCTTCTCGACCTGCTGCTTCGACACCTGGGGGCCGATCATGGTCGCGGTGTCGAGCGGGTCGCCCTGCTTGATGGCCCGGATGCGCTCCAGGCAGCGGCCCATGAACTCCTCGTAGATGTCCTCCTGGATGAGGGCGCGGGAGGGGCAGGTGCAGACCTCGCCCTTGTTGAACGCGTACAGGACGAGTCCTTCGACCGCCTTGCTGAGGAAGTCGTCGTCGGCCGAGGCCACGTCGTTGAAGAAGATGTTCGGCGACTTGCCGCCCAGCTCCAGGGTGACCGGGATGATGTTCTGGGACGCGTACTGCATGATGAGGCGGCCCGTGGTGGTCTCGCCGGTGAAGGCGACCTTGGCGATGCGCTTGTTGGTGGCGAGCGCCTTGCCGATCTCGGCGCCGGGGCCGTTGACGACGTTGAGGACGCCGGGCGGCACGATGTCTCCGACGACCTCCATCAGCTTCAGGATCGACCACGGGGTCGGGGAGGCCGGCTTGATCACCGTGGCGTTGCCGGCGGCGAGCGCCGGGGCCAGCTTCCACGCGGCCATCAGCAGCGGGAAGTTGAACGGGATGATCTGTCCGACCACGCCGAGCGGCTCGTGGAAGTGGTAGGCGACGGTCTCCTTGTCGATCTCGGTGATCCGGCTCTCCTCGGAGCGGATCGCGGCCGCGAAGTAGCGGAAGTGGTCGGCGGCGAGCGGGATGTCGGCGGCCAGGGTCTCGCGGACCGGCTTGCCGTTCTCCCAGCTCTCGGCGATGGCCAGTTCCTCGCGGTGGGCGTCGATGGCGTCGGCCATCTTGTTGAGGACCGCGGCGCGCTGGGCCGTGGAGGCCTCGCCCCACGCGTCCTTGGCCGTGTGCGCGGCGTCGAGGGCGTGTTCGATGTCCTCGGCACCGGACTTGGGGATCTCGCAGATGGGCTTGGCGGTGGCGGGGCACAGGTTCGGCGTGTACTGACCCGTGGTCGGTGCCTGCCACTTGCCGCCGATGAAGTTCTCGTAGCGGGGCGCGACGTCGACTGGACTGCCCGGCGCACCCGGAGGCTCGTACTTCATCACCGTCTCCTCTCGGATGACGTCCGATCACGACGATCGGGGGATGTTCGGAACGCTAGGCGCGGGAACGCTGCAACACCGCTGCATGCCGCCGGACCTGGGGAAACACGGCCGTCTCCAGGTTCAGCGCGCGGGCCCGCGCGGCGGCCGCGGCATGCTGCGGCGAGCCGGCGGGCAGCGTCCGGGCCAGGGCCGCCCAGGCACCGAGGTCCTCGGCGCCCCAGGCCGCTTCCACCCAGCGGCGCAGCAGCCGGGCGTCACCGCTGCCGAGGACGGCCCCGCGCAACTGCTGCTCCAGGGAGCGCCGGTGCGCGACGACGGCCGGTGCCTCGGAACGCGGCAGCAGCGGGCCGGGGTAGCGGGCGAGCGCCTCGCCGACCCGGCCGTCGGCCAGGAGCCGGGACACGTCGTCGAAGTCGGTCCGTACGGGGCGCAGCAGCGCGTACGGGCGGGAGCCGAGCAGCTCCGGCCCCAAGGCGGCACGCAGGCGCGTCATTTCGGCGCGCAGTGTCGAGGCGGGCACCTCGCGTTCCGAGAGGTCCACGGCGAGCCGGTCCCCGGTCACGCCCCGGCGGGCCAGGGCGAGCGCCAGCACGATCTCGCTGTGCCGGGGGCTGAGGTGACGTTCCCGGCCGGCGTGGTCCAGGACGGCGCTGTCCCGGCCCAGGGCCAGCAGGCGGACCTCGCCCGGGAACGCCGGGGCGCCGTCCGGCCCGAGGAGCGGTACGGACGGCAGCCGGGCGAGGTGTGCCTCGGCCGCCAGCGCGGCGGCCCGGACCGCGGCCAGGGCGGGCGGGGTGGCGATGGTGGCGCCGCCGGACAGGTCGACCACGCCCAGCACGCGCCCCGTGACGGGGTCCCGTACGGGGGCCGCGGCGCAGGACCAGGCGTGCACGGCGGCGCTGTAGTGCTCACCCGTCACGATCTGCACGGGACGGCCCAACTCCAGTGCGGTACCGGGGGCGTTGGTGCCGGCCTGTCGCTCCGACCAGACGGCTCCCTCGACGAAGTGCATGCGCTCGGCCCGTCTCATGGCCGCGGTGTCGCCCTCGACCCACAGCAGGGCGCCGCCGGCGTCGCCGACCGCGAACACATGCCCGTCGTCTGCGGCGCCGGCGCCCAGCAGTTCGCGGAACAGGGGCAGTACGGCGGCGAGGGGGTGGGCGCGGCGATAGGCGCCGAGTTCCTCGGACGTCCAGCGCAGAGGTGGCGGAGGGCCGCTGTCGGGGCGTATTCCGCACGCTTCGCAGCGTTGCCAGGAGTCGGCGACGAGACCGCGCACGCCCGGCTCGCGGGCGGCGCTCGGCGCGGGGACCGAGGCGGTGGAAACGTCCATGGCACCTCCCTCATGCCTGCTGTCGGGAACTCGGGCCCCGCCGTCGGAGCGGCGTCGGGGAAGGCCGGGGGTCGGTCGTCATCGGACCGGTCGGGGGTGCTCCTCCGTCGCGCGGATGACCGCGACGGGGCAGTCGGCGTGCCGCAGGGCCGCGCGGCTGACGCGGGTGGGCGGGGTGCCGGGGAATCCGCCCCGGCCGCGGGTGCCGATCACGACGAGCTGGGCGTGTGCGCTCGCCGCGACGACGGCCCGGCGCGTGCCGCCCCGGACGCGGGGACGGCGCACGGTGACGTCCGGATACTCCTGTCGCAGCGCGGCCAGTGTGTCGCCGTACCCGTCCCGCCGCCCGTCGGCCGTCTCGAACCCGTTCAGCACCACCACGTCGGTTCCGCGGGCGGACGCCTCGGCGAAGGCGAACTCGGCCGCCGGCCGGCCGAGGTGTCCGTGGTCCGCGGCGAGCACCACCGGGCCGGCCGGGTCGGGCCTGCCCCGGACCATCAGTACCGGGGAATCCCCGTGGGCGGTCAGCCGGACGGCGACCGAGCCGCGTCGCACGCCCGCGGACCGGCTCACCGGCCGGCTTCCGACGACGGTGAGCGACGCCCCGCGCGACTCGGTTTCCAGCACCGCGGCGGGTTCACCCATGAGGACCGTGTGGGTGACACGGAGGCCGGGCGCGGCGCGGTGGGCCCGGCGCTCGGCCTCCGTCAGCGCGCCGTGCGCGTGGCCGCGTGCCCCGTTCCCGCCCGGCTCCCACGGAGGCACGCCCGGTGGCACATGGGTCACCGGCCACTCGAAGGCGTGGGCCAGCCGGAGTTCCACCCCCAGCCGGTCGGCCTCACGTGCGGCGGTCTCCACCGCGACCAGGCTCGATGCCGAGCCGTCCACTCCCACCAGTACGGGGCCGCTCATGACGGCACCCCCCTTCCCCTCGTACAGCCTCTGGACCGGGGCGGGACGCTCCCGGCACGACGACGGACGGCGTTCCCGCTGTCCGAGGCCACGCTCTCGTCCCGCCGGGCGCCCGCGGCAGGGGCCGGTCGGCCCCCTGCAACGCGCCGTCCGGCCCTGTCCCCGGCTGTTCGGGGCAGCCGGGTCAGGTGACCGCGGCGCCGGCCGCCCTGAGCACGTCCGTTACCGGGCGGCGGGGCAGCGGCCGGCCACACGGCGGATATCCGAGGCGGAGGATCATCTGCGGGTGGGCACCGCCGCCGAGTGTCTGCCGGATCCTCACCCGCAGGGACGGGACCTCCAGCGGCTGGGTGTGGAAGGCCGCCATGACGCCGTGGTCCGCCGCTTCCAGCAGGACCTGCTGAAGGGCTTCGCCCGCCCGGAGCCAAGCGGCCGGGTCGTCGCGGTCCGTGCCGAGGATCGCCACCGGTCCCGTGCGCGAGGGCCGGCGCCGTGGAGGCAGGGCGAACATCGGCGTGTGGCCGATGTAGTCCCGTCCCGCGAAGGACGTGGCGTCGGGGTGCGCCGCGGCGACGGTGACGGGAATCCCGTCGTACCGCGGCTCGCCGGGCCACCAGGTCCACCGCGCCTGCTCGGCGGCGCATTCCGGACGGGATCTGCGCGTCTCCTCGGCGCTCCGGACCAGCTCGGCCAGTTGCCGTCTGCCCTGCCGGTCGGCGACGAAATCAAGCGTGGCGCCCGCCCGGTGGGCGTGCTCGCGCAGGACGTCGGCCAGCGCCGGGGGAAGCGGCTCCGACAGGAACGGCCCGCGCACGGTCCGGCGTCGCCGCAGTGCGCCGAACAGGCGCTCCTCGTCGGGGGTGGGGCGCTGGTAGGCGCCCCATGTCACCCGGGCCAGGTAGGCCGGGTCCGCCGGGCGCGGGAAGTACTCGACGACCGGCGTGAAGCCCAGGTGGCGTACGGCGAGCCGGATGTTGAGCAGAGCGGCCCCGCAGCTGATCACCATTTCCCTGCCGGACGGGTCGGCGAGCAGCAGTCTCCGGCTGCCGTCCGCGTGTACTTCGACGCCCCTGTCCGCGTCCTCGGCCACGAAGGTCCAGGGCTGTGTGTTGTACGGGGACGGCGCGGTGACGGCGGCACGGACCAGGTAGGCGGACGCGTGGCGGGGGTCCGCGCGGACCTCGGACATGTGGGACATGATCGGAACACACCTTTCTCCCGCTCGGCTCTGACGAGCCGTCCGAAGTGCCTCTCCGTCAGCTCGTCACGCATGGGGGACGACGGCCACGGGGCAGCCGACGTGGTGGATCGCGGCGTGGGTGACGGGCCCGGTACGGGGACCGACGGGGCGTTCGGCGAGGCGGTGACCGACGACGAGGAGACTCGCTCCGGTGGCGGCCCGCACGAGCGCGGTCGCGGGCTTGTCGTCCACCACCGTCTCCAGGACCTCCACGTCGGGATACTTGTCGCGCCACACCTGGAGCACCGCCTTGAGGAAGCCCAGCCACTCCTCGCCCTGCCAGGAGTCCCGTGCCAGGCCGATGTCGCCGGGGCCCAGGCCCACCGGGCCGGCCAAGTGCCAGGCGTGCACGGCCCGCAGCCGTGCGTGCCGCAGCCGGGCGGCCTCGAAGGCGAACTCGATGACCTCGTCGCAGGCGTCGTCGAGGTCGACGGCGAGCACGACGTCCCCGTACCCGGTCTCCGTCGACGGGCTTCCGTCGTCCGCCGGCACGTGTTCGTCCGCCGCCACCTCGTCCGCGCGGACGAGAACGACGGGGCTGGTGGCCTTGGCGACCACGCCGAGGGCCACCGACCCCACCAGGAACCCGGTGAACCCGCTCAGCCCGCGCGAGCCCAGGACCAGCAGCTCGGCCTCATCCGCCGCCTTCACCAGGGCGGCCGTGGCCGGCCCCTCCATCTGCTCGTCGGTCAGGCGCAGTTCGGGGCACTCGGCGCGGACACGTTCCTCCGCCTGCCGCAGCGAGCGCCGGGCCAGATGCCGCTGGGCGGCGTTCGCGATCTCACGCTCCTCGTGACGAGGATGCCAGTCCCAGACGTGCACCAGACGCAGCACACGGTCCCTCCGCTCGGCCTCACGCGCCGCCCACGCGGCAGCGGCCAGGCTCTCCGCCGATCCATCCACTCCGACCACAACGGGCGCAAACATGTGGGCACCTCCAACACTCGGTCCGTCCTGCGGTACCAGCCTCACTCCACGGCCCGCCCGGAGGCAGAGGCTGCCCGGCCCCCTCCGAGGGCCGGTCGGCCCGCTGTGTGCCGCCCGGCCGGAGCGGCGCGGACCCCGAACGACAGTGTGCGTGGCCGGTGAATCACCGGCCACGCACACCTGATGCGGCCCGGCGGGCCCTGTCTCGGCCGCGCCGCACCCGCATGGTCCCGGCTCCTCCCCCGAGACCAGGACCGTGATGGTCGTGTCAGTCGTGCGGCACCACCGCGACCGGCGCCGAGGCGTGCTGCAGCACCGCGTGCGTCACCGGGCCGATACGGCCGCCGATGGGCGCCTGGCGCTTCTTGCGGCCGACGACGACCAGCGACGCGTCCCGCGAGGCGTCCACGAGGTGCCGGCCGGCGCCGCCGATGGCGGTCTGCTCCCGCACCTCCACCCCGGGGAACTTGTCCTTCCACGGCCGCAGGACGTCGCTGAGTTCGTGCTGTGCCTCTTCCGCCAGCTCGGTGCCCAGCCCCGCGTCCAAGGCGGCGCCGTAGCCGTAGACGGCGGCGGGGTTCCAGCCGTGGACCACCCGCAGGCAGGCCGCGCGCCGCCGGGCTGCCTCGAACGCGAACTCGACGACGGCGTCGCCCGGGCTCTCCAGGTCCAGCCCCAGCACGACGTCGCGGTACGGGGTGGCGATCGCCCCGGCGCCCGTGGCGTCAGGCAGATGCTCGTCCTCGGCGTGCTCACCGGCCCGCACGAGGACGACGGGCCGTTCCGTACGCGCCACCACGGCGAGCGCGACCGACCCGACGAGGAACCCCGCCACCGTGCCGAGGCGATGGGACCCCAGGACCAGCAGTTCGGTGTCCTCCGCGGCGGACAGCAGGGCCGGGACCGGCTGCTCCTCGGCCTGCCGGGTGGTGATCCGCAGACCGGGGTGCCGCTCGCCGAGCCGGGACTCCGTCTCGCTCAGGAGACGGGCCGCCCATGCACGCTGCTCGATCACGTCGGGCGCCGCGGCCCCCATGAAGGGGACGTACAGCGGGCGCAGCGAGTCCTCGGCGTGCAGCAGACGCAGCGGCACCTCTCGTTGTGCCGCTTCGCGAGCGGCCCAGTCTGCGGCGGCGAGGCTTTCGGGCGAGCCGTCCAGACCGACGGTGATGGCGAACATGTATGGACCTCCTTGGGGGATGCACCGTCAGTCTCCGGGCCCGCGTCCCGGGGCAGGAGGGGCCAGAGGTCCCCGCCCGGCGCCGAACGGCCCAGGACGGCACGTCAGGAACGGGCCGGCACGCGGTGGTGGTGGCGCTGCGGACGGTGCGCTGTCGGCGGCCGGTGCGGCGCCCTGTGCGCCCGACGGCTCAGCAGCCGGACGGCGAGGCCGTCGAAGGCCGCGGCGAGGACACACGTCAGGCCCGCCGCCAGCACGAGCAGTACCGCGAACCGTTCCCAGAACTCCGGTGTGAGGCTGGTACCCACTGTGCTCGCCCTCCCAGGTCGGTGTCGTTCTTCCTGCTGTCAGCCAACTCCGCCGCGGACAGGGGCGCATGAGCCGAAGGGGCCGGAGGAGGGCGCGGAACGGCCCTTGCGCGCCCGGCACCCGGCCCCGGGGGCACGGGACACGGGAAAGTCATCCGTCGCCGGTGGGGAGCCGTACCGTGAAGGTGGTCGACCCCGGGTTGCTCTCGAGGGTGACGCTTCCGCCGTGGGCCTCCGCCACCGCCGCCACGATCGACAGGCCGAGGCCGGTGCCGGTGCCGCCGCCCGCGCCGTCCGTGCGGCGGCCTTCCCCGTGCGTGAAGCGCTCGAAGACCCTGGGCTGTACGTCCGCGGCGACACCGGGGCCGTCGTCGTGGACCTTCAGCTGCGCCGTCCCGTCGCCGGTCCCCAGCGAGATGGTGATCGTGGTGCCGGCGGGCGTGTGCAGGCGCGCGTTGGCCAGCAGGTTGGCCAGCACCTGATGGAGCCGGTGGGCGTCGCCCGGCACCGTCACCGGCTCCTCGGACAGCTCCAGCGTCCAACGGTGTCCCGGGCCCGCGGCCTGCGCGTCCGTCACGGCGTCCAGGACCAGCCGGGTCAGGTCGACGGGGAGGCGTTCCAGGGGGCGGCCCGCGTCGAGGCGGGCGAGGAGCAGCAGGTCGTCGACCATCTCCCCCATGCGGGCCGATTCGGCCTCGATGCGTTCCAGGGCCCGCGCCACCGGCGGCGGCACCGGGCCGGGGTGCAGCAGCGCCAGTTCGGCGTGGCCGCGGACCGACGCCACGGGTGTGCGCAGCTCGTGGCTGGCGTCGGCGGCGAAGCTGCGCAGCCGTTCCTCGCTCGCGTGCCGTTTGGTCAGCGCGTCCTCGACGTGGCCGAGCATCACGTTGAAAGCGCTGGCGACCCGTCCCACCTCACTGCGCGGGTCGGTCTCGGGCGCGCGCGGATAGAGCTCCACCTCGCCGCTGGAGAGCGGCAGCCGGCTGACCCGGGTGGCGGTCGCGGCCACCCGGCTGAGGGGGCGCAGCGACCAGCGCACCCACAACGCCCCCGCGACGCCGGCGACGGCGAGCGCGCAGCCGAAGACCACCCCGGCGACCAGTTCCAGCCGGTGGACGGTGGCCTCGACGGACTCCGTGGGCAGACCGGTGATCAGGACGTCGCCGTCCCTGCCCTCGGTCGCCATCACTCGGTACTCGCCCAGCGCGGAGAGACCGACCGTGTGCCCCTCGCCGTCGGCCGGCACCGCGGCGAGCCTTCTGCCGTCCGCGGCCCCGAGCGGAACGTTCTGCGTGCCCGTGCCCGTGCTGGAGCCCACCACGGCCGCGCTGGTGACCGTGTCGCCGACCAGCCGGGCTCCGAAGGTCCCGACGGTCTGCCTGCGGGTGTCGCCGTCGCCGTCCTCGTCGCCGTCGTGGTCCGACGGCCGGGCACCGCCGTGCTCCAGGCTCGCCGGGAACCGTACGCCCGTCTCGCGCAGCTGCTGGTCGAGACGGCCGGTGAGGAAGCCGTTCAGCTCCACCACCGCCGCCACCCCGACGGCCGCGCAGCTCACCGCGAGCAGCACGACGAGGCCCGCGGTGAGCCGCGCCCGCAGTGTGTGCGGCCGGGGCAGGCGCGTCAGCCACCGCCTCACCACGCGCCGTAGGTACCTCACCGGGCCACCGGCTTGAGCACGTATCCGGCGCCGCGCACCGTGTGGATCATGGGCGGCCGGCCCGCGTCCACCTTCTTGCGCAGGTAGGAGATGTAGAGCTCGACGACGTGAGCCTGCCCGCCGAAGTCGTAGGACCACACGCGGTCGAGGATCTGCGCCTTGCTGAGCACGCGTCGCGGGTTGCGCATGAGCAGCCGCAGCAGTTCGAACTCCGTCGGGGACAGCTCGATCAGGTCGCCGCCGCGGGTGACCTCTCGGGCCTCCTCGTCCATGACGAGGTCGCCGACGGTCAGCCGCGGCCCGTCCTCCGACTGCCGGGCCATGCCGGCCCGGCGCAGCAGGCCGCGCAGGCGGGCGACGACCTCCTCCAGACTGAACGGTTTCGTCACGTAGTCGTCGCCGCCCGCCGTGATGCCCGCGATGCGGTCCTCCACGGCGTCCCGCGCGGTCAGGAACAGCACGCACACGTCGGGGCGTACGGCGTGCAGCGAGCGGAGCACTGCGAAGCCGTCGGTGTCCGGGAGCATGACGTCGAGGACGACGGCGTCGGGCAGCAGCTCGCGTGCCTCGGCGACGGCCGAGACGCCGTCGCCCGCCGTGCGGACCTCCCAGCCCTCGTAGCGCAGGGCACCGGAGAGGACCTCCGCGAGGTCGGGGTCGTCGTCGACGACGAGGACCCGGAGCGGGGCGCCGTCGGTCCGGGTCAGTGCGGGGCGGCCGGAGCCGCGGGGGCGGGAAGTGTTCATCTCAGGTACCAGGATGCGGCCTCGCCGCGACCCGGGCCGCTCCCCCGGCCTCTGAGTTCGCTATGAGTCCGCCCTGCCGCCGGTCCGCCGCGCTCCCCCTGGCACCCCGTCCCACCTGCGGCGGAGCCGCGCCGGCCGCCGCGTGCTGAGAGCGGGCTCAGAGGTTGCGGCCGCACAGTGGCGTCCCGGACGGCCGAACGAACGGCCTCGCCGGACGACCTGAAGGGACCTGCGCATGACGACGGTGTACGAGCAACGGAGGGTCGCCCCCGCGCCTCCGGCCCCCCGGCGCTCCCCCGTCGGCCCGGTGCTGGCCCTGCTGTGGGGCGGGGCCGCCGCCGTGGTCGCCCTGTGGTGGCACGACACGGGCTCGGTCGTGGGCGCGGCGGGCTGGCTGACCGGCGCCGGGCGGATCGCGGGACTTCTGTGCGGGTACGCCTGCGCCGTCCTCGTCGGACTGATGGCCCGCGTCCCGCTCCTGGAGCGGCGCGTCGGGGCGGACCGGGTGACGCGCTGGCACGCGATGGCGGGCCGCTACACGGTCTGTCTGCTGGTGGCCCACGTCCTGCTGATCCTGCTCGGATACGCCGCGCAGGACGGCTCCTCGCTTCTGGACGAGACGCTCACCGTGGTCCTGGACTACCCGGAGATGCTCAAGGCCACCGCCGGCACCGTCATCCTGTTCGCGGTCGGGATCGTCTCCGCCCGCGCGGTGCGCCGACGGGTCAGCCACGAGTTCTGGTACTACGTCCACCTGCTGACGTACGCCGCGGTGTTCCTCGCCTTCGGCCACCAGCTCGCCCTGGGGTCCGACCTCATCGGCAGCCGGCCGGTGCAGGTCGCCTGGTACGCGCTGTACCTGGGCGTCGCGGCCCTGGTGCTGTGGTTCAGGATCCTGGCTCCGGTGCGGCTCAACCTCCGTCACCGGCTGCGGGTGGACTCCGTGCACCGGGAGGCGCCGGGTGTGTACTCGGTCGTCGTGCGGGGCCGACGGGTGGACGAGATGGGTGCGCGGCCGGGGCAGTTCCTGCGCTGGCGGTTCCTGACCGACGGCATGCGCTGGACCTCCACGCCCTACTCCCTGTCGGCGCCGCCGCGCCCGGACCTGCTGCGCATCACCGTCAAGGCGCTCGGCGACCACAGCGCGGCAGTCCCCCTGCTGCGGCCGGGCACCCGCGTGTGGGCGGAGGGCCCCTACGGGGCGCTCACCGCGGACCGGCAGTCCGCGCACAAGTCCCTGCTGATCGCGGGCGGTGTCGGCATCACCCCGCTGCGGGCCCTGTTCGAGACGCTGCCCGGCGACGTCACCCTCCTCTACCGGGCCCGCACCGCCGAGGACCTCGCTCTGGGCGGCGAGCTGGAGGCCGTCGCGCAGTGGCGCGGGGCGAAGGTGCTGTACGCGCTCAACGGTCCGCAGGGCAGGCGCCCGGATCTCACGGCCCACTCCCTGCGCGCGGCCGTGCCCGACCTGGACGCGCACGACGTGTACCTGTGCGGCCCGCACGGGTTCGCGCGCGACCTGTACGAAGCGCTGCGCGCCGCCGGGGTCCCGGACCGCCGCATCCACCACGAGTCCTTCGAGCTGTGAGGCCGTCTTGCACACGTTGAGGAAGAACCGTCCGCTGCGCCGCGTCGTGCTGGCGAGCGCCGCGACCGTCTCCGGGATGGTGCTGCTGCTGTCGCTGAAGCCGCACACCACGCCGTCCGTCGCCGGGTTGGCGACCGCTCCGGCGCCGACCAGCAGTTCCAGCCCGTCGGCCGGGACGACCCCGTCGAGCGGGTCGAGCGGGTCAAGCGGGTCGGCGGCCACGGGCACCCGGACCCTCACCGGGGACTCCGTCCAGACCCGCTACGGCCCCGTACAGGTCCGCGTCACGCTGAAGAACGGCAGGATCACCGACGTCACCGCGGTCACCTACCCCCAGGAGAACCCGAGGGACCAGCAGATCAACGCCTATGCCGTCCCGCAACTGACCCGAGAGGCCCTCACCGCCCAGAGCGCGAACATCGACACCGTCTCCGGAGCCACGTACACCAGCGAGGGCTACCGCGAGTCGCTCCAGTCGGCGCTGGACTCCGCCGGCGGCTGACGGCTACTTCCGCGCCGGCACCCGCCACACCAGCCGGGTGCCGCCGCCCTCGGGCTGCTCCAGCTCCAGCCGGCCGCCCAGTTGCTCGGCGCGTTCCGCCATGTTGCGCAGCCCGCTGCGGCGGCCGGTCTCCGGGATGCCCACACCGTTGTCGGCGACCGTGAGCCGTACCTCCCGTCCGTCCGTCGCCAGCAGCACGTCGGCGCGGTCCGCGCGCGCGTGGCGGGCGATGTTGGTCAGGGACTCGGAGAGCACCGCCACCACGTGATCGGCGATCTCCTTCGGTACGTCGGTGTCCAGCAGGCCCTCCATGCGCACGCTGGGAGCGAAGCCCAGGACCGGCGCCGCCTCCCCGACCACCCGTACGGCACGCGCCCGCAGCCCGGCCTCCCCCGCTCCCTCGCGGGTGCGCAGGCCGAAGATCGTCGATCTGATGATCTTGATGGTCTCGTCCAGGTCGTCGACCGCGCGCACGACGCGTTCGGAGGCCTCCTCGTGCTCGATGAAACGGCCCGCGCTCTGCAGTGTCATGCCGGTGGCGAAGAGCCGCTGGATCGCCAGGTCGTGCAGGTCCCGTGCGATGCGGTCGCGGTCCTTGAGCACCGCGACCTCCTCCGCGTCCTGGCGGCGTTCCGCCAGCTCCATCGCTATGGCGGCCTGCGCGGCGAACGCCTGCAGCGTCTCCGTCTCGGTCGCCGAGAACGCCGGACGGCCGACCTCTCGCGCGAGCAGGACCACGCCCCGAGCGCCCGCCTCGTCCGTGCCGATCGGCATGGCCACCGCGGGGCCCAGTCCCCCGAACCGCGGAGGCTCCAGCGAGATGCGCTCGTCCCGGCCGACGTCCTCGCTGGTGACCGGGGCCCTGCCGGAGAAGGCCAGCCCCATCAGGCTCCGGTCCATCGACAGGACGAGTCCCCGGTGTGCGTCGGCGTCCATCCCGACGGCGATCTCCACCGCGAGCGACCCGGTCTCCCCCATGGGCAGCGCGACCGCCGCCAGAGCGGATCCGGTGATCTCACCGGCCCGCTCCGCGATCAGGGCGAGCACCTCGGTGCGGTCACCGCCGGACATCAGGCTGTGGGTGATCTCCGCGTTCGCCCGCAGCCAGCGCTCCCGCAGCCGGGACTCCTCGTACAGACGCGCGTTGTCGATCGCGACGCCGGCCGCCACGGCCAGTGTCAGCGTGACCGAGACGTCCTCCTCGTCGAACTGGGCGCCGCCCCGCTTCTCGGTCAGGTACAGGTTGCCGAAGACCTGGTCGCGCACCCGGATCGGGACGCCGAGGAAGGTGTTCATCGGCGGATGGTGCGCCGGGAAACCGTACGACGCCGGATGCTCGGAGATCTTCGCCAGCCGCAGCGGTTCCGGATGGCTGATCAGCTCGCCGAGGATGCCGTGGCCCTCCGGATACGGGCCGATCCGGGCGATCTGCTCCTCGCTCACCCCGACCGTGTGGAAGGCGGACAGCCTCTTTCCGTCGGGGCCGATCACGCCGAGCGCGGCGTACTCCGCGTCGACCAGCGCCGCGGCGGCCTCCACGATGCTGTGCAGGGCCTGCTCCAGGTCCAGCTCCCGGCCGACCGACAGCACCGCCTCCAGCAGGCTGTGCACCCGGTCGCGGGTGCCACGGGCCGCGTCCAGCCGCGCCTGCAGCTCCTCCAGCAGCTCGTCCAGCCGCAGCTGGGGCAGCCGTCCGCGGGCCTCCTCGGGGCTTCCCACCGGTAATCCTCCAGGTCCCCTCAACGCACGGACACCCACCGGTCCGATCATGTGCAACGGTATCGGGTCGGCCGGACGGCGCGGTAGCGGATCGGGCCGGTTCCCGGTGGCTCCCGCCTGGGCCGACCGGCCCACGGGAGGGGACCTGCGGCACCTGCCCCCTGCGGTCCCGGCGGCCGGACGCTGGAGAGGTAACCAGCCAGCAGCCCGACGGAGGAGACCGACGTCATGGTCCGTTACGTGTACGACTTCGCGGAAGGCGGCCGTGACCAGGCCGACCTGCTCGGTGGCAAGGGCGCGAACCTGGCCGAGATGACCCGGATGGGTCTGCCGGTTCCGCCCGGCTTCACCGTGACCACCGAGGCCTGCCGGGCCTTCCTGGCCGGCGGCACCGAGCCGGACACCCCGGCCGGGGAGATCTCCGCGCACCTCACCGCCCTGGAGCGGGCGGCGGGGCGGCGGCTCGGTCAGCCCGACGACCCGCTGCTGCTGTCCGTGCGCTCCGGGGCGCGCTTCTCCATGCCCGGCATGATGGAGACCATCCTCGACATCGGCCTGAACGACGAATCCGTCCTCGGGCTGGCGAAGGTCTCCGGGAACGAACGCTTCGCCTGGGACTCCTACCGCCGCCTCGTCCAGATGTTCGGCACCACCGTCATGGGCGTCGACGGCTCCCTGTTCGAGAACGCCCTGTCCGGCCTCAAGCGGGCCCGGGGCGCGGCGAACGACCTGGGGCTGGACGCGGCGGACCTGGCCGGTCTCGTCGGGACGTACAAGGACGTGATCCGCCGGGAGACCGGCGAGGAGTTCCCGCAGTCGCCGGCCGAACAGCTGCGCCGGGCGGTGCTGGCCGTCTTCGAGTCCTGGCGGGGCGAGCGCGCCCGGCTGTACCGCCGCCGCGAGCACATCCCGGACGACCTGGGCACCGCGGTGAACGTGCAGACCATGGTCTTCGGCAATCTCGGGTCCGACTCCGGCAGCGGCGTCGCCTTCACCCGCGACCCGGCCACCGGACGGCCCGGTCTGTACGGCGACTACCTGGCGAACGCGCAGGGCGAGGACGTCGTCGCCGGCATCCGCAACACCGTCCCGCTGACCGCGCTGGAGGAGCTGGACCCGACGTCGTACGCGGACCTGTGCGGCCATCTGCGGACGCTGGAGACCCACTACCGGGACCTGTGCGACATCGAGTTCACCATCGAGCGCGGCCGGCTGTGGATGCTCCAGACCCGGGTGGGCAAGCGCACCGCCGAGGCCGCGTTCGCGATCGCCGCCGAACTGGTGGACGAGGGCCTGATCACTCCCGACGAGGCCCTGGCCCGCGTCGACGGGGACGGTCTGGCCCGGCTGATGTTCCCCCGGTTCGACACCTCGGCGGTGGGCGAGGCCCTCGCGCACGGTCTCCCGGCCTCACCGGGTGCGGCCGTCGGCGCGGCGGTGTTCGACTCGGCCGAAGCGGTCCGCCGGGCCGCCGCCGGCGAGAAGGTCGTCCTCGTCCGCCAGGAGACCACCCCCGACGACCTGCCGGGCATGATCGCCGCGCAGGCGGTGCTCACCAGCCGCGGCGGCAAGACCAGCCACGCGGCCGTGGTCGCCCGTGGCATGGGCACGGTGTGCGTGTGCGGTGCCGAGGAGATCACCGTGGACACCGCGGCACGCCGCTTCACGGTGGGCGACACCGTCGTCGAGGAGGGCACGGTCGTCTCCGTCGACGGTTCCGAGGGGGCCGTGTACCTGGGCGCCGCTCCGCTGGTCGACTCCGCGGTGATGCGCCACTTCGAAACGGGCGAGAAGGCGGGCGGGCTGGTCGAGGCGGTGGCCCGCGCCATGGATCGGGCCGACGGCGCCCGGCGGCTGGAGGTGCGGGCGAACGCCGACACCCCCGAGGACGCCGCGCGCGCCCGGCGGTTCGGCGCGCAGGGCGTCGGGCTCTGCCGTACCGAACACATGTTCCTGGGCGAGCGCCGCAAGCTGGTCGAGGCGATGATCCTGGCCGGTGACGAGAGCGAGCGCGAGAAGGCGCTGAGCGCGCTGCTGCCGCTCCAGCGGCAGGACTTCATCGGCATCCTGGAGGCGATGGACGGTCTGCCGGTGACCATCCGGCTCATCGACCCGCCCCTGCACGAGTTCCTGCCCGACCGCACCGACCTCGCCGTGCGCATCGCCACCGCCCAGGGACACGGCGACGCGACCGACCCGCACGACACCGAGCTGCTCGCCGCCGTCAACCGCATGCACGAGGAGAACCCGATGCTCGGGCTGCGCGGCGTGCGGCTGGGCCTGGTGGTCCCGGGACTGGTCGCCATGCAGGTGCGGGCGATCGCCGAGGCGGTCGTGGAACGGACCAGGGCCGGGGGCTCGCCCGCGGCGGAGATCATGGTGCCGCTGGTCGGCGCCGTCGAGGAACTGCGCATCGAACGCGAAGAGGTGGAACGCGTCCTCGCCGAGGTCTCCGAGGAGACGGGCGTGCCCGTGCACTGCCCGGTCGGCACCATGATCGAGCTGCCCCGGGCCGCGCTCACGGCCGGCCGGATCGCCGAGGAGGCGGAGTTCTTCTCCTTCGGCACCAACGACCTCACCCAGACCACCTGGGGCTTCTCCCGCGACGACGTCGAGGCGGCCTTCTTCTCCGCCTACCTCGACAAGGGCATCTTCGCCACCTCCCCGTTCGAGACCCTCGACCGCGACGGAGTGGGCCGGCTGGTGCGGATCGCGGTCGACGAGGGCCGCGCCACGCGGCCCGACCTGAAGATCGGCGTCTGCGGCGAGCACGGCGGCGATCCCGCGTCCGTCCACTTCTTCCACTCCGCGGGACTGGACTACGTCTCCTGCTCGCCGTTCCGCGTCCCGGTCGCGCGGCTGGAGGCGGGACGCGCCGCGCTCCCCGCGACGGGGACCAGCGACAGCAGGTGACGAGAGAGAGCAAGGGAAGTGGTCGGCATGGCCCGCATCGTCGGTGAGGTGATGACGCAGGACGTCGTCGAGGCGCACCGGGACACATCGTTGAAGGAGGTCGTACGGCTGCTGGACCGGCATCGGATCAGCGGGGTGCCCGTGGTGGACGCCGACGACAAGGTCGTCGGGGTGATCTCGGAGACCGATCTGATCCGCCGCCAGGCAGCCCGGTCCCCGGACGGCCGTGCCCTCACGGCGCAGGAGCTGATGTCGTCCCCCGCGGTCACCGTGCATCCGGAACAGCGCATCGCGGACGCCGCGCGTGTGATGGAACGTCACGGCGTCGAGCGGCTCCCGGTCGTGGACGAGGAGGACCGGCTGATCGGCATCGCCACCCGGCGCGATCTGCTGCGGATCTTCCTGCGCACGGACGACGAGATCACGCGGGAGGTCCGGGACGACGTCCTGGGCGGCGCCCGCGGTGTGACGGTGTCGGTGCGGGACGGCGTGGTCACGCTGGCCGGCTCCTTGGCGGCCGGCGCGGACCTCCCGCTCGCGATCCGGCTGACGTACCGGGTGGACGGTGTGCTCGGCGTCGTCAACAGGCTGACCGTCCACACCTCTTCAGGGCCGATCGGCCCCGCGAAGGGACCGACGGGACCTGGGACCGGACCCGGCTGACGGGAGACGCTGCTGATGGGAGCGGTACCGGCCCCCCGCCCTACCGCTCCCGCCCCGCGCCGCCGACCGTGCGGCGCCACCCTCTCGACGACGGAGGCTCGCCCCCATGACCCGCCATGACGACCACAGCGCGACCATCGACCCGGCCGGCCCGCCGTCCGACATCGCCATCGCGGTGGACCGCCTGGTGACGAACGGGCTCAAGGCACTCGCCGACTACGAGGCGCTCGATCAGGAGCAGGTCGACCACATCGTGAAGAAGGCCTCGGTCGCCGCTCTGGACCAGCACACCGAGCTCGCGCGGCTCGCGGTGGACGAGACCGGACGCGGTGTCTTCGAGGACAAAGCGGCCAAGAACATGTTCGCCTGCGAGTACGTCACGCACAGCATGGGCCCGATGAAGACCGTGGGTGTCATCGCCCGCGACGACATCGACGACATGACCGAGGTGGCCGAACCGGTCGGCGTGGTGTGCGCGATCACGCCCGTCACCAACCCGACCTCCACCACGATCTTCAAGGCGCTGATGGCGCTGAAGACCCGCAACCCGGTCGTCTTCGCCTTCCATCCCTCCGCGCAGCAGTGCAGCGCGCGGGCGGCCCGGATCGTGCGTGACGCGGCGATCGCGGCCGGCGCGCCGGAGCACTGCGTGCAGTGGATCGAGACCCCGTCCGTCGAGGCGACCGGCGCCCTGATGCGGCACCCGGGTGTCTCGCTGATCCTCGCCACGGGCGGCAACGCCATGGTCAAGGCCGCCTACTCGGCCGGCAAGCCCGCCCTGGGCGTGGGCGCCGGCAACGTCCCCGCCTATGTCCACCGCAGCGCGGACGTACGCCGGGCCGTCAACGACCTGGTGCTGTCCAAGTCGTTCGACAACGGCATGATCTGCGCCTCCGAACAGGCCGTCATCCCCGACACGGAGATCTACGACGCGGTTCTCGCCGAATTCCGCACCCTGCACGCCCACTTGGCCACGGCCGAGGAGAAGGCGAAGCTGGAGACCTTCCTGTTCCCGGCCGGCGCCGCGGGCGCGGGCTGCGAGCCCAAGGTCAACTCGGCGGCCGTCGGGCAGAGCCCGGCGTGGATCGCCGAGCAGGCGGGCTTCACCGTGCCCGCCGACACCTCCCTCATCCTGGTCGAGGCCGACCGCGTCGGCCCCGACGAGCCCCTGACCCGTGAGAAGCTCTGCCCGGTCCTCGCCGTGCTGCGCGCCGGCTCCGAGCAGCAGGGCTTCGACCTGGCCGCGGACATGGTCGCCTTCCACGGGCAGGGCCACAGCGCCGTCATCCACACCGGGGACCCGGAGCTGGCCGAGTCGTACGGCAGGCGCATGAAGGCCGTGCGGATCATCGTCAACGCCCCGTCCTCGCAGGGTGCGATCGGCGGCATCTACAACAGCCTGCTGCCGTCGCTGACCCTGGGCTGCGGCTCCTGGGGCAGCACCTCGGTGTCCAACAACGTCTCCGCCGCCCAGCTGCTCAACGTCAAGCGGGTCTCGGTGCGCCGCAACAACCTGCAGTGGTTCAAGGTCCCGCCGAAGATCTACTTCGAGCCGCAGTCCATCCGCTACCTCACCTCGATGCCGGACGTCCACCGCGTCACCGTCGTCACCGACGCGACCATGACCCGCCTCGGCCTCGTCGACCGGGTCGAGCGCGTGCTGCGGCGGCGCCGGGAGCCGGTCACCGTCCAGGTCATCGACAACGTCGAGCCCGAGCCCAGCATCGACTCCGTCCGGCGGGGCGCCCGCCTCATGGGCGACTTCCGTCCGGACACCATCATCGCGCTCGGCGGCGGCTCCCCCATGGACGCGGCCAAGGTGATGTGGCTGCTGTACGAGCAGCAGGCCGAGGGCAAGGACGTCGACTTCGCCGACATGCGGCACAAGTTCTCCGACATCCGCAAGCGCGCCTTCCGCTTCCCCGTCCTCGGCAAGCTCGCCCGCCTGGTGTGCATCCCGACCACCTCCGGCACCGGCGCCGAGGTGACCCCGTTCGCCGTCATCTCCGACCCCGCGACCGGCAAGAAGTACCCGCTGGCCGACTACGCACTCACCCCCAGCGTGGCCATCGTCGACCCGCTGCTCACCACCGCGCTGCCCCGCGCGCTGGCCGCCGACAGCGGCTTCGACGCCCTCACCCACGCCATCGAGGCGTACGTGTCCGTCTACGCCAACGACTTCACCGACGGTCTCGCCCTGCACGCGATCCGGCTGATCTTCGACAACATCGAGGCCGCGGTCAACGACCGCGCGGCCCGGCCGGACGCGCAGGAGAAGATGCACAACGCCGGCACCATCGCGGGCATGGCCTTCGGCAACGCCTTCCTCGGCATCGTCCACGCCATGTCCCACACCCTCGGCGCCACCTTCCACATCGCGCACGGCCGCACCAACGCCGTCCTGCTGCCGCACGTCATCCGCTACAACGGCACCGTCCCCACGAAGCTCACCGGCTGGCCCAAGTACGAGCACTACCGGGCCCCCGAGCGCTTCCAGGACATCGCCCGCACCCTCGGCCTGCCCGCCGCCACCCCGGCCGAGGGCGTCGAGTCGCTCGCCTCGGCCGTGGAGCGGTTGCGTGACGCCGTGGGCATCGAGCCGACGTTCCAGGCCCTCGGCGTCGACGAGCGCGCCTTCCTGGACGCCCTGCCGCAGCAGGCGCTCAACGCCTTCGACGACCAGTGCGCGCCCGCCAACCCGCGGATGCCGATGCTCGACGACATGCGGGAACTCATGCGCGCCGCCTACTACGGCCGTGGCGCCGCCGTTCCGGCGAACTGACACCCCCCTGCCGCCCTCACCCCGTCATCCCCTCCCAGGAGGTTCCATGCTGTCCGCGGAATCCGCCGCCCTCGTGCGGGCCACCCTGCCCGCCGTGGCCGGAGCGCTCGACGAGATCACCACCCGCTTCTACGCCACGATGTTCCACGACCGGCCGGAGCTGCTCGACGGGATGTTCAACCGCGGCAACCAGGCCAGCGGCGCCCAGCGCCGCGCCCTCGCCGGGTCGATCGCCGGATTCGCCGGCGCACTGCTGGAGAATCCCTCCGCGCGGCCGGACGCGCTGCTGTCGCGGATAGCCCACAAGCACGCCGCCGTCGGCGTCACCGACGACCAGTACACGATCGTGCACAAGTACCTGTTCGGCGCGATCGCCGAGGTCCTGGGCGACGCGGTCACCCCGGAGGTGGCGGCCGCCTGGGACGAGGTCTACTGGCTGATGGCCGGCGCCCTGATCAGCCGGGAGGCCCTCCTCTACCAGGACGCCGGGGTTCAGCCCGGCGGGATCTGGCGGCCCTGGACGGTCGTCGAACGCCGTACCGAGACGCCCGACGTGGTGTCCTTCGTGCTCCGCCCGGCGGACGGCGAACCGGCCCCGCGGGCCCGCGCGGGCCAGTACGTGAGCGTCCGCCTGCCCATGGCCGACGGGGTGCACCAGTTGCGCCAGTACAGCCTGTCCTCGGCCCCGGGCGGAGAGCTGCGGCGGATCACCGTGAAGCGGGTCACCGGTGACGCCGGCACACCGGACGGAGAGGTCTCCACCCTGTTGCACGAAAAGGTGGGTGAGGGGGACGAGCTGCTGCTGTCCGCGCCGTTCGGCGATGTCTTCCTCGACGATCCGGTGGATGCCACCAGCCCCGTCGTGCTGGTGTCGGCGGGCATCGGCTGCACCCCCATGACCGGCATCCTGGCCCACCTGGCCGCCCTCCGCTCGATCCGCCCGGTCCTGGTCCTGCACGCCGACCGCTCCCCCGGCGACCACGCCCTGCGCGCCGACACCCGCGCTCTCGTGGCGCGGCTGCCGGGCGCCCACGCGGTCTTCTGGTACGAGGACCCCGGCCCGGACGAACCCGACGCCCGCACCGGCCTGATGGACCTGACCGACACCGAACTCCCCGACGGGGCCACGGTGTTCCTGTGCGGACCGCTGCCCTTCATGCGAGAGGTGCGCGGACAGCTGCTGAGCGCCGGGGTCCCCGCGCGGCGCATCCGCTACGAGGTCTTCGGACCCGACCTGTGGCTGCCCGACACCACGGCCTGAACCACACCCGGTTCACCCCACTCACCCCACTCCCTCAACCCTCTTGATTTTTCAGGCATCTGGAAGGAAGGACCGGCATGACCACCGACCACACCCAGGAGACTCCCCTGATCCGGCTGCGCTCCGAAGGCGCCGTGGACGAGGAGACCCTGGCCTACGCCCGTACGAAGATCGACGCCCTCGTGGGCCGGCCGGGCCTGCCCGCCGTCACCGGCGAGGTGCACCTCGTGCGAGCGGCCGCCCGCCACGCCGGCCACCAGTGGTCGGCCACGGCCGACCTGCACATCGGCGGTCGTCAGGTGGTCGCGGCCGCCGAGGAGGCGACGGGCACGGAGGTCGTCGACCGGCTGCAGGACAGACTGCGCCGCCAGACCGACAGGGCCGCCCAGTCCTGGGACGGCGGACACCGGACCGCGGCCCCGCCGTGGCGCGGCGGCACGGCGGAGGACTCCCGCACGGCGTGATCCCACGGCGACAGCGGGCCCGATGACGGCGGGTCCGGCCGGCCGCGGTCGGCCGGCCGGACCGCCGGGCCCCGCTCCGAGGGCCGACCGGACCCGTCAGGTGACCAACGGCCCACAGACCGCACCCCGGACCACGGGACATCGTGGGTCCGCACGGTTCCCGCAATGTGGCGGCGAGCACGAGGAGTTGAGTGATGGCTAAGGCATATCTGGTGGGCAGCGGGATCGCGGCACTGGCCGCGGCGACGTTCCTGATCCGCGACGGCGGTTTCGAGGGATCCGACATCCACCTCTTCGAGGAACAACGGACCCTCGGCGGCAGCCTGGACGCGGGCGGGACGCCGGACACCGGCTACACCATGCGCGGCGGCCGGATGTTCGAGGCCGAGTTCCGCTGCACGTACGACCTGCTGTCCGGCATCCCCACCCTCGACGACCCCGCCGTCTCCGTGACCGAGGAGATCCTGGCCGGGCACGAGGAGTTCGCCTGGGACGACATCGCCCGGCTCGTCGACGGGGACGGCAAGATCATCGACACCACCTCGATGGGGTTCTCCGAGCGGGACCGGCTGGAGCTGGTCCGCTGCCTGGCCACCCCCGAGGGCCACCTCGACGGCCGGCGGATCACCGACTGCTTCGGCGAGCACTTCTTCACCACCAACTTCTGGTTCATGTGGTGCACCACGTTCGCGTTCCAGCCCTGGCACAGCGCGATCGAGTTCCGCCGCTACCTCAGGCGCTTCGTCCACCTCTTCCCCGAGTTCGCGACCATGTCGGGCATCCACCGGACCCGCTACAACCAGTACGACTCCATCGTGCGACCGCTGACGGCCTGGCTGCGGGAGCGGGGTGTCACCGTGCACACCGGCTGCCGCGTCACCGACCTGGGGTTCACCCCGGGCATCGGCAGCGGCACGGTGGAGACCCTCCATCTGAGCAGGAACGGCCGCGAGGAGAAGATCGCCGTCGAGCCCGAGGACCTGGTGTTCGTCACCAACGGCTCCATGACCGACGCCTCCAGCCTCGGCACGCACACCTCCGCGCCCCCGCCCGCCCCGCAGCGCTCGGACGCCTGGCTGCTGTGGCACCGGCTGGCCCGTGGACGCGAGGAATTCGGCAACCCGGCCGCCTTCGACAAGCACGTCACGGAGTCCCGCTGGGAGTCGTTCACGGTCACCTCGAAGGACCCCGCCTTCCTGAGGGCGCTCGAGGAGTTCAGCGGCCGCCCGGCCGGCAAGGGCGGCCTGATGACCTTCACCGAGTCCAACTGGCTGCTCACCGTGGTCGCCAACCGCCAGCCGGTCTACCGCGACCAGCCCGAGGACGTCGGGGTCTGGTGGGGCTACGGGCTGTTCCCCGGCCGTGCCGGCAACAACACGCCCAAACCGATGACGATGTGCAGCGGCCGGGAGATCCTCGAAGAGGTCCTGCACCACCTCCCGTTCGACGAGCCGACGGCGGCGCGGATCCTGGAGACCTCCGTCGTCGTGCCCTGCGTGATGCCGTACATCACCAGCCAGTTCCTGACCCGCCGCCAGGGCGACCGGCCCCGCGTGGTGCCCGAGGGATCGGTGAACCTCGCGTTCGTCGGACAGTTCGCCGAGGTGCCCGACGACGTCGTCTTCACCGTCGAGTACTCCGTACGCACGGCCTGGGCGGCGGTGGCGGAGCTCCTGAAGCTGGACCGGCGGCCGCCGGAGGTCTACAAGGGCCACCACGATCCCCGCGTACTGGCCGCGGCTCTGGAGACGATGCACCGCCGGTAGGCCGTACGGCCCTGCCGGCGGGACCGATCGGCACCTGTGCGAAGCGAGTGACCCGAGAGACACTGAGGACAGGAGCGGCACCGATCCCCCGCGGTGTCGCTCCGTTCACGTCGCCACACGGTTCGAACGGCCCGGTCCGGCCCGCGTGTGGCCGCGGGAGACGGAGAACCGTGAGTGACCCGACGATACGGAAACCTGCCATGACCGCCGACGACCACCGGTCGGACACCTCGGAAAGACACAGAAGTGTGGAGCTGGACGGCGTCGAGGCGCTGCGGCTCCTGGGCAGTGTGTCCCTCGGGCGGGTCGTCTTCACCCGGCACGCGCTGCCGACCGTCCGGCCGGTCAACCACGTCCTGGTCGACGGCGACATCGTCATCCGTACCCACGGCGACGCCACACTGGCCCGGTACACCCGGCAGACCGAGGGCGAGGGGGCGGTCGTCGCCTACGAGGCCGACGACATCGATCCCGACACCCACCTCGGGTGGAGCGTGGTCGTCACGGGCTATGCGCGGCTGGTCACCGACCTTCGGGAACTGGCCCGCTATCAGGCCCTGCTGCGTCCGTGGGCGTCCCAGAGGATGGATCACGCCGTCCGCATCAGCCCCGACCTGGTCACCGGGGTCCGCCTCACCGCCGACGACCCGTCCACGTCCGTCTGAGCGGCACCGCCGGACGTGGCGGCGCTCCGCTCGTCCGCGGGGCCCGACGGCCACCGGTTCAGGAGGGGAGGCGCACTCCGTACAGGGTGCGTCCGCCGACGAGTTCGCGTCCGGTGACCAGCTCCGGGTCGATGCGCACGAAGACCTCCTGCGGCGCCGGCGCCCAGGAACGCGGCCCGGTCCGCAGCAGCCGTGCGTTCTCGGCGGGGTCGGTCACGAGGGCGGCCGTTCCCATGACCACGACACTCCAGCCGGAGTGGGCGGCGGCGTCGACCTCGTCGGCCTCGAAGGCGACCACCGCTCCGTCGACCGCGCTCACCAGTTCCGAGGAGGCCGAGGTGCGGACCAGCACCGCGCCGTCCCGGTCCAGACAGAAGTTCACCGGCAGGACGGCGGGCAACGCCTGCCGTGTGTACACGATGCGCCCCACGGGCACCTTGGCCAGCAGACGCAGGGACTCCTGCCGGTCGAGTTCACGGAATCCGTCGTTGGCGTCCATCTGCCTTCTCGTCTCTCACCTGACATCGCGGTACTGGCAGGATCCATCGTCGAACGCGGCGGACCTCCTCAGCCAGGGACCATCGGTCCCCGACCTCCGGAGAAGGACCCTGGCCCGGACCGCGGTACGGCGTCCCGTCAGGCCGCCCGGGCGTCGCGCGCGGGTGGTCACCCGCACCGGAAAGGTCCGGTCGGACCCGTCCGAACAGGGACCGAACGGCCCTTTCGTGCGCCCCCTCGGCACGGCTTTCCTCTCCTCATGACCACTGACCACACGACGTCCACGCCGTATCGAGCGCATCACACCGTCGGTGGCGTGACCGTCGTGACCCTGCAGGGCGAGATCGACCTCCTGGCCGTGCCCGAGCTCGCGGCGCGCCTGGACGCGCTGACCGAGGGGCCGCGCCCCGATCTGGTGCTCGACCTGCGCCCGGTGTCCTTCATCGACTGCGCCGGGCTGGGCGTGCTGTGCCGGGCGCTACGGCGGGCGCGGGCCCGGCACGGCCGACTGCGGCTGGTCACGGACAGCGCCCGGTTCCTGCGCATCCTGCGCTGCACCAGCCTGGCCGGCGCCTTCGACATCCGTTCCCGGTGGCCCGAGGGTCTCGCCGGCCCGGCCCACGGCGGATCCTGAGCCGGTGCGCGGCGCCGGCCGCCGGCGGTGGGCCGTCCCGCGGCCGCTTGGGCTGAACGGCCCTCGTGGGCCGTCAAGTCGGTCCCGGGCGGCCCTGCGGCGACGCCTGGTCGGCCCATGCCGCGGCCCGGGCCCGGCTGGCACCTTCGGAAGGGTCACGACGACGAGGAGGTGCGGTCCGATGCCCGCTGGCACGTACGTGAGGAAGTGCGTCAGGAAGTGGCTGTGGCGGTGGCGCAGCAACCCGCTGCGACGACACGACGACATCGTCGAGGCCTGGATCGTGCTGGCCGTGTGGGCGGTCCTCGCCGTGGGCGGCACGGTCGCCGGACTGGTGACCGCTGACGCCGCGGACGGGGCGTTCGCCCGGCAGCGAGCCGAGCGGCAGTCCGTCCGGGCCGTGCTGCTGGAGGACGCCCCGCGCAGCGCCACCGCCACGGTGCGCTGGACGGCGTCCGACGGCTCGACCCGCACCGGCCAAGCCCTGGTGGGCACCGGCCTCAAGGCCGGCTCCCGGGTCACGGTCTGGCAGGACGCCGAGGGCCGCCTCACCTCCGCGCCGCCGAGCTCCACCGAGGCGGCGATCGAGTCGGGCCTTCTGGGCGCCGTGGCCGCGGCCGCCGTCGGCGGTCTCGTGTTGAGTGGCGGAGCGGTCGCCCGGTGGCGGCTCGACCGGCGCCGGGTCGAGGCATGGGCCACGGAGTGGGACCTGGTGGGACCCCGGTGGGGCCACAAGACCGGCTGACCGTACGCAGGCCGGACGCCGCTCGGACGCCGCTCTATCCGGCGCGGGTGATCGTGAACATGTAGCAGCCCCAGGCGACGTTGCGGCTGTGGATCTGCACCACCTCGGGCTCCGCGAGCAGCTCGGCGATGGCTCCCTCCGGATCCTGGCCGTCGTGCACTCTGGTCATGTCGTGGATCCAGCCGCGAGCGTCGTACGCCCGCAGCACCTGCGGACGCCCGCGCCAGTCCGGCGGATAGCTGTCGAGGTCGGCGGGTCCCGCGCAGGGGACAGCGTGTGCGAGCACGGCGCCGACCTCACGGTAGGGGCCGGCCGGGAGCGGCGGCTGGTAACCGAAGAGCAGCAATTCCTCGCCGGACTCGGCGTTGCGCAGACAGCAGCGCAGCGGGTCGCCGCCCTCGGCGGTGATCCTCTCCACAGGGTTCCCGAGGGCGTCGACTCCACTGGCGCGCACCCTGTCGAGCACCTCAGCGGGCAGTGCACGGATGCGGAAGGCGACCGTCGATGTCGTAGTCATGCGCCCAGCCTCCCGGCCCGGCGCCGATCGCACCGGCGGATATCGGACGTCACGTTCCACGCAGGACGTGCCTGAGGGCTGTCCCACCCTCAGGTGCGCGCCAGGGCACCGGCGATGTCCTGCGCCCATGCCTCGATCGCGCCGAAGTCCCGGAAGTCGCCTCCCTTCCCGGAGCGGAGGATCATCCCGGCGATGCGCCCCTTGGCGCCTTCCTCCAGGCACCCTCCGAACGTGACGTGGTCCCGGACGTCCAGCCGGTTCATGGCCCGCCGCACGCCGGCCACGGGCGGGATGTCCCGCTCGGAGGCCGAGGCGTCGAGCGGGCCGCTGCTGAAGAACCACACCGGGCGCTCGGCGAGCACGGCGGGGTGCCGGCGGACGAACCGCCGCGCGTCCTTGTGCCAGCGGCCCGCGTAGAGCCCGCCGCCGACCACGACGGCGTCGTAGCGCGAAACACTCGTCACGGACCGGGCCGGCCGCGACTCGACGGTCAGTCCGCTCTTGCGCAGGACGTCGGCGACGGCTTCGGCGATCTCCGCCGTGGATCCGTTCGTCGTTCCGTAGGTGACCAACACGGTGTCGGTCATGGCGGTCCACCTCCTCTTGCTCAGCGCAGTCGGCGCAGGTACGGGTCCTGGCGGCGGCGCGGCAGCAGACGGATCCGTGCGTCGAGCACGGTGACGCCGCCCGGTGTCGCCAGGACGGGGTTGAAGTCGGCCTCGGCGAGTTGCGGCAGGTCCGCCGCCATCCGGGACAGCCGCAGCAGCAGCTGTTCGAGTTCTTCGAGGTCCACGGGGGCGCTTCCGTCCGCGCCCAGCAGCAGCGGGGCGCACCGCGGCGAGGTGATCAGCTCGTGGACGTCGCGGTCGGTGAGCGGGGCGAGGCGGGCCACGGGGGTCCCCCCGGTCGAGCGAAGCCGAGACTGGGGGAGGTCGGCCAGGACCTCGGTGGCCGTGCCGCCGAGCCCGAACAGGACGAGCGGACCGAAGACCTCGTCCTGGACGACGCCGGCGAAGAGCTCGGTGCCGCGGGCGGCGAGGGGCTGCATGACCACGCCGGTCATGAGCCCCGCGAATCGGGTCTCCAGGTCACGGAACGCGGCCCGCACCTGGGAGTCGCCACGCAGGTCGAGATGGACGGCGTGCTGCAGGGTCTTGTGCAGGAGGCCGGGCCAGTGGGCCTTCATGACCACCCGGCCGTCGAAGCCGCGCAGCCGGTCGGCTGCGAGCACGGCGTCGTCCTCGGTCTCCGCCCAGGCCCACGGGATCTGCGGGATGCCGTAGCAGGCCAGCAGGTCGGCGCAGGTGCGCGGGTCGAGCCAGCCGCCGTCGGGGAGTGCGGACAGGTACTGCTCGACGACTGTGCGGGCCCGCGCGGTCTCGATGTCGTCGAGGCCGGGGATCACGCCTGCGGGCCGGGCGAGCCAGGCGGCGCGCTCGGCGGCGTGGGCCAGCGCGCGGGCCGCCGCCCTGGGTTCGGCGTAGGAGGGGATGGTGCCGCCGTCCGCGGCGGGCAGCAGGCGGACGGACCGGTCCTGCTCCAGGCGTACGGCGAGCACGGGGCGTGCCCGCCGGCCGGGTGCCGCGGTGACGGCCCGTACCAGGTCGTCGCCGGTGGCCGCGGCGACGGCCGTGGGCACGAGGGCCACGATGACGGCGTCGATGCCGGGGCAGCGGGTGAGGCGGTCCACGCACTCGGTGAGCTGTTGCTCGGAGACCGCGGCGGTGGCGTCGACGGGGTTGCCGACGGAGGCGCCGTCCGGCAGCACCGCGAGCAGTTCGTCGATCATCGCGGGGGTGAACGGGGGAAGGGCGAGTCCGTCCTCCGCGCAGGCGTCGGCGGTGAGCACTCCGGCGCCGCCCGCGTTGGTGACGATCGCGACGCGGCTGCCTTCGGGCAGCGGCTGGGAGTGCAGCAGGGCGGCCGTCTCGAGGAGTTCGCCGACCGAGCGGGTCGCGGTGATGCCGGCCTGGGTGAACAGCGCGCCGCGGGTCATGGTGCGGGTGGCGGCGGCCGCGGTGTGCGGGGCGGCGGCCTTGCGGCCCGCGTCGGTGCGCCCGGCGTCGACGGTGAGCACGGGGATACGGCGGGTGACGCGGCGGGCGGTGCGGGAGAAGGCGCGCGGGTTGCCGAAGGACTCCAGGTGCAGCAGGGCCAGGTCGGTGCGGCCGTCGCTCTCCCACCACTGGAGCATGTCGTTGCCGCTGACGTCGTACTTGTCGCCGAGGGAGACGAAGGAGGAGACGCCGATGCCCAGCCGGGACAGCCCGTCGAGCAGGGCGATGCCGATCCCGCCGGACTGCACGGCGACCCCTGCCGTCCCGGGGCGGGGGTGCCCGGCGGCGAAGGTCGCGTCGAGGCTCACCTCGGGGTCGGTGTGGGAGATGCCGAGGCAGTTGGGTCCGACGAGCCGCATGCCGTAGGTGCGGCAGGCGGTCAGCAGTGTCTCGGCCTGGATGTGGTCGAGACCGGCGGTGACGACGACGAGCGCCCGCACCCCTGCCCTGCCGCATTCGTCGGCGACGGCCGGGACCGCGACGGGGGGCACGGCCACGATCACCAGGTCGGGGGTCTTCGGCAGGGCCGCGACGGACGGATGGCATGGCACCCCGAGCAGTGACGTGACGTGGGGGTTCACGGCGAAGAGGCGGCGGGTGAAGCCGCCGGTGCGCAGGTGGTGGAGGATGGCCCGGCCCACCGAACCGGGGGTGCGGCCGGCGCCGACCACGGCGACCGTGGACGGCCGCAGCAGGGGCAGCAGGCTGGCCACGTCGGCGGACCGGCCGCGGGCCTCGACGGCCGACAGGTAGGTGTCGTCCTGGTCGAGGTGGACGGTGCAGCGCACCTCCGGCCCCTCGAAGCGGCGGGAGGTGCGCAGGCCGAGGTCGGCGAAGAGCCGGAGCACCTCGTGGTTCTCGCTCAGCGCGTCGGCCGTGAAGGTGGTGATGCCTTCCGCGCGCGCCGCCGAGACCAGGTGCTCGACGAGCAGGGTGCCCACGCCCCGGTGGTGCAGACCGTCGGCGACGGCGATGGAGATCTCCGCGCCGGCCGCCTCACCGTCTGCCGCCCCGCCGCCGTCCTTCTCCCCGCCGGTGTCGTACTCGGCGAGGCCGATCACCCGGCCGTCCGTCTCGGCCAGCAGGGCCCGGTAGCCGGGGCGGGCCGGGGCGCAGGCCCGGTCGGCGGCCAGGTCGGCGGAGCGCCGGCTCGCCCCGAAGAAGCGCAGACGGAGGTTTTCCGGGGACATCTCCTCGTAGAGCCCTCGCAGCTGGCCGTGGTCGCCAGGCAACACCGGCCGTATGCGCACGGTGGTGCCGTCGGCGAGCAGCGCGTGGACCGTGGGCCGGTCGAGCAGGTCGTCCGTCATCGCAGGTCTCCTCCATGACTTTCGCTTCTTCGATCGTCCGGCGGAGCGGAGGAGGATCCCATGGGCTGTACGGGGTCGTCCTTGGGCCGGTCGGCCCCACTCGACGCCGGAAGTCCCCGCTCACGGCTGCGTCAGTCGTCCGCCACCAGTGCCGTCAGGTCCAGGAGACGGTTGGTGTAGCCCCACTCGTTGTCGTACCAGCCGAAGACCTTGGCGAGGGTGCCGTTGGCCTGGGTGAGGGCGGGGTCGAAGACGCAGGACGAGGGGTCGCCGATGACGTCGCGGGAGACGATCGGTGCCTTCGAGACGCGCAGGATGCCGTTCAGCGGACCGTCGGCGGCCGCCTCGAACGCGGCGTTGATCTCGTCCGCGCCCGCCTCCCTGCCGAGGACCACGGCGAGGTCGGTGAGCGAGCCGTCCTCGACGGGCACCCGGACCGCGATCCCGTCCAGCGCCCCGGCGAGCTCGGGCACCACCAGGCCCACGGCACGGGCGGCGCCGGTGCTGGTGGGGATGATGCTGAGGGCGGCCGAGCGGGCCCGGCGCAGGTCCTTGTGCGGGCTGTCCAGGAGGGACTGGTCGTTGGTGTAGCCGTGGATGGTGGTCATCACGCCGCGCTCGATACCGAAGGCGTCGTCGAGGACCTTCACCATCGGCGCGACGCAGTTGGTGGTGCAGGAGGCGGCGGAGACGATCCGGTCGCGGTGCCGGTCGTAGGCGCGGTCGTTGACGCCCATCACGATGGTGGCGTCCACGCCCTTGCCGGGAGCCGACAGCAGCACGGTGCGGGCTCCGGCCTTCAGGTGCAGGGCCGCCGAGTCGCGGTCGCGGAAGCGGCCGGTGGACTCGATGACGACGGCGGCGCCGTGGTCGGACCAGTGCAGGGCGGCCGGGTCGCGTTCGGCGGTGACGGCGATGCGCCGTCCGTCGACGGTGATGGAGCTGTCGTCGTGCTCGACGTCGCGTCCGATACGGCCGAACGTGGAGTCGTACTCCAGCAGGTGGGCCAGGGTGGCGGGCGAGGTGATGTCGTTGATGGCGACCACCTCGACGTCCTGGGTGCCTTCCTCGGCGCGGTCGAGGGCGGCACGCAGGTAGGTGCGGCCGATGCGGCCGAAGCCGTTGATGCCGACGCGTACGGTCATGGCGGTGGAGTTCCTTTCGGGGAGAACTGCGGTGGTCAGGCGTTCCAGGTCCAGTCGGCGACCTCGGGCAGGTCGGTGCCGTGTTCGCGGATCCAGGCCTGGTGTCGGGTGCGGGCGTCGGCCATCTGCTGGCGTACGGCGGCGGCGCGCACGGCGAGCCCGGGGACGCGGTCGATGACGTCCATGACCAGCCGGTAGCGGTCGAGGTCGTTGCGGACGACCATGTCGAACGGCGTGGTCGTGGTGCCGGACTCCTTGTAGCCGCGCACGTGCAGGTTCTTGTGGCCGGTACGGCGGTAGGCGAGGCGGTGGATCAGCCACGGGTAGCCGTGGTACGCGAAGATCA
>NZ_JBEOWF010000072.1:0-39086 GCF_040295925.1 Streptomyces sp. NPDC002588
CCGGCAGCCCGAACACCCGGCGGTCCTCCGCGGCCACCGGGCACACAGTCATGTCCACACCCACCCTGACCTGGTGATATTTACGCGTCAGAGTCGCTCACTGGAGCAGAAGACCCCCTTGGGGCCAGGCGCGGGATATCAGCTGTTCAACAACGCTGTGAGGTACGAGTCACGTGGTAGTCGGCTGCGAGCAATGCTCAAGACCTGTGGATCGGCCCCGGGTTGGACGCGAAGGGCGTACCTTCCCGGGTGATCGATTGACTGGAATCGAGTAGGCCGACGTTGGCCCGTCGGCTGGGAAGGCACGCCCATGCTCACGGTAGTCACCGAGGACGGCTCGACGCGAGGCGGCTCCCTGATCGACGAGATCGTCCGGGAGGGCGCCAGGCGGATGCTGGCCGCCGCGCTGGAGGCCGAAGTTGACGCCTACATAGCTGAGTTGGCCGACGAGAAGGACGAGCGCGGGCGGCGACTCGTGGTCCGCAACGGACACCACCAGCCCCGGAACGTGACCACCGCGGCCGGGACGGTCGAGGTCAAGGCTCCACGCGTTAACGACAAGCGCATCGACGAGGAGACGGGCGAGCGCAAGCGGTTCTCCTCGGCAATCCTGCCGCCCTGGGCAAGGAAGTCCCCGAAGATCAGCGAGGTGTTGCCGCTTCTCTACCTGCACGGCCTGTCCAGCGGCGACTTCGTGCCCGCGCTCAAGCAGTTCCTCGGCTCCTCCGCCGGCCTTTCCCCGGCCACCGTGACCCGGCTGACCACCCAGTGGCAGGCCGACCACAAGGCGTTCGGCGAGCGCGACCTGTCCGCCACGGACTACGTCTACGTCTGGGCCGACGGCATCCACCTGCGCATACGCCTGGAAGAGGCCAAGGCCGCCGTCCTGGTCGTGATGGGCGTGCGCGCGGACGGCACCAAGGAACTGATCGCCATGGCCGACGGCTACCGGGAATCCGCGGAGTCCTGGGCGAGCCTGCTGCGGGATGCCGCCCGGCGGGTATGCGCGCTCCCGTCCTCGCCGTCGGCGACGGCGCCCTCGGCTTCTGGAATGCGCTTCACGAGGTCTTCCCCGAAACCCGTCACCAAAGGCGTTGGGTTCACAAGACGGCCAACGTCCTCGACAGCCTGCCCAAGTCGGCCCAGCCCGCAGCGAAGAAGGCCATCCAGGACATCTACAACGCCGAGGACAAGGAGCACGCGGCCAGGGCAGTCAGGGTGTTCGAGAAGCAGTACAAGGCGAAGTTCCCCAAAGCCGTCAAGAAGATCACGGATGATGAGGCTGAGCTGCTGGCCTTCTACGACTTCCCCGCCGAGCACTGGATCCATCTGCGGACCACGAACCCGATCGAGTCGACCTTCGCAACCGTGCGGCTGCGGACGAAGGTCACCAAGGGTGCCGGCTCCCGCGCGGCCGCCCTGGCAATGGTGTTCAAGCTCGTCGAGTCCGCCCAGGCACGATGGCGGGCCGTCAACGCACCCCACCTCGTCGCCCTGGTGAGGGCCGGAGCCCGCTTCGAACGCGGCGAGCTCCTCGAACGCCCCGAGACGCTCGCGGCATAAGGTCAGGCCACCATGACCGACTACGACACCAGCACACACACCACGAGTGAACTGGTCCGCCTCGTCACCGGCCACCTCGATGTGGTCTTCACCGAGCGCGAAAGTGACTACCGGGGTGTCTACCACCTCGCCCAGGGCACTTACGGACGTATCGAGATCCAGCAGAACGCCATCCCCGGCGATGACGGCCAGGACCTTTACACCCCGAAACACCCGGCGGTCCGGGTCCTCTTGCTCACCAACACCCCCGCCCCAAAGCCCACCCTGCACACCCGCCTGGGCACCATCCAAAGTCTCGTGCACCTGGGCCGCGAATCATGGTGAGCCGCTGCTGACCCACAACTCTTGACAATTACTCCGGCTGCTGCTCGAACGATGGTTGGTCGCTACTGGTTCCGCTGCTGGAAAACTGCTGCCCACATGCGACTGAGGCCGCTACGTTCAGGCTGTATGAGCAAGCATCTCTCCCTGCGTAAGGCCGTGTTGGAGTGGCTCGAGTACGCAGGCGGTCTGTCCCCGACACCCCAGTCCATCGTGACACTGATGCTCCAGCCCCACTGGGAGGACGTAGAGACAGCAGTGGCCGCCGCAGCGCCTAAAGAAGAGCACCCCGACCTCTACGCCAAGGTCGATGGAGACTGGGTCCCGAACTCCCTAACCCTGTTGGAGGAGTCGGGACTGGCTGAGGCGGCACGTCTGATTGCCCAGGGCGTGCCGGTCCCCGTCTCTGAGGTCGCGGACAGCTTCGTCACCTTCTGCACTGGCCCGGCACCGGTCCCCGAGCGATGGCTGCTCCTCAACGGCACCTTCCCACAGGGAACACGGATTCCGCTGGGGCGGTACACCTTGCAGACCTTCACTGCGGACGAGCTCCGTCAGACGGTCCCGATGCCGGCGCTGAACGTCGTGCAGCGCCGGAGCCGCGATCTCGACCTGATCACCGGCGCACCGTTCCTCCATGTTCCTGATCCCGGCCGTTCGGTCACGCGTCGTCCGACCTGGTTCGACTTCACCGGCCCGCGTGCGGAAGCCCAGCACTGGCAGGCACTCCTTCCTCTGATGCTGTGGGACAGCGAACTTCTCCGGGTGGACTCGGTCTTCACCGTCGCGCGCGGACGCCGCTTCGATCTGAACCCCAGAGGCGTGCCGACGACCATCCAGATCTATGAAGGCCGATACGGGAGAGAGGAGGAGGTTGAGATCCGCGACACCGGAGACTTCCATGTCCCGGCGGCATATCTTCCGGCCCTGGCTGACTTCTGCACCGCGATCTCGGCGAAGATCGACGCGGTCATGGCAGGAGCGACCCACGAGCGGCGCATCCTCAACCGGCGCGCTCGGCGACTCGAACGCGCAGCCCGTCACCTCCTGGCCGCTTATCAGCGCACCTATAACGACGACGGCGTCTGGGAGGTGGAGGCCGACGAACTGCACCTCAACTACGTCATCGCCCTGGAAGCCCTGCTGATCAGCCCCGACGACAAACACGAGGGCATCGCCGAAAACATTCGCTCCCGCGCGTCTGCGTTGTTCCTCGGCCCTGACCACCAGAAGAAGGTCATGGCCATTGTCCAACGTGCCTACAAAGCCCGATCCATCTACGTGCATGGCGACGTGATCAAGGATCAGACAGAAGAGGCGAAGCTGAAAGAGCTGCGAACTCTCCGGCTCCTCACCCTGCAGGTCATCCTGCGCTGGCTCGTCTTGACCCCTTCCGACACCGAGGACCTCGCGCACCTGCTCGATGCCGCCGTCCAAGACACAGGTCGCGAAAACCGCATTGGCCAGTCCCTGCGCGCCTTTTTCACCACCACCCCGCCACGCAACCGGCCCGCCGACATCACCGCCACCTGACCCTGTGGGAAGCCGCCCGCAGCAAGGGGAGCAGCCTCGGCAGCCTTTGGTGCAGAGCGGGCCGCTGGGGCCTCATGCTGGTCGGCGCCCACGCTCCCGCTTACCCGCCCCGGCGTAGCCTGCTCGGGAGCACGGGCCGTGACGATGCGCCTGGTTCGGCTCCACACGCTACGGAGAGAGGCAAGCCGGGCATGGCGAACAACGGGCAGACGGACACGGCCGTACTGGTGGCGATGCTCAGCGAGCGCGCCGCCGTGAACGTCCGGCTGGCACTGGTCGCGGACGCACAGCAATGGCAACTGCATCATGGCCAGGTCACCTTGGACGACGACACACCGGTGAAGGAGCGGGCCTGGCGCTACAGCACGGCGAGCTTCCTGGAACTGCGTCTGCCCGGCCCGACGGTCGCCGCGCTGTTGCGGGGCGACGAACAGGACATCCACGGTCTCCACGTCGTCGTCCCCGGCCCGCTGCCCTCCAGCGCCTCCATCTCTCGCCTGCGTGGTCAGCAAGAGTGGGACCGGGTGACCACGCCGTGGCCGCGTACCGAGTGGACCATCAACCGGGACGCCAACACGCTCCAGCCTGGCCACGACCTGCTGGTCGGGGACGGCCCCTCTTTCCTGAACTTCAACCATGCCCTGAGGGCTTTCCTCCACCAGCGCCCCCACGACAGCAACGCGGGCCGCTCGGACCTGTGGCGCGTCGTCCTGCCGCAGCGTGCGGGCTGGCTTTCACAGATCACCATCGGGCCCGACCTGCTGACGGCCGTCGTCGACGGCGAGGCCCTGGACGGCGCGGTACTTGAGCTGAGCTGGGGGGCAGGCAACGAGCGTCAGTCCGTCGACGGCGCAGGCGCCTACCGCTTCGAATTGCCCCACGGGCTTGCGCACGACAGCCTGCTGATGCTCCGCCACGCGGAGCAGTGGCTGGACTGGCGCCACTTCCCGGCTCCCACGTACGGGCGCGCCCGCGATGCCTCGGTCGTCTGGGAGCAGCCCGGCCCGGAGCTGGAGCTTCTCCTTGCGAACGGAGAGGGAAAGCACCTGGAGTGTACACAGGAAGTCCCGGAGGGCGACTCTCGGAAGCAGATGCTCAAGACCATCGCCGCCTTCGCCTCGCAGGACGGCGGCACTGTCCTGATCGGCGTCCAGGACGACCTGCAGATCGTGGGCCTGCCCGAGGGATCGAACGTCGATAAGCAGGTGCTCCAGGTCGTCGGCATGATTAGGGACCACCTGGAGCCGGTGCAGTCCTACGAGTCACGCGTGATCGACCACGACGGCAAGAAGGTCCTCGCCATCGAGGTTTCCGGTAGGGGCCAGATGCACGCCTACCGCAACGGAGCGCGCCCCGAGTTCTACGTCCGCATCGGCCCGAACACGGTGCCCGCACGTCACCATGAGATCGCCGCCGGATTCCTGCAGACTCCGACTGCCACAACGTTCTGAGAGCTGCCGCACCGGCGTCAGCGCGCACCGACCGCGCCGAGACACACTGGTGCGGTCGACATCGTGATCACTAGTCGTCGGGGGTGCTGCCCACCCGAGAGTGTGTTCCAGGAACGATGTGGCGTGCTAGCTGGGGTCGGTGTAGCCGTCCAGCCCCAGAGGGGTGGGAACCAGGGGGCGGCCGTCGTCGGGAGTGTCGGCGAGGTAGAGCCGGTAACTCATGTCGTTGGCGGGGCGCAGGGTGACTTTGGTGCCCGCGCCCTGCCCGGTGGTCAGGGCGCGCAGGGCTTCCTGGCCGTTGTCGGCGCGCAGTTGGGTGTGGAACAGGTGCACGGGCCCAATGTCGAGGGTGCGCCCGCCGACGGTGACCTCGAAGCCGGGCGGACTGACGCGCATGCACTGGGGGTGGTCACCGAGTACGGCGCGTAGAGCCGGATGGTCTTGGCCGTTGAGCGTGAACGTGAGGGTTCGGGCGAAGGGATACGCCGCACAGTGGCCCTCCACGACCAGCCGCGCGATCCGGACCTGGATGCGTTCGACGGCGGTGTACGTCAGTGGCGTGGGGAAGTAGTTCTCGCAGTGCCGCTGCAGGACATCCCAGTCCGACAGGTACAGCAGCAGGTGCTCGACTTCGCGCAGCTGGTCCGGGGTGCCGCTTGGCGCCAGCGTGCCGGCACCGGCGTTGCTACCGTTGACGCTGAGGCGGAACGCTCCACCGCGCAGAAGCCGCTGGCACAGTCGCATGATCTTCAGCGCCTCCGCAGGCTCGCGGCCTTCCAGATCGAAGGAGTATCTGAGCGTGCCGGCGGCGGTGTCGTCGAAGGGCAGCATCATCTGGAGTCGGGTACCGTGGATGTCGGTGTCGACCGAGGCACCCAACCCCCCGGAGCCGACGTTGTTCAGCTGCCCGGTGTAGCGGGCGGCCACGCCGCCGTCGGAGTCCAGGAAGGCTACCTCGACGGGGGTTCCGACGGGTGCAGACGTCGGTGCGGGTTTCCAGAGCACCTCGACGTCGGTGACGGTCCGTGATAGCCACGAGGGGCCGTCGATGGTCAGGCATTCCACTGCCTCAGAGGGCAGCGCGACGTCTTCGGCAGTTCCGAACCCGAGCGTGCGGGTGATGGCCGCGGTGAGGTCGGTGCTCATCGCACCCGGGCGGCCGACCAGACGCAGGGAGATTGGGCTGACTTCGTGGGCCCGGGAATGCTTGGCGCGCAGCGTCTGAATGACAGTGTGGCCGTGCCGCTGGAAGTCCCAGGTCCAATCGGGGTCCACGGTGTCGGCCCGGCCGCCCAGGGCCCGGACACGGTCGACGAGATCGTCCGCGCCCAGCAGCATGGCCTTCTCCTGGCTGAAGTCCTTGGCTGCCTCGCGCAACAGGTCGCGGGTGAAACTGGCTTCCAGGTCTGAGTGGGCGGCGAAGTGACAGTCCAGGTCAGAGCGGTCGAGCATGGAGACCTTCACCGCCTTGCCATCGGCGAGCTTGTTGACGAAGGCCCGCTCGGACGTCGTCAGTGTGCATGGCACCACCAGCGTCCATTCCACCGGCTTGTGGGCCATGGCCCGGCTGAACGACTTCTTGATCGAAGTGCGGCGGCCCTTGAGCGAACCGGGGAAGCCATCCGGGTGGTACTTCAGCTGGAAGATTCGCAGACCAACGTCAGTGGTGACCTGGACGTCGATGCCATCGTCGCCACCACGCCCATTGACCACGATCACCTGCCCGGTGTCATCGAACTTCCGGTGCAGCAGCGCCTCGACATGCCGGTCAAAAGCCGGCTGCCCGATGCGGTCCCACTCGATTGCCACGTCGCTCGCCTCCCTCAGCATCGTCACACGCCGGTACGACAACATGGCGGAACGCTATGCGCGAGTTCTTGCTGGTGGATCTGCTTAATCCTGTGACAGACAGGGGCGGTTCGGGCAGCATCTGGCGTCATGGTTGCTCTTCGCTCCCGCCGTCTGGAGGGGCTCTTCGGGGTCCGGCTGGACGCGGTCTCGCACACTCAGATCGCAGCCCTGAAGACGAACGCGGTCTCCGAGTCCTACGATCTGGAATTCAAGGGGGAGCTCTACGGCGGCAACGACAAGGCCAAGCGGGACCTGGCCGGTGACGTGGCGGCTCTGGCCAATACCGCTGGCGGAGTCCTCCTGCTCGGAGTTGCCGAAGACGACCAGGCCCGGGCGACGGAGCTACCCGGGGTCGCGCTCAGCGACGCTGAGGTGCTGCGGATCCGCAACATCGTGGCCGACCAGGTCCACCCCTTGCCCACCTTCGACGTCAAGCAGATCGAGGACCCGGACAAACCCGGCCACGGGATTCTGATGATCGCGGTGCCTCGCAGCCCCTCCGCTCCGCACGGAGTCCTGGTCAACGAGGGCTTGCGCTACCCCCGCCGGAACGGCGCCAGCATCATCTACCTGATGGAGGCCGAAGTGGCCGCCGCCTACCAGGACCGTTTCGCCCGTCGCCAGTCCCGCCACGACGACCTGCTCCGCTACGAACGTGACCTGATCGGCCGCCTGGACGTGAGCGACCAAACGTACGTCGTTGTCACCCTGGTCCCAGACCTCAGCGGGGACTTCACCCTCGACACCAAGGCCCTGCGCGCCTTCCAGCAAGAGACCCGGGACAAGGACCTGCTCGTCATCCCGCGCGGGGCATACGTTCGCCACGTTACGGTAGGTAGCCGCCGTTTGATGGCGCACGGCGGCTCCGAGCCCGCGATGGCCAAATGGATCGCGTGCGAGCTCCACCAGAGCGGCGCCGGCACCTTCGCCGCCCTCGCCGCCAACCGCACCGACCTCGCCCGGCCCGGCCAGGTGGACGAGAACACCACCGTCAGCCGGATCGAAGACGAGGACCTGGTCCTCGACATCTGGTCCGGACTCCGCCTCTTGGCTCGCCATGCACGGGACCGAGCTGCCGCAGGAGGCACCGCCACAGTCCGCGTGACCATCGTGCCCGTCAACACCGACCTTCCGGCCGAGCTGCGCCACCCTCGCGGACATGCCAACTTCGGCGGCAGCCTTGGCACCCACCAGGTGACCGAGTCACCGCAAGCGACGTCCGTCTTCGACATCGACGACCTCGCCGAAGACGGACCTGGCTTGATCGCGGCCGCCTCTATTCTCGCAGCTGGCCTGATCCAGCACTTCGGCTACCCGGAAACCCTCCAGATGACCACTGACGGCGTCATCCGGACCAAATACTGGAGTTCACAGCGCTACGGCCCTGGCGTGCAGCAGTGGGCCACCCAGGCCAACGTCGACATGACGGACGACACCGTCGATTGAGCACCTCTGTCGCGAATCATGAGGATGGCAGCTAATGATCGTGACGTTGCGTCAGGCTCGTTGGAACGTCCCGCCCGTGTTCCCCAGGAGCCCGATGTGCCCCTCCAGCCTTACTCCGGAGACGAGATCCCGTCGCTGACCGCCCGTGTTGCCCCCGTGGCCAACCCCAGGGGCACCACCGCGATGTGGATCTGCAACCGCCTCGATGGCCTCTGGAGTGACGAGGACTTCACCGCCTGGTACCCGCGTGACGGCCGCCCTCTGGGTGATCTGCCAAAGAGTTTTCACGGCCATGGGAACTGCTTCTTAAGAGAGTTGGGTCAGCGGTTGCGGGAGAACGCGATGCGCGGGTCCACCGGGCGGGCCGCCGGGGCGGAGGCGCCTGGCACGGCCACCGGCGCCTTACCCGGCAGGCCGGCGCGGGCGGGACTGGCGGCGAGCGCGGCGGCGCTCATGGGGAGCTTCTGAGTGGTGAAGCCCTGATCGCGCTGGTGGCGCGCTGCCGTCGTAGGCGCGGGTGAGTGGCGCGCGGCAATGTCCTGGGCCAGGAGGGGCTGCACGGCCACCTGGAGGCCGGCCCGGTGCATCGCCAGCGTGGCGGTGGCGACCTTGCCGAGCGCCTCGCTGCGGTGCGTGGTGATGGGCAGCGTGTAGATGTCCAGGCCTGGGTTGTGTCGCCAGCCGTGCTCTTCCAGGATGAGCGGGCCGCCGAGAGCAGAGGAACCGTCGGCGGTGGCGGCGACCACACCGAGCCGCGGGTGCTCGGCGAACGCGACGTCCGGCTCAACGTGCGGGGGCCGGTCGGGGGCTGGCGCTGGTCCGGAGGCCGGCGAGGGGTCGAGCGCGGCGTCCACGTCGACCCGGTATCCGGCCTTGCGTAGCAGCGAGACGGCCCGGGTGGCGCGGCCCTGCCCGTCACGCTGCTGGTTGGCTAGCGCGTACAGGTTGGGGTGATCGGGGACGGGGTGGAAGTCGAATCCCTTCAACATCCAGGTGCTTGCCGCCAGTTGCTTGGGGCTGGCGGCGACGATGCCGAAGTCGGGGTGGCAGCCGACCGCGATGTCGGGAAGCGGGTCGTGCTCGGGGGTGGGCATGGCGGATCCATCCGATGGGCGCAGGGGGTGCTGGGCGGTCGCGGGCAGGGACGGTTCTGCTGATGCGGGACATGGCGGGCTCCAAGCTGGGCGGCGGTCAGCGACCGGGTGCGGATGAGGGCCGGGCGGGAGGCGGGGAGGGAGGTGCGGCTGAAGTTGACGGCGGCGCGGCTGGGGTCGTGCGCCGTGGGGTCGGCGAGACCGCGAGAGCAGCGGCGACCCGGGACGCCGCCGGTTCCTCCGGGGCGACCTGGTCCACCCGGGCCTGGAGCCTGCCGGGGTGGTCGGTGTGCCGGTCGGCCAGTACGCCGCGCATGGACCGAGTGTCCAACGCGTAGGCGTCGAGCTTCTGGGCGATGTAGCGCAGCCGGTTCGCGTAGTGGGGATCGGAGGGTTCGCCCAGGCCTTCCCACCAGTCGGCCGTTGTGTTGAGGGACTCCACGACGCGCTGGAGAACGCCGTCACCGGGAGCGGTCAGCTCGCTCAGTGCGGCGACGACCTCGCCCGTGTGCGCCGCCGACCGGATGGACTGGGGCAGGTGGCCGAGCCGGTCGCCGAGGCTGAGCCCCTGATCGCCAGGAGGCGGCAGGCTGGGGTCGAGGAGGCCGGGATCGCACGAGACGTCGAAGCCCTCGGCCTGAAGCATGTCGACGGCCCGGGTCACCATCTGTCGCTGCTCGACCGGGTCGGTCACGGCGGAGGGCAGCCGGTGGAAGCGCTCGCGGAACAGCACGACGGGGACGAAGCCCGCACGGTGGAGCACCGCGCCGGCGCTGCTCTCCTGGGCAGGTCGCCGCGGTTCCGGTCGGGGCGGCAGGCCGAGCTGGTCCAGGCGGGTGTCGATGGCGGTGAGCAGGCGGGGGATGCTGCCGCCGTGTCGGGCGTGGGGACCGTCGGGCTCCGAGTCGTAGATCACTTCGTGGAGCGTGGAGTCGTCGGGATGCCCGCGGGTCACCAACCAGCTCTCCGGATACCCGGGTGGGTGGTCGGTGGGCGGTTCCTGGGGCGGAGAGATGATCAGGGCGCTGCCGTCGGGAAGTTCGGCGTGGACGACGTGGTCGCTGAGGCCGTACTCGACGGTGCAGGACAGTCCGCGCTGCCGAAGCGGCGTGGTCAGGTGGCTGTAGGGGTGGTCATGCTCCGACGTGCCAGCGGCGGCTTTCTGGATGAAGGGTTCGCTGGTGCGCGCCGTGATGCGTGTGCCCTCGCGTTGGAGGGTGACCAGGGTCTGATCGGGGCGCATGTGGGCTTCTCCGTGGCCGGCCGTCCCCAGCGGTCGACGCGGCGGGAAGCCGCAGCCGGGCGGGGATAGTAGGGGGGCGTTCGTCGAGGATCCGGCGATCGGACGGTTTGGCCTCGCCGGAGGTCGGTGCTAGAGGCTTCAGCGCGAGCGGCGCACGGCAGGAGGGTCGGACGGCGCCGAGGCGGGCGGCGAAGCGGCAGAGGCACCGTGCTGGCCGGAGGCAGACCGGGCCAGGGCCGCCTGGACACGCCCGGTGTGCGCGGACCGGTCATCGCCGATCCGGTCGGTCAGGTGATCGGCAGCCCTGGCCAACGCCGCTCCGCTGTAGCTGAGTTCGTCTGCGTAGTGCCATCCTTCGGAGTTGCGGATCTCGCGGGCTCGTTCCTCGTAGAGCTCCCGCGACCCGGGCATGGACCCCTCCATGAGCGCGATGACCTGGTCCCACTCGCGGCGGATCTCGCCCACTCGCGCCAGTTCGGAGTCGATCCCGCGCAGGCGCAGCAGGTCGGCGCTGATCGGGCTGTCAAGGTAGTCGGCCGGTTGCGCGGCGGCCCGGACACTGGCGAGGACTTCGGGGCCGTGGGCCAGGAAGGTCTCGACGTGTTCCCAGGCGGCGGCGTCCCGGGTCACCTTGCCGTCGGCGTAGCCGGTCTCGTCGACGGGCCAGCCGTCCTTGTCGCAGTACGAGTCGGAGACCGCGTCCCACTGGTCCGAAGCCTGCCTGATGCCGTCAGCGGCGGAGGCCAGCGCCTGGACATGCGCTCGCCATGTCGCCCGTTCGTCGGCGTCTTGCGGCTGGCAGTCAGGGGTGGCGGAGGAGGCGGGAGAGGTAGGCATGGTCGTTACTCGTTTCTGTACGGGTGCCTCACCGTGAACGCGGCAGCGAGCGCGTGACGGATGGTGGGACAGGAGATGGAGCGTCGTTCCGCTGGCCGGGGGAAGTTCCCCGGGCCGACGCCGCCGGCGAGAGACGGGCTGCTGCTGCCGCTTGGTGCGCCCGGGAGCGGATCTCGTGGTCGACGTTCTCCGCGACGAGATGCAGCTCCTCGCCGAGGTCGGTCAACCGGGAGGCGATGGCGTCCAACTCGGACGCGCTGCTTCGGGCACCGTGGACGCGACACCACTCGGAGGCGGTTTCGAGCATCTGATGCAGGCGGGCCACCGCGCCGAAGTCCTCTGTGACGGCCTCGCGGAACAGGTCGGTGAACTCCTCGGTCCGGGCTGCGGCGAGGCGGTCGTTCCCGTCAGTTGCCGGTGAGCCGCCGTCCGGACTCGTGGCCGGGTCGGCCGTCGGGTGGCGCTGAAGCGGGGCGGCATCCTCGACCGCACCGAACCGGAGACCAGGGACGAGCCCGGACCGGGAACCCGAGACCCCACGGGGGCTCACTGCCGCGCCTCCCTGCTCGGTCCAGGAACTGAGGACCCGTCAGTTGCGGTGAACTCGCGGGGGTCTGCATGCATCCGGGCGTCTGTGTCGAACAGTTCGCGCTCGGCCGGATGCAGGATGTGCTGGGTGATGAAGCTCCGACCTGCGACTTTCCATAGGCCACGGCCCTTGGTCAGGGCGGACACGGCCTGGGTTTCGATACCGGTCAGGCCGAGCAGCGACGCGGCTGCGGCGAGCTGGTCGGGCTCCTGGCGGTAGATGATGCGGGTGGAGCAGTCGGCGAGGAGGCCCTCGGCCAGCACCCGGCCGCGCGAGCCGGCGTCGCCCGCGCTCAGCAGATCGCTGAGGCGGTGGATGACCATCAGGTTGGCGATGCCGAGCCCTCGGCTGAGCTTCCACTGGCTCTGCATGCGCTCCAGCAGGCCGACGTGCCTCATCACGCGCCATGCCTCGTCGTAGATCACCCAGCGTCGGCCGCCGTCCGGGTCGGCGAGCGCGGACTCCATCCAGGCGCTCGCGCAGGTCATCGCGAGGACCAGCGCGGTGTCGTCGCCCGAGCCGCCGAGGCGGGAGAGGTCGATGGACAGCATCGGGGTGGTCGGGTCGAAGGCGACGGTCGAGGGCGCGTCGAACATGCCGCTCAAGTCGCCGTGGACCAGACGGCGCAGGGCATGCGCGAGGTCCTGCGCGGCGGGCCCCATGCGCCCGGCCTGGTCGCCGAGAGCCCGGTCGAGGCGCTCGGGCGCGCCGAGGGTGTGCGCGATCTCGCCGAGCAGGGGCACGGTGCCGCCTGCCTCGGCTTCGGTGACGACCAAGTCCAGCGCGAGATCGAGGGCCGTGTGTTCCATCGGCTGGAGATCGCGCTTCAGTACGGTGCGCGCGAGGCCGGCCAGGAGCAGGAGGCGGCGCTTGCGGACCTCCGTTGACCAGTCGTTCTCGCTCACCGAGGCGGGCCGAGCAGGGGCATCCAGGGGGTTCAGCCTGCCAGGAAGCCCCGGCCCCAGTGCGATGCTGTAGCCGCCGAGAGCCTGCGCGACGGCCGTCCACTCGCCCTTGGGGTCGCAGGGCACGTAGACCCGGTAACCGTGGGCGATCGCCCGGGTGGCGATGGACTTGGCCAGCGCGGACTTGCCCATGCCGATGATTCCGGCCAGGACCGCGTTGGGGTTGGTGAAGCCCTCGACCCGGCCGCTGCTGTACAGCGAGAACGGGTCGTAGCAGAACGCGGCCTCCGCGTGGACGTCGCGGCCGATGAAGATGCCCTCCGCGCCCAGGCCACCCTCGGCGAGGAACGGATAGGCCCCGGACACGGTGGCGGTGGTCATCCGGTGGGCGGGCAGGCTGAGCTTGCCACCGCGTGCCGAGGCCGGGCCGGGGCGTCCGGACGGCGGATAGGTCGGCCGCAGCTCCGGGTCGAGGGTCTCCTCGTCGCGGCGCCTGGGAGGGGCTTCGGCGAGGCGGGCCTGGCGCCGGGCCTCGGCGAAACCGGCTCGGGCGGCGCGCTGCTCGGCCCGCGTTGCCTTGCGGGGGACGAACAGGTGGGAGGCGCTGGCGCGGGTACGGGGCATGAACGATTCTCCAGACGGAAGGCAGGGTCAGTGGCGGACGAGGCCGGTGAACGGAGCGTGGAGGTCGGCCGGGGTGGTGCGGCGTCGGACCAGGTGCGCGGTGCGCTGGTGGCGCTGGCAGATGGTCAGCTCCGGTGCGCCTTCCGGCAGGCCGGCCTGGCACGCCTCGCGGTCGGGGACCTCACCGGAGCCGGGCCGGGGGGCCGCGTGGTAGGCGGCGTGGACGTGGTCGGCGGCCTGCCAGATCCGGGTGCGGGCGGCGCTGAGCTGGTTGCCCTCGATCGGCACGAGCTGGCCCGTTCGGGCGGCGTGGGCATCGAGCAGGCCGTGCAGCGAGACGAGGTGGGCGTGCAGGGCGTCCAGTTCGGCGCGGGTGGTGACGAGAGGACCGCCTGGCACGTTGAGCGCGCGGTGGAAGTCGAGCGCGGCGGTGGCGAAGGGCACGAAGTCCTGCGCGGTCGGGCTGGCGGTGCGGGACATGGCGGTGCTCTTTCGGAAGGGAGGAGGGCCGGCATCAGACGGCGAGGGCGAGCGGCACGGCGGCGGCGGTGAACGCCTCGGCCTGCTGCCAGGTCAGCGGCCGGAGGTCGAGCTGGGCGCCGACCGCCGCGGTCTCCACGACCGCGCAGGCGGAACGAAGCTCCTCCTCGGAGTCGGCCGAGACGGTCAGCAGGCCGGTCAGGGCGACATCCGCGTGGCCCGCGATGAGCTGGCGCTCCCGGGACTTGATGTCCTGGTACTCGATGGAGTCCGCTTCGGAGTCGACCTGGCCACGCCGTGCCCGCTCGGCTGCGTCCGCGATCACACTGGCCTTCTTGCGCTGGACATCACGCAGTGCGGCGTCCAGCCCCTTCGGCTCGTACGACAGCGACAGGGTCCGCCGCACCCCGGCGGTGAACAGAAGCTGGTGCAGGAAGCCCGCCGACGTCTCGGTGCGGGGCCAGTTCTCCACCCAGTACGTGGCGTGGACGGCGGAGTCGGTCGCGATGTGGTCCGCCTTCTCGACGACCACGACCGGGCCGGCCGCGGCTCCGTCGGCCTCGGGGCGCCCGGAGGAGGACCAACGGTCCAGCGCGGAAAGGGCCTTGGGGTCGTACGCCGTTCGTACGACTGCCGCGATCTCGCGGGCGGTGAGCCAGCCGGTGGGGTTGAGCCCGGCGGTGCGCGCGGCCTGGTCGAAGGTCGAGGTCAACTGCGCCAAGACGCTGAAGGACCCGGTCAGACCGCCACCGGCCTGGTTGATCAGGCGTCGCGCGGCCTTGGCGTCCAGCGAGACCGCGACGTACGCCTCGTGCGGAGCAGCGGCCGGGCCGGCGCTCTGGATCAGCTCGCTGTAGACCTCGCCGGCCACCGGGGCATCGGGCCGGCCGTGCTCCTCCCAGTACCGGCGCAGGGCGTCGCCGGAGTCCGGCACGGTGCGCTCGATCACCTGGATCCGGGCGACCTGGCCGGTGCGGGCCAGCGCGGCGAGGGCACGGCCCCAGCCGTTGACGTTGGCGTTCTGGGTGCCCGGGTCGAGCAGCGCGTAGGCGCGGGAGGACACCTTGACGACGGCGGTCAGCGTGCCGGCGTGGGGGTCGTGGACCGCGCCGTACCGGCGGTCGGGTGCGGTGACCACGCGCAGGCTGGCTGCGGTACCGGGCAGGTGGAGGAGTCCTTCGCGGACCGGGCGGCGGGAGGGGCGAACGAGCCAGACCAACTGGCCCCGCATCCGGCGGAGCACGTACCGGATGACGATCGGCGCCCAGTCGGCCAGGGCCCGGCCCCGGTAGCGAACGAAGACGAGCAGGGCGATGGCGGCCCACAGCGGGATGAGTTCGAGAGCGCCGACCACGCCACGGGCGAGGATCACGGCGAGCAGGAGCAGGCCGGTGAGGCTCACGACGATCAGCTGCGGGGCGGTCAGGCCGAGCAGGATGCCGCGCCTGCTGCGGTGCGGGAACTTCACGGTGGCCGTGATGGCTTCGGCCTGGCGGTTGTCAGACATGGAGGTTCCAGACGGTGGGAGCGGGCGGAAAGGGGCGGAAGGCGCGGCGCGCTCTTCTGGAGGTCATGACCGGACTCTTTCGGGGTGTTCGAGGGGAAGGGGGGCGGGCTGGAGGGAAGCAGCCCGCCCCCGGGTGGTGGTGGGTCAGGACCCCGACGGCGGCTGGTCGGGGTAGACCCAGCTCGTCGGCGTCGGGGAGCCGGTCGCCGACGGACCGATGGAGGGCGGCGGTGGTGCGGCGGGACCAGCGGGCGGAGCGGCACCTACGCGGGTCAAGCTGCCGCCCGGAATCGACGCGCCAGCGGGCTGAGGGGCGGAGAGAGCGCCCTCGGAGCCCCCTGCTTCGCTGTCGGCAGGCCGTGTGATCAGCGCGGGGATGCCGGGGCGCTGGACCAGGGCGCGGCCCTTGTCGCCGGAGGCGTTCGGGTCCTCGCCGTACCGGAAGCGGGTCTGCGGCTTCGGAGGTCCGGCGTCGATGCCCTCCTTGCTCAGGGTGCCGCCGGTGGGGTTGATGCCGGAGGCGACACCGTCGCTGCCCGCGCCGGGGACCTTGCTCGGCCCCTGCGGAGCGGGAGTGCCGGTGCTGGCCTGCATCGCGAGGCTGCCCGCGGTCTTCGCCGCGCCTGCGGCGACCGCCATGCCGGCGACGCCGGTACGGTGCAGGTCGTCGTGTCCGCCGCCGTCACTCGCCCAGTGGACGAACTTGTAGGTGGCGTACGGGCAGAGCAGGACCAGGACCATCACGACGATGCCGGCCATCGCGTCGGAGAGGGCGGCCATGCCGTCCGTGGCGTCGGACTTGCCCATGGCCGAGACGCCGATCAGGAAGACCACGGTCATCAGCAGTTTTGACACGACCAGGGTGGCGGTTGCCTCGATCCACCCCCTCCGCCAGCGCTTGGCGACCTCCCAGCCACCACCGGCTCCGGCGAAGACGGCGAGGGCGACCATGATCAGGACGCCGACCTTGCGGGCGACCATCACGCCCCAGTACATGAACGCGCCGATCGCGCAGCCGAAGGCGACCAGGGATGGGATGGTCCAGCCGAGGGCGTACATCGGCCCCAACTGGTTGACCTTGATGACGCGGCGGATCGCGTCGTCCACCGAGCTGTTGGCGGCTTGGAACAGGCCGTCGGACAGGGCGTCGACCACCGTGATGGCGACGGAGGCGAAGGCGACGGCGCAGAAGGAGAAGAGGACGCCGGTCATCGTGCCGATCGCGGCTTGGGCGAGTGCGCGTTCGTCCCGTCGCCAGGCCGCGAGCATCAACTGGATGCAGAACGTGCCGACGGTCAGGGCGAGACCGATGGGCAACAGCAGCTCGTAGTTGTCCCGGAACCAACCGGCGTTGAGATCGATGGCAGTGGTCTCGTTGACGGCCCTGGCGGCGAGATCGGCCGCGCTGGCGGCCATCTCACCCGCTGACTTCGCGATCCACGCCCCGATGCCGTCGGTGACGGTCCCTGCGGGGTTGGTGGCGAAGTCGACGGCGCCGCAGACCTTGTCCATCAGCGGAAAGTCGCAGACTCCCATGGAAGTACCTCCTTTCTCGGTTGGGGTTCAGGGAGCGACGGCCGACAGGACACCGGCCAGGGCGCAGGGACGGGAGGGACGGCACTGGACCGCGAGGGTGGTGACGCGGTTCTCGGCGCCGCCGTGCGACGAGCCCTTCCAGGCGATCGACTGTTTGCCGGAGACCGTCACGGCGTAGACGTACGCGGTGGTGATCGCCCCGGGGTCCGCCTGCAGGGCCTGGGTGAACGAGTCGGGGAAGTGCGCCTCGTTCACCTTGGCGGTGGCGAACTGGCCGTTGGCGGCCATCTCCTTCCACAGCACGCGTGAGGGGACGAGCGCGTCGACCGAGGCGGTGTCGGCGTACTTCTTCTCGCTGGTCAGCCACCCGCGCAGGGCAGCCAGCAGCTCGCGCTGGGAGTAGGCGCGGGTGTCGTAGGACCACAGCGCCGCGGCTGCCGCCTTGCCGAACTTGATCGGATCGTGCGTGGACGGGGGAACGGGCAGGGCGCTGCGGCTCCCGTTCGGTGGCCACGAGGCGGAGGCCAAAGCGGTCGGGGAGGAGGGGGAAGCCGAACTCACCTGTGGTGCAGGAGCCTTGGAGGAGGTCCTGCCGTCGCGGGTGAGGTAGGCGGCCAGGCCGACGAGGGCGACGAGCACCACCAGGACAGCGGTGCCGAGCAGCGCCCGGCGGCGCACGCGAGACGCGCCGCCGGGGTCCGTGGAACGGGGAGACATCAGTGGACCTGGCTCCCCAGCGTGCTGAAGAACGCCACCACACCGTTCGCGGCACCCAGCAGGAGGGCCGCGCCAGCGCTGACCAGCACGCCCTTCTTGCCGTTGGCCTCGGCCTGGTGGCCGCCGGAGTGGTGGCCCCACGCCCACACGCCCGCGCTGACGGCGAGCGCGCCGACCACGGCGATGATCCCGAAGAGGTTCAGCGAGCCCATCACCTGCTTGAGGACCGACAGACCCGGCAGCCCGCCCTCGTTCGGTTTGATCCCAGGGTCGTAGGCGAGCTGGACGACCTTGTCGGCGAGGTACATGATTGCGAACTCCAGTTCGATTTATTGCATGCCGAAGCCCGAGAGGGCGAAATGCCAGTGCAGGAAGGGGGAGGGAGAGAAGCGCCGGTCAGACGACTCGGCGGGCCGCGAGAACCTGCGGCTTCCAGGACGCGAGGGTCGCGAGGCGGACCACGTCGCCGATGTGCGGGGCGTGCACGATCAGGCCCTGGCCGACGACCATCCCGACGTGTTGCGGGACTTCGGCGGTCCCTTCGGTGAAGACGAGGTCACCGGGCCGGAGAGCGTCGGCCGATACCGGCTTGCCCTCCTTGACCTGCGTGTACGTCGTCCGCGTGAGGGTGACCCCGGCGGCCTTGTACGCCTGCTGCATCAGGGAGGAGCAGTCGCAGCGGCCCATGGGGTCGCTCCCGTGGGAGTCGGTGCAGCTCCCGCCCCACTGGTACGGGGTGCCGAGCTGGCCGAGCGCCCAGCGGATCGCCGTCTGGACCTTGGGTGGAGCGTCTGCCGGGATCTTGTATCCGGCCGGCACCGCGCCGGGCGGGATGGTTCCGAAGTCGGTGCCGTCCCCGCCGGCCGTACAGCCGCCCGCGGTACTCGACGCAGCACTGGCCGTGCTGTCCGAGCCGGACGGCGAAGGGCTCGGCGACGTGCCGCCGGCCTTCGACAGCAGCGGCTCGATCGCCTGCTGCAAGGCGGTGGCCAGAGGCTCCCACTTCGCGTAAGCCTCGGGGAAGCCGGACCTCTGCACCGCCTGGGCAGCCTGGGTGACGGACAGGGACTGCCAGCCCGAGACCCTTTCCAACGCCTCGTAGAACTTCGTCGAGGCGTGCACCGGGTCGAGGATCTCCTTCGCTGTGCCCCAGCCCTGCGACGGCCGCTGCTGGAACAAGCCCAGTGAATCGCGGTCGCCGTAGGTCAGGTTCCGCAGGCCGCTCTCCTGCAGGGCGGTTGCCAGGGCCACGATCTGGCCCTGGGCGGGGATGTTCATCGCGACGCCGGTGGCCTGGATGGTCTTGGCGTTGGGGATCTGCTCGGCCGGGTCGTCCAGGCCCGGCACGGAGACCGTGCCCTTGCCGCCGCCGTCCAGGATCGCCTTCACCTGAGCGGCGACGGCCGAGGTATCCACAGCCTGTGTAGCGCCGGTCGAGCAGGAGGCCGAAGCGGTCCCGGCCCCGATGGCGAGGACCGGAACGGCCAGCAGGAGCGGACCGGAGGCGAAGAGACCGACGACCGCTCCGGTGGTCTTCTTCATCGCCGCCGCCGTTCGCTGGGGCGGACAACCCGGCCGGGAAGCGGAGTTGGGTCAGGGCGTGGGCGTATCAGGGCGTGCTGCATCGCAGTGGCTCCTAGCGGTTCGTAGGAGGCGCGGTGCCGACTTCTCATGCAAAGCCGTCGGCACCGCGCCGATGTGCATCCGCCTCTCAGGGCGGGCCCGGGTCAGGGGAGTTGGTAGCTCCCGGACACCGGGTTCAGGCCATGCGCGGCAGCCAGCCGCGCTCGTAATCTCAGGCAGTGCACCGGGTCTCCTCACGGCTTCGGGAACGGGGAGTCAACGTGCCTTCCGCTCCGCGTTTTTGGACGCGGAAACACGGATCAGCACAGGTCAGCAGGGGTGGAGTCGGACTCCGCCTCGGTGACGTGGCGAGACAGTAGACCGGGATTCCGGCCGCGCCAAACGACCGCCGAACCGGGCCCGAACCACGGTCCGGGCTCGTTAGGCGCGGCCGGATATCGCGACTAACCTCCGCGCAATCCCGCTCCGAACGGCCGCCGTTGACTGCCGTCCGAGGCGGGCCCAGTCCCGTCGTGCCCTGAAAGAGGCCCCGCACATGAGCTACACGCTGCACCGAGGCGACGCCCTCACCGTGCTGAAGACCCTCCCGGACGAGAGCGTCAACGCCGTCATCACCGATCCCCCGTACAACTCCGGCGGACGCACCAGCTCGGACCGCACCGGCCGCACCGCCCGCGCCAAGTACGTCACGGCCGGATCGGCGCACGACCTGCAGAACTTCCCCGGCGAGAACCGCGACCAGCGGAGCTATCGAAGCTGGCTGACCGCGCTGCTCACCGAGGCGTACCGGGCCGCGACCGAGCACTCCGTCGCCATGGTCTTCTCTGACTGGCGCCAGGAGCCGACCACGTCCGACGCCCTGCAGATGGCGGGCTGGACCTGGAGCGGCACGATCCCCTGGATCAAGCCCGCCAGCCGGCCCCGCAAGGGGGGGTTCAAGCAGTCGGCCGAGTTCATCGTCTGGGGCGTCAAGGGCAGCCTCGAAAAGGACCGGCACCTCTACCTGCCCGGCCACTTCATCGCCTCCCAGCCTCGCAAGGACCGGGTCCACATCACCCAAAAGCCGGTCGAGATCATGCAGCAGCTCGTGCAGATCTGCCCCGAAGGCGGCACCGTCCTGGATCCCTTTACCGGCAGCGGTTCCACAGGCGTCGCCGCCTTGCGCGAGGGCCGGCATTTCTTGGGGGTCGAGCTGTCCTCGCATTACGCCGATGTCGCTGAGGCGAGGCTCCGAGCGGAGCTGACCCAGGACGACTTCATCCTGGCAGGACCGGAGGCATGAGTATGAGAGCGACCGGCCCGGGGCCGACGGACCGCAGACGGATGAGGGCGGCTGGAGCATCGAGAAACCGATGCTCCAGCCGCCCTTCCTCTTGCGTCAGGCCGCCTCGAACGCCCGCCGGATCAGCGGTCCGGCCTTCTCCAGGTCGGCTGCCGAGGCGATACGCACCTCCAGGTCGCCGGTCCCAAGGTGGCCGATACCGCGCATGTCGCGCGAGAAGCCCTCCTCCAACTCGACTGTGTCCGGGTCGACCTTGAGGTAGACCAGGATCGCCTTGTGCTTCGGACGGAAGATGACGGAGGCGAGGTTCACCATCCGGCGGTAGGCGATGTAGTGCCGAAGCTGAGCCACCTCGAGCTCGCCCCAGGCGGTGAGGGCCTCGTCCAGTTCGGCGTACAGGTCCTGCAGGCAGCCAGGAACCGTACCTGCGGTGGCAGTTGCCTGAGCGGACGTCTTCCTGCCTTCGCTGGCGGCAACAGCCGCGAAGTCCCGCTCGCGGCTCTGGCGCCGATCCGAGATCGGTCTCGTGGATCCGGGCGTGGACTCGATCAGCTGCAGGCTCAGCAGCCCACCTTCGAAGACGCGGTAGCGCACCAGGTCGACCCGCTCGCGCAGACGGTGCACTGCGACTCGGTCGTGGTGCGAGAAACCAGCGGCGATGCAGACCATCCGCGGGTTCCGCCAGTCGATCGACTCGGCGGCCTCGGAGCCCAGCTTTTCCTTGACCCGTGCCTCGAACTCGTCACGCGCGGAGTCCAACCACGACAGGTAGGAGACAGCCTGAGACAGGACACCGCTGTCGGCACCTTTCTTGTACTCGATCAGCGTAGGTGTGCTGTTCTCGTCCAGACCGAGCGAGTCGATTCGGCCCCGGTGCCAAGGCCCCGTCGGGTACTCCGACGCCAGGAAGCGGATGCCGAGCATGGCCTCCATGCCTGCCTCGACCCGCCGCTGCAGCTCCACCTCCAGCGCCACCGGGGAGCCGTGCAGCTCGACGTTCTGGCCGTCGGCATCCAGCCGGAACAGCTTCAGGTCGGTCACCAGCGTCCCCCTCCGTGATCATTACAGGAGGAGCAATCAAAACCGGCCTGCGGATATTCCGTGCTGGGCGCCAAGAGCCTGCTGGAGTCGAAGCAGAAGCGCGGTACGACCATCCGGCCCCGCGCCCACTGGAACCTGCTCGACAGTGACCTGCTGCGCTGGCAGTGCAACAGCGCCCCGACCGACGGCTTCCTGAAAGATCTCGCCGAGGTCCGCGCGATGGTCGAGCCTCGGCGTCGAATTCATCGCCAACGTCGGCCGGGCGAGCATGCGTGCCAAGCGTCAGATTCTCGCCCAGGCGCTGACCGGCCAGTTCACCGATTACCGCGCCTTCCTCGCACGGACCATGCTGGACCGCATCGACGCGGTCACCGCGACCGAGGCCTGGCTGAGTGAGGAGATCGCCCGCCAGCTCGCCCCGTTTCGCCGCGAGATCGAGCTGCTGACCACCATCCCCGGCGTCAGCAAGCGTTCCGCCGAGATGATCCTGGCCGAGATCGGCGCGGACATGGCCCGCTTCCCCTCGGCGGCTCACCTGGCCTCGTGGGCCGGAATGTGTCCGGGCAACCAAGAATCCGCCGGCACGTACACCTCGGGCAAGTCCCGGCCCGGGGACCCGTGGCTGAAGAACGCGCTTGGCCTGGCTGCCACGGCCGCCGCCCGCGGCAAGAACACGTACCTGGCGTCCCGTTACAAACGCATCGCCGTCCGCCGCGGCAAGAAGCGGGCCCTGGTCGCCCTCGGCCACACCATCCAGACCTCGATCTGGCACATGCTGACCAACGACGCCGGGGACGCCGACCTCGGAGCGGACTACTTCCTCCAGCGAACCGGCCGGGCCCGCCAGACACGGCGCCTGGTCAGCCAGCTCAACATGCGCGGTTATCAAGTGTTCCAATCAGCAGAAGCGGGATGACCTGCGGGAACGTTAGGTTTTCGCATCAGATTCCTTCATGTCACAGCCACGCGGGCAGCTTTGGTATCGATCCGCCGCCGGCGGGGTACAGGGGGCCTGGCACGGGACGCCCGGTCGCGTAGGTGGCCAGGCCCGGGATGTCATTGCTCACCACGACCGGGTCCGCGATGCCGGGAACGCCCAGGAGCCAGGTCCGGCTTCCGTCCTCGGCCCGCAGCTCAACATGGGGGAAGTCCGTGCGCGCCCGGAAGGCGGTGGCCACGTTGTCGAGGAGCGCCGCGCACACCTCGCGCGGAACGTCGTCGAAGCTGGTCTCGGTGCTCAGGTCGACGGCGTGCACCCAGACCTCCCGCACCCGCATCCAGGCCACCTCCGAGGCGGGCACCGTGCGGCCCCGCACCGTCCGAACGGTCGCGTCCCAGCACTCGTCCGGCAGTGTGGCGAGTTCCTCGGCCAGCCGTGCATCGGCCGCGAGCAGGTCCGCGCGCAGCTCGCCGGGCGGGCGGCGGGCGCCTTCCTCGATCTCGCTCGTGCGCTGGTCGGCGCTGGCGTACATGGGTGTCTCGACACCCGTATGGGCCCAGGTCAGCAGGTTGACGAGCGCGTCGGCGTTGCGGGCCACATGGGCGACGACATGGGCGCGGCTCCAGCCCGGCAGATGCGAGGGCCCGGCGAGGCCCGCATCGGTCACCGAGTCCACGGCGGCCTCGAAGACGGCCGTGCCCTTGGCGGCCCACTCCAGCATCATTTCCAGCCGCGGGTTCACCGGACTTCCCGGCGGCAGGTGTTGCGGCACTCGCCGATGCCCTCGATCCGGGTGACGAGGACCGAACGGTCCTCCAGATAGCGGGCGGGCTTACGGGCATGACCGACCCCGCCCGGCGTACCGGTGGCGATTACATCACCGGGGGCGAGCGTGACGATCTCGGATACGTAGGCGACGAGCGTGGCCGGGTCGAAGACGAGGTCAGCGGTGTGGGCTTTCTGGACCGTGTCGCCGTCGACCTCGCACATCAGGCTCAAGCCCTCGGTGGCCACCGCGGGGTCGCCGGCGGTCACCAGCCACGGTCCGATGGGCGTCGTGGCCTCGAAGGTCTTTCCCTGGTGCCACTGGGGGGTGCGGAACTGCCAGTCCCGGGCGCTGACGTCGTTGAGCACCGTGTACCCGGCGATCGCGGCGCGCGCCTGCTCCCGGTTCGCGTGCCTGATCTCCGCCCCGATGACGACGGCGAGTTCGGCCTCCCAGTCCATCTGCGTGGACGAGGCGGGCAGGACCACGTCGTCGTACGCGCCGACCAGCGCCCGCGCGTACTTGGAGAACAGCGCGGGGTACTCGGGCAGCTCCCGGCCCATCTCCAGAATGTGGTTACGGTAGTTCAGGCCGACGCACACGACCTTCTCCGGAGTGACGACCACCGGGGCGTACTCCAGGCCGCCGAGGTCGTACTCTTCTCCGGCGGCGGCCGCGGCGCGCGCGGACCAGTCGGTGTGGCGGAGGAAGGCGACCAGGTCGCTCTCGCCCAGGTCCACCGCCTTGTCCTCGTCGACGCGGACGGCTCGGGTGGTGCCGTGGACTCGGATGGTGGCAAGCTTCACTTCTGTTCTCCTCGGAGGGTACGGGCGAGGCCCAGCGCCTCGTAGACGGGCTCGTCGCTGAAACGGAACAGGTCGACCTGAGTGCGTGCGGTGAGCGTGACCTCACACCAGGACGGGACGACGAACAGGTCGCCCTTGGTGATCTCGAAGACCTTGTCCCCGACTTCGGCGACCGCCTCGCCGTCGAAGACCTGCCAGACCGCCGAGCCGACCGAACGGACCGGGACGGTCCGGGCGCCGGCCCTCAGTCGGCGCATCTCGGTGCGGATCGTGACCAGGGCGTCCTTGCCGTTGGTGGGGTTGGAGAAGCGGACTCCGGCGTACCCCGGCTCGATCACCCCAGGGACACCCTCAGTCTCCAGCTCCAACTGAGCGGTGAGCGCGGCGTCCGTGTGCTCCCAGCGATAGGCGGCCAGCGGGGAGTTGGTCCGGTCGGGCTGACTGATCGGGCGCAGGCCCGGATGACCCCACAGCCGCTCGCCCCGTGAACGCTCGGGAGTGGCACGGGTGGACAGCTCATCGGGGCCGAACTCGAAGAAGCCGGCGTCCAGTTGCGAGACGAGGGGAATGTCGAGCCCGTCGATCCAGGTCATCGGGTGATCCGTGACGTTCTGGTGCTCGTGGAAGGCCCAGCCCGGCGTCAGCAGCAGGTCGCCGCGGCGCATTGCCACCGCGTCCCCGTCGACGTTCGTCCACACGCCCTCACCGTCGACGACGAACCGGAAGGCGCCCTGGCTGTGCCGGTGGGACGGGGCGACCTCGCGCGGCCCCAGGTACTGGATTGCGGTCCACAGCGTCGGCGTGGCATACGGCAGCCCCGGCAAGCCCGGGTTCGACAGCGCCATCGCCCGACGCTCCCCGCCCCGCCCCACCGGCACCAACTGTCCGGACCGCTCGGCGATCGGCAGCAGCTGCGACCAACGCCACAGGTGCGGGACCGCCGCGGGCCGGGGCGACATCGGCATGAGGTCGCCCAGCTGGGTCCACAGCGGTATGAGACCCGCATCCTCGAAGTCTGCATACAGCTCGTCGAGCAGCTTCTGCTCGATCCGGTCGCTCGCTGTGTCGGTCACGGCAACCTCCAGGTTCTGTGCTCCGCAGCTCGCTGAAAGTGTGCACAGTTCAGCGTCGCAGGTGACGTTACACCGATGTTTCCCCTCGCGGGAATCCTCGAGGTCTAGAGTTCTGCTGTGAAGAATTCTGACGGGCAGAAGTCGCAAGCCCCCTCGTATCCGGTGAGCGCGGCCGGCAACGCCCTGCGCGCCGTCACGCTGCTGCACGAGCGCGATGAGCTGCGTGTAACAGATGTTGCCGACCAACTGGGGGTCGCGCGCTCGACCGCCCACCGGATCCTGGCGATGCTCGTCTTCCACGGCTACGCCGAACAGGACCGCCACAAGGTCTACCGGCCCGGGCCGGCTCTACGGGCGATCAGAGGGAGTCAGGCAACCCCGCCCCCCGACCTGACCACCATCGCCCACCCCTACCTGCAACAGCTGGCGGACACCGTCCGCGAGACCACACACCTCATGGTTCTGGAGGGCAACGGGACCCGGTTCCTGGACGGAGTGGAAGGGCCTCAGGCGCTGCGCGTCAGCTACCGGATCGGAACACTCCTGCCCGCACATGTGACCTCGGGCGGCAAGGCGCTGCTCGCGGAACTGCCGCCGGACCGGCTCCGGTCCCTCTACCCCAATGGGCTCCCCGGCCACGGAGCGAAGGGAACCGGGGGCTTCCAGCGCCTAGCCACCGAACTGGCGGCCGTCCGACGCAATGGGTACGCGATCAACCTCCAGGGGAGCGAGCGCGGCGTGAACGCCGTCGGTGCGTGCGTCCGCGACCGGTCGGGCGCCGCCGTCGCCGCCGTCGCCGTGGCGGCCCCGTCCTCCCGCTGCCCCCGCGCCCGGCTGACGTCACTGGCGCAGCCGCTGCTCGCGGTCGCGCGGGACATCAGCCGGGGTCTGTGACGACGGGTGGCCGGTCCCTCCTGGCTCAGTTCGTCGTGGCGAGAGGTAGGTCAAGGCGCGCCGCGAGGTCGTTGTAGGTGATACCGAAGGTTTCGAGGACGGTGACGCCTTCGGGGCCGACGCGGAATGTCGCCAGGTCAGTGTAGACGCGGTCGACGCATCCCAGCCCGGTCAGCGGGTAACCGCATTCCTGCACCAGTTTGGGCGAGCCGTCCTTCGCGAAGAGAGTCATCATGACGAACACCTTTTTGGCGCCGATCGCGAGGTCCATCGCACCCCCGACGGCAGGGATCGCGTCGCGCGCGCCGGTGTGCCAGTTGGCCAGGTCGCCGACGGCCGAGACCTGGAAGGCGCCGAGCACGCAGATGTCGAGGTGGCCGCCGCGCATCATCGCGAAGGAGTCGGCGTGATGGAAGTAGGCCGCTCCTGGTAGCTCGGTGACCGGGATCTTCCCCGCGTTGGTGAGATCGGGATCCACGTGACCGGGCGTGGCTGCGGGGCCCATGTTGAGCATGCCGTTCTCGGTGTGCAGCACCACCCCCGATCCCTCGGGGAGGTGGTCGGCGACCAGCGTCGGCTGGCCGATACCGAGGTTGACGTAGGAGCCGTGCGGGATGTCGCGCGCCACCAGGGCGGCCATCTCGTCCTTGCCCAGCGGCCCCTGGTCGAGGTTCTCCACCAGCGAGGCAGACGCGTTCATGCGGGCACCCCCGCCTGCACTACGCGGTCGACGTAGATGCTCGGCGTCACGACGGCCTCCGGGTCGATTGCACCGATCTCGACGATTTCGCGGACCTGGGCCACGACCGTGGCAGCGGCAGTGGCCATGACCGGTCCGAAGTTGCGTGCGGTCTTGCGGTAGACGAGGTTGCCCATCCGGTCGGCCCTGTGGGCGCCGATCAGCGCCACATCGCCCTTGATCGGGTACTCCAGGACGTAGGTGCGGCCGCATATCTCGCGGGTCTCCTTCCCCTCCGCCAGGGGTGTACCGACGCCCGTGGGCGAGAAGAACGCGCCGATGCCGGCACCGGCAGCGCGCATCCGCTCGGCGAGGGTGCCCTGTGGCACCACCTCGAGCTCGATCAATCCCTCGCGGTAGAGCCGGTCGAAGACCCAGGAGTCGGACTGGCGGGGGAAGGAGCACACGATCCTGCGCACCCGGCCTTTGGCCAGCAGCGCGGCCAGCCCCGTGTCCCCGTTGCCGGCGTTGTTCGACACCACTGTCAGATCGCTCGCGCCCTGCCGGATGAGCGCGTCGATCAACTCGACCGGCATGCCGGCCATGCCGAAGCCTCCGACCAGCACGGTCGAGCCGTCCCTGATCCCGGCCACCGCCTCATCGGCATCCGCACACACCTGAACAGTCATCGGGCCTGCTCCGCAACGTTCTCCAGGACGACCGCCAGGGCCTGTCCGACACCGATACAGATCGCGGCGACGCCCCACCGCTGCCCCGACGCGCGCAGCCGCGCGGCGAGGGTGCCCAGGATCCGGCCGCCGGAGGCGCCGAGCGGATGGCCGATCGCGATCGCACCGCCCTTGGTGTTCACGATGGCCGGATCGATCTTCCAGGCGTCCACGCAGGCCAACGACTGAACGGCGAAGGCCTCGTTGAGTTCCACCGCCGACACGTCCGACCAAGAGATCCCCGCCCGTTTCAGCGCCCGCTCGGCTGCCTCGACCGGCGCGAACCCGAACATCTGCGGCTCAAGTGCCGACACCCCCCGGCCCGCTATGCGAGCCTGCGGCGCGAGGCCGATGCGCGACGACGCCTCCTGAGAGCCGATCAGCACGGCAGACGCACCGTCGTTCAATGGCGAGGCATTGCCGGCGGTGATGACGCCGTCGGGGCGGAACGCCGGCTTGAGGCCGGCCAGCTTCTGCGGCGTGGATCCGGGCCGGATGCCCTCGTCGCGGGAGAGACGGACTTCGCCGTCCAGCACGACGGGAACCACCAGGTCGTCGTAGAAACCCGAGTTCCAGGCATCGTCCGCGAGATGGTGCGAGCGGGCGGCGAACTCGTCCTGCCGTTCCCGGGTGATGGCGAACCGCTCGGCCAGCTGCTCGTTCGCCTCGCCCAGGGAGACGGTCCACTCCTTCGGCATGCGTTCGTTGACCAGCCGCCACCCCAGGGTGGTCGACACGGCGGTCACGTTGCCGGCGGGGAAGGCGCGTGACGGCTTCGGCAGGACCCACGGCGCGCGCGTCATCGACTCCACCCCGCCGGTGAGGACGATGTCGGCGTCACCGCTCTCGACGGCGCGCGAGCCGATGATCGCCGCGTCGAGCGAGGAGCCGCAGAGCCGGTTGACGGTCGTGGCCGGCACCGACATCGGCAGACCCGCCAGGAGGACCGCCATCCGGCCGACGTTCCGGTTGTCCTCGCCCGCGCCGTTGGCGTTGCCCCAGACCACGTCGCCGATCAGGGCGGGGTCGAAGGACGGCGCCTTGGCCAGGGCTCCTGAGAGGGCGACGGCGGCGAGGTCGTCGGGCCGGAGCTCGGCGAGCGCTCCACCGAACCGCCCGAAGGCCGTTCTCACTGCTGTGTAAACGAAGCTGGCAACCATGGGACTCAACGTAGGTTCCGGGATTGATCTCGTCCAATATCCAGTTCTGCTTGATTAATCAGGGACGCAGATAAGATGCGGTCATGGAACTCCGGCATGTCCGTTACTTCCTCGCTCTCGTCGAGGAATGCCACTTCGGCCGCGCCGCCCAGCGCCTGCACGTGGCCCAGTCGGCCCTTTCGCAGCAGCTCAAGCAGCTGGAGCGAGAGCTCGGGACGACGCTCTTCAACCGCTCCACACGGCGCGTGGAGCTCACCGAAGCAGGCCGCCATCTGGTCACCTACGCGCGGTCGATCCTGGCCGAGGTGGAGCGGGCGGAGGAGCAGATGGCACTGCTTGCCGCCGGCCGGGCCGGACGTGTGTCCATCGGGTTCGTCGGAACCGCCACATACGACGTCCTGCCACAGTTGCCCGTACGGTGCGGGCGCAACTGCCGGGTGTGTCCCTGGAACTGCGCGGTGAGCTGCTCAATCCCGAACTGGTCGAAGGCCTGCTCGCAGGCACCTACGACCTCGCCCTGTTGCGAACCGACACTCCGGTGGACGCCACCGTCGAGGTCACCACCCTCCGGTCCGAACGGCTGGTGGCCGTCCTACCCACCGGACATCCGCTGGCCGGCCACCGCGAGATCCCTCTCGGGGCACTCGCCAACGAGCCGATCGTCGTCCACCCGTCCCGCGACCGTTCCTCCATGCACGGCCGGGTCCTCGCAGCTTGCGCCCGTGCAGGCTTCGAACCCTCCGCTCTGGTCGAGGTCGGTGAGACCGCAACTCTCGTCGTGTTCGTTGCCGCAGGTCACGGCGTCGCCCTGGTCCCGGAGTCGGTACAGAGTCTCCGCGTCGACGGAGTGACCTACCTGCCGCTCATCGAGACCGAAACCGTCGACCTGGGACTGGCGCGCCGAGCGGGCCGGAATTCAGCAGCAGCGGAACAGGTCGCAGCGGTCATCGAGAAATACGTGAGCGTGAGGCACTGAGCAGTGCCGCGACTCGGGGCCGCTTGGATACCTGCACACACACGCCAGCCCGCCCCCTGCATTCGCGTACACGTACGCGGCGAAGCCACACGACCGGGCAGCCGATCGGACTTCCGATGGCGGCAGCGCGTATGTCGGTATAGAACTGCGGATCATCATTGACACCTGGGTCTCCGATCACTACGGAGATCCACATGCCGAAGTCCACCCCCACCACCCCGCCGCTTCACCGTGAGGCCAAGCGGCGCCTGGCCGTCATACGCCACGTCGAAGAGGTCACCGGGTACGTCGCTATGTCGTGCCGGCACTTCGGGATCAGCCGGCAGGCGTACTACATCTGGTACCGCCGCTACCAGGCCGAAGGCGTCGAGGGCCTGCGCACCCGCTCCAAGGCGCCGAAGACCTGCCCGAACGCGACCCACGTCGAGGTGGTCGGGAAGATTATCTACCTGCGGCAGAACTACCACTTCGGCCCCGAGAAGATCGCCATGTACCTCAAGCGGTACCACGACGTCACCATCAGCAAGTCCGGCGTCTGGCGCATCCTCAACCGCCTGGACATGGGCCGCCTGCCGGCCTCGCAGCGCTACAAGGGCCACGACCGCCGGTGGAAGCGCTACGAGAAGCAGCTGCCCGGGCACCGGGTCCAGATCGACGTGAAGTTCATCGAGCCCTTCGCCTCGATGCCACCAGGGCGCCGCGGCGGCCGCAACAAGTACTTCCAGTTCACCGCCATCGACGACTGCACACGGCTGCGCGTCCTGCGGATCTACCCGCAGCTGAACCAGGCCACCGCCATCCAGTTCCTCGACTACGTCATCCAGCGCCTGCCGTTCCAGGTCGAGGTCATCCAGACCGACAACGGCGCTGAATTCCAGTCCGCCTTCCACGGGCACGTCCTCGACAAAGGCATCGCCCACACCTACATCAAGCCCCGCACCCCACGTCTGAACGGCAAGGTCGAACGCTCCCACCGCATCGACGCCGAGGTCTTCAACGACAAACTGCGCGAGTGGGAGGACTACTACAACTACCATCGCCCACACGGCGGCCTCGGCGGCCAGACCCCCTACGAACGCCTCAAGCAGAAGACCACGACCCAGGCGTAACCGGTGATCGTCAGTGGCACATCGAGAGCGTAGAACAGGGCAACAGGGCCTTCAGGTACTCGGTTCGTTTCGCAACCCGAGCTACCAGGAGGCCCTGCCCTCATGCACGGTCCATCAAAAGCTTCACCCGACCAGGGAGCCTGCCTTCGGTGCCCTGTTGGTGCCAAGGATCAGCAAGCGGCGGCGCGGGCGTCACCTCGGTGCGTGGCTCAGGTATGCTCCGCGAGGGGACGCATGCCCGCACGACCTGCCGGAGCTTCCGCTCCCGGTGAGCGGGGAACCAGCCCGATCAGTAGGGCGCCGATGACGCCGGGTACGGCCAGTGCGTAGAAGTTCCACTGGTATGCCAGCCCGGCCCCGATGATGAGCCCCAGCAGCGGCGGGGCGAGCATCGAGCCGACGCGGCCGAAGCCCAGCGTCCAGCCCAGCGCCGTGGCGCCCATGCGTACCGGATAGTGCTTGGAGACGTTGGCGAGGATGAACGTCTGCGTGGCATTCACCCCGGCACCGCCCAGCGCGACGGCTGCGTACAGCAGCACCGTGGGCAGCCGCAGGCTGAGCACTGTCACGGCCACGCTGGACACGAGAAATGTCACGGTGATGATCGGCTTGGAGCCGAGTCGGTCGGCTGCCAACGAGAGGACGAGTGTGCCGACGACGGCTCCGATGTTGAACACCAGAAGGAAGCCGAGCGCAGAGCCCGCGGAGAAGCCGGCCCGTCGCATGAGCTCCGGGAGCCAGGTGTTGTATCCGTAGATCATGAACAGGCACAGGCAGGTCATCGCCAGGAAGCACAGGGTTGCCACGATGTAGCTACGGGAGAAGAGAGCCTTCACCGACGACGTGCTGCCTGAGCCGGTTCCGGACTGGTGCGACTCCGATGCCGGTGCGACGTTCTGCGCATCGTCCGTGGTGATGTTCCAGCGGTCGGCCATCTTCTCCGCCTCGGCATGCCGCCCCTTTGTGCGGAGGAACGCGATCGACTCGGGCAGGAACTTGAGGGCCAGCGGAACGACCAGGACGAGCGGGAGGACGGCGAACAGGAACATCGCCTGCCAACCGAACCGTGGAATCGCGAAGATTCCGGTGAGAGCGGCGATGATGCCGCCTATGGGAAAGCCACTGAAGAGGATCGCGAAGACCAGGTTGCGCGTTTTGGGATGCGAGTACTCGCCGACGAGTGCGCTGGCAATCGGCAGCACGCCGCCGAGACCGAGGCCGGCGAGGAACCGGAAGAGGCCGAAGACCTGCGGAGAGGTGGCCGTCGCGCACAGGGCTGTCATCACCGAGAACCAGCACAGACAGGCGATCAGCATCCTGCGCCGGCCCAGTGTGTCGGTGAGCGTGCCGAAGGTCGTAGCTCCTACAAGCATCCCGACCAGGCCGATGGAACCGATCAGACCGGCACCAGCGGGAGTCAGGCCCCACCCGGGTTCGTGGAGAAGGGACGGAATCACCGCGCCGTAGATGACCACGTCATACCCGTCAGAAATGACCGTGATTCCACAGATGGCAAGTACCAGCAGTGTCACCGGAGGCCAGGTGGCGCTGCCCCGGCTTCCTCTACGACCTACTTCGTGCATGTGAATTCCTCTCACATAACTTCGTTGTTCGGTGAAAAGTTCTTTGCCTTGTGCGGTGTGTGGGAAGTCTTTTGTTGGTCGCCGACCGGTGCGCCCCAGGGCGTGCATGCGGAGGCTGAAGGCATGCCCGTCTGGATCAGAGGGTGTGACTTATGCCTGCAGGCCGCCAGGGCAACTGGGCGCCTTGGCTCGCGCGAGGACGGCGGCTCTCCTCGCTCATGCTGTGTCCCTTCGAAGGACTCCGGGCCACGACCGCCGGCGATGTTCTCGGCCACATCGTCGGTGACTGACCTCGCACCGCTAAGTGTGCACACTGTGGCGGCCCTGTAAAGGGTTGCGTACAGGGAACCTGGATGCCAGGTTCCGGAAACCTGACGAGTACCTCTGTTTCGTGCACCTTGGCTTCGGCTGTGTCGACTGCTCCTGGCGGTGCCGGCCGGCGCGTGCGACTCGCGGGTGCGAGGTGCGCCTGCGGCACGGTTCGCGGAGGCCACAGGCTGTTGGCGGTGGCGTAATCGGGTGTCGGCCTGTGGTTGCAGCTTGACTATGGAGCTTCATTGCGATGGCAAGGCCACGGTTAAAGCGTTCAGCTTCGTTCAGTCAGGACGCAACTCTTGCAATCAGTCAAACTGCATGCACATTTGTTGTTGAACACGACCCCTGACGACGGTCGGCTCTGGAACCTTCCGTATCCAAAGCCCCGTACCCTGCTCACCGCGACCGCCACGGCTGGTGCCGCCGTCCTCGCACCGGACCCCGCTTCGGCCGCCTTGCACGACGCCGGTGCACAGCCGGGTGGACAGACTGCGCGCTCAACGCCACCGGGGCGCGGGACCTGCACCGCGAGGCCCGCGCGCCGGATAGGAACTATCCGACATCTCCGGCTGGATCGAGGACATCTCGCTCCGGGCGGCGACGAGTACTTCCGCATCTGCGGTATGGGTGGGATCCTCGCCGCCTCCGCCTCCGCCTCCGCCTTCGACACCGGCAACCTCTCCGAACCCCTCCCCTGCTGGAGCAGGTCAACAAGGAAATCCCGTTCGACGGGCTGCGTTGGTTCCACGACCACGCCGAGACCATCAGAGACCGCAACATCGCACGGGGCGCGAACCTGCACGACGGTATCTCGGTCCAGGACCGACTCGCCTTCCAGGGCGAGTGCTGCGTCAACCGATACGGCCCCGACAAGGCTGGCAAACGCCCGGCCGGTCAAGCGGATGCCGGAGCCGGGGATACCGGTCGGCGCCGGGACCGACGGCACCCGCCTGTCCAACTGCAACCCATGGATATCGCTGCGCTGGATGGTCACCGGCAGAACCGTCGGCGGCATGCCAGTCCTGGGCAAGGCCGGTCGCCTCGGCCGGATGGAGGCGTTGCGCCACTGCACGGTGGGCGGTGCGTGGCTCACCGGTGAGGAGAACGAGAAGGGATCGCTGGAGCGCGGAAGCTCCGCCGACCTCGCGGTGCTGTCCGCGGACTACTTCATCGTCCCGGAGGGCGAGATCGCCCACCTGGTATCAGTTCTGACCGTCCCGGGCGACCGTATCGTCCACGCCTGGGGTTCTACGAGCGCCTCGACTCGCCACGAGTCCCGGTGAATCCGTCACGGTCGCCGGTCGCTGATGAACGCCTCCGGCCGTCGTGGGCCGGCCAGTCCACAGGCGGTGCCACCCCGTCCGCCGTGCCGCACACGGCATGCGACTGCGGCTGATCATGTCGAACCGAACCGAACCGAACCGGAGCGGGACTGGCCTCGGACGCCCTCGGGCCTCGGAACGCCGCCCGCGTACGGCGGCGAGCACCTCACATCTCGGATCCGGACCCCAGGCCCCGGGAGATGCCGCGGCCGGCCATCACGACCGCGGGCACGAGTAGATGGGTTCGGGCGTCGGCGCCCACCACGGACAGAGCCGCGACCACGTGGCCTTTCGGGTCGGTGACCGGCGCCGCCACCGAGTAGGCCTCCGGGCTCATCTCCTCGCGCACGATTGCGACGCCGGTCCGCCGGCATTCCGCCAACGCCACACGCATTGCGGCAGGGTCGGTGATGGTCCTGGGCGTTACGCCTGCCAGGCCGTCCCGTGCGACCTCGGTGAACAGCCCCTCGCCGGCGTGGGCCAGCAGCACCTGGCCGACGGCGGATGCGTGCAGGGGCAGCCGTCCGCCGACTCCGGCGACCACTGGAACCGCTCCTGTCGCGGAGATCCGCTCGACGACGAGGGCATCGGTGCCATCGAGGACGGCCAGCTGCACGTGCTGCTGCGTGGCGGCATGCAGGTCTTCCATGACGGGCATCGCCCGGACGCGCAGCGGCAGCCCCCGGGGGTTAAGCGTACCCAGCTCCCACAGACGCAGGCCGATGACATAGGCGCCGGTCGGGATGCGTTCCAGTGCTCCCCACGCCATCAGCTCACCGACCAGCCGGTGGGCGGTGGCGTGGCGGAGGCCGGTGAGCCGGCACAGCTGGGCGAGTGTCAGCTCCGGGCGTGCCGGCGTGAACGCGCCCAGGATCGCCAGGGCCCGGGAGGTGACCGTGCGGCCACGGTCGCTGCTGTTGGCCGTTTTCGACTCCTCTCATCGCGGTGACGGGGTTCCCGCCCGCCCCTTCTCCGGCCCGCGGACGTGCTTGCGCGCAGGAAGATGTCCATTCACCGGACATCGTACTGACCGTCGTGGGGACGGTCCCCGAATCTCTCTCCCAGGGCCCTGTGGCCCTCTCGGGATGGGCGAGGCGTAGGCGGCGAGCGGGAGCAGACTCTTCGGACGGAGTCGACTGCCTCCTTCGCGGACGTGGACGTCATGGTGGATCCTGCCGACCGCCAGGGCGCCGGATGGGTACGAGCAGTCCTTCGCGATGCCGAGCCGGACGCGGCCCATGGCCGGACAGCGGGAGTCGCGGCTGCCGCTCGCCAGGGACGTCGCCCGATCCCGCTTACCGATGAAAGGAGTCCGGGCATGCACATGACCGGGACGTCGCAAGTCCGGGGCGGCCATGACGCCGACTCGGCAGACATGCGCTTCGAGCACGAGACCCTGCCCCAACGGGTGTGTTTCGCCTTGGGTGAGGCGGCGGCGACGGTACGGGCCGAGGTGGAGAGGCTCGGCGCTTCGCGGGTGATGGTGATCGCGGCAGCCGCGGAGACGGAGCTAGCGCAGAAGGTCACCGCCGACCTGCCGGTCGTGCTGCGGTGGAGTGAGGTGGTGATGCACATTCCCGTGGAGGTGGCCGAGCGTGCGCGCGCCGCCGCGGCCGGACACGAGGTGGACTGCCTGGTCAGCGTCGGTGGCGGTTCCACCACTGGCTTGGCGAAGGCGATCGCGTTGACCGCGGACGTGCCCATTGTGGCCGTTCCCACCACGTACGCGGGCTCGGAGGCCACGAGTGTGTGGGGTCTGACCGAGCGCGCGCGCAAGACAACGGGAGTGGACGCACGGGTCCTGCCGCGCTCCGTCGTGTACGACGCGACGCTGACGGTGTCCTTGCCGGTGCCCATGACTGTCGCGTCGGGGCTGAACGCGCTGGCGCACTGCGTCGACGCGATGTGGGGCCCCCGCGTGGACCCCATCGACCGGGCGTTGGCGGGAGAGGGGATCCGCGCGCTGGTGGCAGGACTGCCCGCAGTGGTGGTCGACCCGGCCGGACTTCCGGGCCGCGAGCAAGCGTTGTACGGCACGTACCTGTCGGGGGTGGCGTTCTCGTCGGCGGGTTCGGGGCTGCATCACAAGATCTGCCACGTCCTGGGCGGCATGTGCGACCTGCCGCACGCCCAGACCCACGCGGTGGTGCTGCCCTACGTTCTGGCATTCAACGCTCCCGCCGCCCCGGAAGCCGAGCAGCGGATCGCGGCCGCATTCGGTGCGCGGTCGGCGATCGAAGGTCTGCAGCGACTCCGGCATGACGTGGACGCGCCCAAGGCGCTGCGCGACTACGGGTTGGAAGAGGCCGATGTTGACGACGTCGTGCAGGCGGTCCTGGACGTGGTGCCGGACAGCAATCCGCGTCCGGTGACAGCCGGCGATCTCCAGCGTCTGCTGCGTTCGGCCTGGGCGGGGGAGGACCCGAGCACGATGACCGATGGCAAGGAGGACTGACGATGAGTGAGCAGAGCGGCGAGGCCGGCACGCAGGTGGCTGCTGAGCAGCAGGAGCGTGAGCAGGCCCTGATGGAGAAGGTCGTGGCCTCGTTCGAGACCTCGCAGGACCCGCGGCTGAAGCAGCTGATGCAGGCGCTGACCCGGCACCTGCACGCGTTCCTGCGCGAGGTGCGTCTGACCGAGGAGGAGTGGGCGTCCGCGATCGAGTTCCTCACCGCGGCCGGGCACATCACCGACGACAAGCGGCAGGAGTTCATCCTCCTGTCGGACGTGCTCGGGGCGTCCATGCAGACGATCGCGATCAACAACGAGGCGTACGCGAACGCGACCGAGGCGACCGTGCTCGGCCCGTTCTACGTCGAGGGCTCAGCCGAGATCCCGCTGGGCGGGGACATCGCCTTCGGTGCCGCCGGGCAGCCGTGCTGGGTCGAGGGCACGGTCACCGGCACCGACGGGAAACCGATGCCAAGTGCCCGCATCGAGGTGTGGGAAGCCGACGAGGACGGTTTCTACGACGTGCAGTACGACGGCGACCGCATGGCGGCGCGCGGCCACCTGTTCGCCGACGAGAACGGCGACTACCGGTTCTGGGCGATCACCCCGACCCCCTACCCGATCCCGCACGACGGCCCCGTCGGCGCGCTGCTCGCCGCCGTCGGCCGTTCCCCCATGCGCGCCTCGCACCTGCACTTCGATGTCCGGGCCGACGGCAAGCGAACCCTGATCACCCACATCTTCGTCCGCGGCGACGAACTCCTCACCAGCGACGCCGTGTTCGGTGTCAAGGACCCGCTCATCCACGACTTCGTGGAGCACCCCACGGGCACACCCACCCCCGACGGACGCGATCTGGCAGGCGTTGCATGGTCCAGCGTCCGCTTCGACATCGTGCTCGCTCCCGCGCACGCCGCAGGGGCAGGCATTGCTTCGACCGACAGGAGTCAGTGAATGAGCAGCCAGGACAAGAGATACGCGCCCGGCCTGCGTGTGGCCGTGGTCGGCGGCGGTATCGGCGGTCTGGCCACCGCGGCGTTCCTGCACCGCGCCGGGATCGAGGCGACCGTGTACGAGCAGGCGCCCGCCCTGACCGAGGTCGGTGCCGGCCTCGTCGTCTCCCCCAACGCTGTGCGACTGCTGCGCAGCCTCGGCCGGCTGGACCGCCTTCAAGAACGCGCGGTGCGTCTGCAGACCGGGTGGGAGTTCCGGCGTTGGGAGGATGGGCGCGTGCTGTTCTCCCAGGACCTCGGCGAGGAATGCGAGCGGCGCTTCGGCGAGCAGAGCTATGTCGTGCACCGCGCCGATCTCCTCGCTGCGGTGCGGGCAGCGGTCCCCGAGCCATCGCTGCGCCTAGGGATGCGGCTCGCCGACCTCCACCGACTGGACGAAGGCGTCGAGCTGACCTTCACCGATGGATCACGGGAGGTCGCCGACGTCGTCGTCGGCGCCGACGGCGTGCACACGACCGTGGGACGCTTCGTGGCCGAAGCGGGTTCGCCGCGGTTTTCGGGCATATGTGCCTGGCGATGCCTCGTACCGGCGGAGAGCGCGCCGGCGTTCGCGCGCCGCCCGGTCCATACGCTGTGGCTCGGCCCCGACCGCCACCTGGTCCACTACCCGATCTCCGCGGGCGCACAGATCAACATCGTCGCGTTCGGGCCGGCGCACGACTGGACGACGGAATCCTGGTCGGCCGAGGGACGGATCGAGGACCTTCGCGCCGAGTTCGCCAGGTGGTCCGACGACCTGGGGGCGCTGCTGTCGGCCGCGGAGCGTACGGGGCGATGGGCGCTGCTCGACCGGGACCCGCTGCCCCGCTGGACGAACGGGCCCGTCGCGTTGCTGGGCGATGCGGCGCACCCGATGTTCCCCTTCTTCGCGCAGGGAGCGGCGCAGGCGATGGAAGACGCCGCCGTCCTGGCAGGCTGCCTCGCCGACCAACCGGAAGACCCAGCGGCCGCGCTGCTCCGCTACGAGGACATCCGCCGCCCCCGCGCTACCCGGGTGCAAGAGATGAGCCGGGGCAGGGCGGAGAGCAACCACCTGCCCGACGGGCCCGCCCAGCAGGCCAGGGACGCGTCGTTCGCAAACGCGGACCCCTTCGCGCACAACGGGTGGATCTACGGGCACGACGCAGAACTGGCCCTGCGAGAAGCGCTGGCGGCGCCCTGAGCATCGCCCCGGTCGCTGCCGCACCGAGGACGTGCCTCCCCGCTGCTGGAAGGACACTCCTGGTATTCCTTGTCTTCCTTCAGCACTTCCCACGGCCATGACGACCAGTGAGGGACGGCGCTGGTCAGTCCGCCTGCCCGGTCATTGGTAGCAACTGGCCTCGCCATGCTCGCGGATGGGCCGGGGTGCGGCGACCGGGCGATCGGCCGAGGCCAACCTCGCCGCCCCGCTACTGCTCACCTGCACTGATCTGTTGCTGCTGTTTTTCTGCGACTTGATCCGCTGGACAGCCCTGCGGCCATGCATCGGCGGGTGCAATGTGCCAGGACCCAAAGGAGAATTCGAGGGGCGCCTCAGAATCATACCGACACTGCCGCGGCAATCGCGTGCGCCCGCTCGACCGGCCTCTCAGAGTGCGGAACGTGACCTTCTGTCCGGCTTGTGATCGCTCGATGGTGTGACGTTGGGGTATTGCGGCCGGTCAGGCGTTCGGCGTTCGCTGGGT
>NZ_JBEOWF010000073.1:0-34048 GCF_040295925.1 Streptomyces sp. NPDC002588
AAAGCTTCCTTTGTACTCACCCGAGAGACTCTCTCAGGCTTTCCTCCGGGCTTCCCTTCGGTCTTGCGTTTCCGACTCTACCAGACCGTTTCCCGATCCGATTTCCTCGGTGCTTTCCAGGCTCCCGCTTTTGTTTCGCGGTTTCCTTTCCGGCGGTTCCGACTTTATCAGAGGTTCTGAGTCGGTTTTCCCGGCCCCTCCCGGGGACTGGTTCCGACGCGCGAAGCGTCCGAGTTCCCGTTCGGGCGGAGCCGTAAACGTACTGGAGCGGGGCGGCTCGATGCAAATCGAGGCGCCCCGCTCCAGGTTCACGCGTACGACGGGTCGTACGTGGCTCAGACCTCCACCACGACCGGGAGGATCATCGGCCTGCGGCGATACGTGTCGGAGACCCATTTGCCCAGGGTGCGGCGGATGAGCTGCTGCAGCTGGTGGGGCTCGACCACACCGTCCTGGGCCGAGCGCTCCAGGACCTCGGTGATCTTCGGAGTGACCTCCGAGAAGGCCGAGTCCTCGATACCCGAACCGCGGGCCTGGATGTGCGGCCCTCCGGTGATCTTTCCTGTGGAGGAGTCAACGACCACGAAGACCGAGATGATGCCCTCGTCGCCGAGGATCTTCCGGTCCTTCAGGGCCGGCTCGCCGACGTCGCCGACCGAGAGGCCGTCGACGTAGACGTAACCCGCCTGGACCTTGCCGGAGATCTTCGCCTTGCCTTCGACGAGGTCGACGGCGATGCCGTCCTCGGCGATCACGATGCGGTCGTGCGGGACACCGGTCAGGGCGCCCAGTTCGGCGTTGGCGCGCAGGTGGCGCCATTCGCCGTGGACCGGCATCAGGTTCTTCGGGCGGCAGATGTTGTAGAAGTACAACAGCTCGCCCGCCGAGGCGTGGCCCGAGACGTGGACCTTGGCGTTGCCCTTGTGGACGACGTTGGCGCCCCAGCGGGTCAGGCCGTTGATCACGCGGTAGACCGCGTTCTCGTTGCCGGGGATCAGCGAGGACGCCAGGATCACGGTGTCGCCGGGGACGATGCGGATCTGGTGGTCGCGGTTGGCCATGCGGGACAGGGCGGCCATCGGTTCGCCCTGGGAGCCCGTGCAGACCAGGACGATCTCGTGGTCCGGGAGGTCGTCGAGGGTCTTGACATCCACGACGAGGCCCGGCGGGACCTTCAGATAGCCGAGGTCACGGGCGATGCCCATGTTGCGGACCATCGAACGGCCGACGAAGGCGACCCGGCGGCCGTACTCGTGCGCGGTGTCCAGGATCTGCTGGATGCGGTGGACATGGCTGGCGAAGCTGGCCACGATGATCCGCTTGCGGGCGTTCGCGAAGACCGTGCGCAGGACGTTGGAGATGTCCCGCTCGGGCGGCACGAAACCGGGGACCTCGGCGTTCGTCGAGTCGGAGAGAAGAAGGTCGATGCCCTCCTCGCTCAGGCGGGCGAACGCGTGCAGATCCGTGAGACGGCCGTCCAGCGGGAGCTGGTCCATCTTGAAGTCGCCGGTGTGGACCACCATGCCGGCGGGGGTGCGGATCGCGACCGCCAGGGCGTCCGGGATGGAGTGGTTGACGGCGATGAACTCGCAGTCGAAGGGACCGACGCGCTCGCGGTTCCCCTCCGCCACCTCGAGGGTGTACGGGCGGATGCGGTGCTCCTGGAGCTTCGCCTCGATGAGGGCCAGGGTCAGCTTGGAACCGATCAGCGGGATGTCCGGCTTCTCCCGGAGGAGGTAGGGGACGGCGCCGATGTGGTCCTCGTGGCCGTGCGTGAGGACGATGCCCTCGACCTCGTCGAGGCGGTCCCTGATGGACGAGAAGTCCGGCAGGATCAGGTCGATCCCGGGCTGCTCCTCCTCGGGGAAGAGCACCCCACAGTCGACGATCAGCAGACGGCCGCCGTACTCGAAGACCGTCATGTTGCGGCCGATCTCGCCGAGGCCGCCGAGTGGCGTGACCCGCAGGCCGCCCTTCGGGAGCGGCGGCGGCGGGCCCAGTTCGGGATGCGGATGACTCAAAAGACTCTCCTCAAACACGCACGCCACGTACCGGTAGGGCACGTGGCGCGCGTGACGTTCGTGCAGAAGCAGTTGTCGTTGTGGATCGCAGGCACCGGTGGCCTGCCTATTCAGTTGTGAAGTCTGTTGTCAGAGCTGTACCCCGCCGGCGGCAAGATCGATCTTGAGCTGCTCGATCTCTTCGGGTGAGCACTCGACCATGGGCGAGCGCAGGGGTCCTGCGGGCAGGCCCTGGAGGGCCAGGGCGGCCTTGGTCGTCATGACGCCCTGGGTGCGGAACATGCCGGTGTAGACCGGGAGCAGCTTCTGGTGGATCTCGGTGGCCTTCTGGACCTCGCCGGCGACGAAGGCGTCGACGAGAGCCCGCAGGTCGGGGGTGACGACATGCCCGACGACCGAGACGAAGCCGACGGCGCCCACGGAGAGCAGCGGCAGGTTCAGCATGTCGTCGCCCGAGTACCAGGCCAGGCGGGAGCGGGCGATGGCCCAGCCGGCCCGGCCGAGATCGCCCTTGGCGTCCTTGTTGGCGACGATCCGGGGATGCTCGGCGAGGCGGACGAGCGTCTCGGTGTTGATCGGGACGCCGCTGCGGCCGGGGATGTCGTAGAGCATGACCGGCAATTCGGTGGCGTCGGCGACGGCCGTGAAGTGGCGGTACAGGCCCTCCTGCGGGGGCTTGTTGTAGTACGGGGTGACGACCAGGAGGCCGTGTGCGCCCGTCCGCTCGGCGGCCTTGGCCAGTTCGATGCTGTGGTGCGTGTCGTTGGTGCCGACTCCGGCCACGATGTGGGCCCGGTCGCCGACGGCCTCCAGAACGGCTCGTACGAGGTCCGATTTCTCCGCGTCACTGGTGGTGGGCGACTCGCCGGTGGTGCCGTTGATGATCAGGCCGTCGTTGCCTGCGTCCACCAGGTGGGTGGCGAGCCGCTGTGCGCCGTCGAGGTCGAGTGCGCCGTCCGCCGTGAAGGGCGTGACCATGGCGGTGAGGACCCGCCCGAAGGGGGTCTGCGGAGTGGAGGTCGGAGCCATGGGTAACACGCTACTCGTTGCTCCCCCTCTGGTCTGCCCTCGGGGGGTCGGGATAAGTCAGGACAAATGCGGATCCCGGTACTGCCTGCTCGGGGGTTCAAGCAGTACCGGGTCCGTTTGATCAGGCTAGATGAACTTCTCCAAATGCCGCAATACGGACACTTCGCGCGGATGACCCGCACATGTGTGCCGGGCGCGCGAACAGGCCTTCGCTACGGAGCCACACGTCCATTGGCATTGAAGGCCGCGTACGTGAGGGGCATGAGCTTCGCCCACTCGGCCTCCATCTTCTCACCCACCATCTCGATCTCCCGCTGCGGGAAGGAAGGAACCCTGGCCAGTTCGTGCTGGGTGCGCAGGCCGAGGAAGTGCATGAGCGAGCGGGCGTTGCAGGTGGCGTACATCGTGGAGAACAGGCCGACGGGCAGGGTGGCGCGGGCCACCTCGCGGGCGATGCCGGCCGCCAGCATCTCCTGGTACGCGGCGTAGGACTGCCGGTAGGACTCCTCCATCGCGTCGGTGACGGCGCCGTACTGTTCGGGAGTGCCGTGGACGAACTCGTACCTGCCGGGGCGTCCCTGCTGTACCAGCTTGCGGTCCTCACCGGGAACGTAGAAGACCGGCTGGAGCTCGCGGTAGCGCCCCGACTCCTCGTTGTACGAATTGTGTACGACGAAACCGTCCGCGATGAAGTTGTGGTGCGGCGGCGGCATGGCGATGTCGTAGGTCATCTCCTCCCCGTCGGGGACGACGGAGACGACGCTCTCCCAGCACACGCCGTCCTGAAGGGCGCGGGTGCGCACTCCGGTCGGCACGCCTTCGCCGTCGGTCTTCCGCTCGTGACACGGCTTGCAGGCCGGTCGCAGGTTCGAGACGTCGAGCGCCTTGGTCAGATCGGCGTCCACCGGGACGACGTGAACCAGCTCCAGGTCCTCGGCCTCGAACTTCTCGTCGCAGATGTAGCACAGGTCCATGGGCGCGACGAGCTCGGCCCGCTGCTCGGTGGTCCAGATCCGAATGCCCTCACGCAGGCGCTCCGGGATGCCCACCCGCTCGCCGGCCCCCACACGACCCAGCCGCCCGACCCGGTCGCCGGCGCGCAGGTCACCGGCGCGGACCCAGCCGTCCGGCGTCCATACACGGTGCTCCGCGGTGCATCGCAGAGCGTTCCCGTTCGTTGTCGACATCTTGAGGATCGGCTTCACGCCGGACTCGAAGACGTCGACCACGGGCGCCTTCTCCGCCAACCCGGTCTCGAGGTCGACGGTGTCGGCCAAGAGGTTCCGGCCGGACTTCAGCGTGCGCGTACGCCCCATGGAATCGGGCACACCGGTCTTCCAGTCCCGATGGACGTCCGCGATCCGTCTGGCTTCGCCGTTCTTGCCGGTGCCGACGCGGATCATGGCGTCCCCCGGCAGGCACCACCCGACCCGGTGCCGCATGAACTCGCGGAAGACGAAGATCGGGGCGCTGATGAAGAAGGTCATCGAGTTGTGCTCGAAGGGGCTGCCGTGCCGGTCCCGCATCAGGTAGTTGATCAGACCCTTGGAGCGCTCGGGGTCCTTCGCCAGCTCATCCAGGGACTGCTCGCCGGCGGTGGACACTCGGGCGGCCCACAGCACGTCGGAGTCGGACGCGCTGTGCTTGACCAGCTCGACGGTGACGTCGCTTCGAAAGCTGGGCGTGAGGTCGTCGGCGGGGGTGTCGGTCACGGGTCGGAGGGTCCCTTCCATCACTTCTGTGGGCGGCGCCCACTCTACGGGCCGCCACTGACAACGGGGCGTTCGGTGCCGGCCGCGACATCCTCGGAAAAGATCTGTGAATTCAGGCGAGACGGGCACCTTTTGTGGCACTCGGTCGTCTGTGTTGACAGCAGCGATTCGTTCGAGTCCCGAAAGGTGCGGTCCCCCGATGCTCCGCCGGCGTGAACCCGTACCGTTCGCCTTCCTCGCCGAGGCGGACAGGTTCCGAAGCAATGTCACTCCCCCGCCCCGCGAGCGGTCCTCCTTCGGCCAGATGGCCGGGCGATGGCTCCTCGGGCTCACCATCGTCGCCGCACTGGTGGGCTCCCTGGTCATCGGGATGCCGGCCCTGACCGTGGACCACACCTCACAGACCCCGCAGTCGCAGGCGTCCCAGGGGCACTGACTCCATCCGGACCCCCGATGGTGGTGAGCGGGTATCCGGCCGGATAGCCTCACCGGGCACAGCCCACGCATGGACGAGTGAGGACCAGCCGTGCCCCTGCCCTTCCTGACGGCCGACCGCGCATTCGACGCAGCCGACGACGTCGCGCTGCCCTTCGAGGACCGTGAGCGCTGGCGGCGCCCCTACCGCCCCGGCCCCTGGCGGGTCGCGACGGCCGCGCTGGCACTGCTGCTCGCCTCGTACGTGCTGTTCGCCGCGGTGGTGATCGCGCTGACCGGATCGATGTCCGAGGCCGCGGTCATCTTCGGCGTCTCCCTGTTGGTGATCGTCGGTGCGCTGCGGCTGCTGCGGGTGGGCGTGTGGGTGAGCCCGCGCGGGCTCAGGCAGGTGCGGTTCCTGCTCACGAGGACCGTGCCGTGGAACCGGGTGGCGGCCGTACGGACCGTGCAGCAGCCGGTGCGCTGGCTGGGCCTGCCGCGGACCGTCCAGGGGCAGGCGCTGACCGTCGTACGGCGGGACCGGCCACAGGAGACCATGCAACTGCTGACCACGCACGGGGCGGACTTCCTGGGGCGGCTCGAGGCCTTCGACCGGGCGGCGGACGCGGTGGAGGCGTGGGCCGCGGAGAACCGGCTCGGCTGAGGGCGCAATTCGCCGAAGGGGTCGGCCGCAGATGTCTGCGGCCGACCCCTTCGGCATACGGCAGGCGGTTCAGGCGGTCTCGATCCGCTTTCCGTCGTGGAGGCTGATGGCCCGCTGCATCGCCTTGCGGGCCCGCGGGGTGTCGCGGGCGTCGTGGTAGGCGACGGCCAGGCGGAACCAGCTGCGCCAGTCGTCGGGGGCGGCCTCCGTCTCGGCCTTGCGGCGGGCGAAGACCTCGTCGGCGGAGTCCCGGTCGATACGCCCGCCGGGGGTGCGCTTCAGCTCGTCCACGGGCAGGCCGCCCTCCGCGTCGAGTTCGGCGGCGAGCGCGTTGGCCCGGCGGACGAACTGGGTGTTCTTCCACAGGAACCAGACGCCGATGACCGGCAGGATGAGGACGGCGACGCCGAAGGTCACGGTGATGACCGTGCCGGACTGTACGAGCATGACGCCGCGGCTGCCGACCAGGACGAAGTAGAAGACCAGGACGGCGGCCGTGAGGGCGTAGGAGAGCTTGGCGCGCATGGTTCCGGGGCTCAGCTCAGGTCCAGGAAGTGCTCCAGGCCGAACGTCAGGCCCGGAGCGGTCACCACGCGGCGCGCGCCCAGCAGGATGCCCGGCATGAAGCTGCTGTGGTGGAGCGAGTCGTGGCGGACGGTGAGGGTCTCGCCCTCGCCGCCGAGCAGGACCTCCTGGTGTGCCAGCAGCCCGCGCAGGCGGACGGCGTGCACGGGGATGCCGTCCACACTGGCTCCGCGGGCGCCGTCCAGGGCCGTCGTCGTAGCGTCCGGCGCCGGGGCCGTGCCTGCCGCGCGGCGGGCCTCGGCGATGAGCTGGGCGGTGCGCGTGGCGGTGCCGGACGGGGCGTCCACCTTGTTCGGGTGGTGCAGTTCCACGACCTCGACCGACTCGAAGTACGGGGCCGCGATCTGCGCGAACCTCATGGTGAGGACGGCGCCGATGGAGAAGTTCGGCGCGATGAGCACGCCCGTCCCGGGGGACGCGTCCAGCCAGCCCTTCAGCTGCGTGAGGCGCTCGTCGGTCCAGCCCGTCGTACCGACGACGGCGTGGATGCCGTGCCGTACGCAGTACTCGAGGTTGTCCATGACGGAGGCCGGGGTGGTCAGTTCGACGGCGACCTGGGCGCCGGTCTCGGCCAGCGTCTCCAGCTTGTCGCCGCGGCCGAGGGCGGCCACCAGCTCCAGGTCCTCGGCGGCCTCGACCGCCCGGACCGCCTCGGAACCGATCCGGCCCTTGGCGCCGAGGACCGCCACGCGCAGCTTGCTCATCTGTTGTGCTTCCTTACGGGGAGTGGATTACACCGCTGTCAGGCGACCGCGTCGTGCAGCCGGGCGGCCTGCTTGTCCTTGAGGGGACCGATGACCGACAGCGACGGGCGCTGTCCCAGGATGTCGCGGGCCACCGAACGGACCTCGTCCGGGGTCACGGCCGCTATCCGGGCCAGCATGTCGTCGACCGACATCTGGTCGCCCCAGCACAGCTCGCTCTTGCCGATGCGGTTCATGAGCGCGCCGGTGTCCTCCAGGCCGAGCACCGTGGAGCCCCTGAGCTGGCCGATCGCGCGGCTGATCTCGTCGTCGGACAGGCCGTGCTCGGCGACGTGGTCCAGTTCGTCGCGGCAGATCTTCAGCACGTCGTGCACCTGCGAGGGCCGGCAGCCGGCGTACACGCCGAAGAGGCCGCAGTCGGCGAAGCCGGAGGTGTACGAGTACACGCTGTAGGCCAGGCCGCGCTTCTCGCGGACCTCCTGGAAGAGGCGGGAGGACATCCCGCCGCCGAGGGCGGTGTTGAGGACGCCGAGCGCCCAGCGGCGGTCGTCGGTGCGGGCGAGGCCGGGCATGCCGAGGACGACGTGCGCCTGCTCGGTCTTGCGGCCGAGCAGTTCGACGCGGCCCGCGGTGCGGATCGTGCGCCGGCCGTCGCGCGGATCGATCGGGACGGCGTCCCCGTTCTTCAGGGCGCCCGCCTTCTCGAAGGCCGCGCGGACCTGGCGCACGACCTTGGCGTGGTCGACGTTGCCGGCGGCCGCGACCACCAGGTGGGTGGGGTCGTAGTGCTTCTTGTAGAAGCGGCGGATGCGGTCGGCGGTGAGGGCGTTGACCGTGTCGACGGTGCCGAGGACCGGGCGGCCGAGGGCGGTCTCGCCGAACATCGTCTGTGCGAACAGGTCGTGCACGCAGTCGCCGGGGTCGTCCTCCGTCATCGCGATCTCCTCGAGGATCGCGCCGCGCTCGACGTTGACGTCCTCCTCGAGGATGAGCGAGCCGGTCAGCATGTCGCTGACGACGTCGATGGCGAGCGGCAGGTCGGCGTCGAGCACGCGCGCGTAGTAGCACGTGTACTCCTTGGCGGTGAACGCGTTCATCTCGCCGCCGACCGCGTCGAGGGCGGAGGAGATGTCCAGCGCGCTGCGCCGGGAGGTGCCCTTGAAGAGGAGGTGTTCGAGGTAGTGGGTGGCGCCGTTCAGCGAGGGGGTCTCGTCGCGGGAGCCGACGTGGGCCCAGATGCCGAAGGTGGCGGAGCGGACCGAGGGAAGGGTCTCGGTGACGATGCGCAGGCCGCCCGGGAGGGTGGTCTTGCGGACCGTACCGATACCGTTCTCGCCCTTGATCAGGGTTTGGGTACGGGCGACGGCCCGCGCCTCCGAAGAGGTGCGGGCCGTCGCCTTGGAGCCACGGGACGTCACTGGTCGGCGTCGTCCTTCTTGTCGTCAGAGGCTGCTTCGCCCTCGCCCTCGATCACGGGGATCAGGGAGAGCTTGCCGCGGGAGTCGATCTCGGCGATCTCGACCTGGACCTTCTGGCCCACGCCGACGACGTCCTCGACGTTCTCCACGCGCTTGCCGCCGGCCAGCTTGCGGATCTGCGAGATGTGCAGCAGACCGTCCTTGCCCGGGAGCAGCGACACGAACGCACCGAAGGTCGTCGTCTTCACGACCGTACCCAGGTAGCGCTCGCCGACCTCGGGCATCGTCGGGTTGGCGATGCCGTTGATCGTCGTACGGGCCGCCTCGGCGGACGGGCCGTCGGCGGCGCCGATGTAGATGGTGCCGTCGTCCTCGATGGTGATCTCGGCGCCGGTGTCCTCCTGGATCTGGTTGATCATCTTGCCCTTGGGGCCGATGACCTCGCCGATCTTGTCGACCGGGATCTTCACGGTGATGATCCGCGGCGCGTTGGGGGACATCTCGTCCGGCGTGTCGATCGCTTCCATCATCACGTCGAGGATGTGGAGGCGGGCGTCACGGGCCTGCTTGAGGGCGGCGGCCAGGACGGAGGCCGGGATGCCGTCCAGCTTGGTGTCGAGCTGGAGGGCGGTGACGAACTCCTTGGTGCCGGCGACCTTGAAGTCCATGTCGCCGAAGGCGTCCTCCGCACCGAGGATGTCGGTGAGGGTGACGTAGTGCGTCTCGCCGTCGATCTCCTGGGAGATCAGGCCCATGGCGATACCGGCGACGGGGGCCTTCAGGGGCACACCGGCGTTCAGCAGCGACATGGTGGAGGCGCAGACCGAGCCCATGGACGTCGAGCCGTTCGAGCTGAGCGCCTCGGAGACCTGGCGGATCGCGTAGGGGAACTCCTCGCGGGTCGGCAGGACCGGCACGAGCGCGCGCTCGGCGAGGGCGCCGTGGCCGATCTCGCGGCGCTTCGGGGAGCCGACGCGGCCGGTCTCGCCGGTGGAGTACGGCGGGAAGTTGTAGTTGTGCATGTAGCGCTTGCGGGTCACCGGGGAGAGGGTGTCCAGCTGCTGCTCCATACGGAGCATGTTGAGGGTGGTGACGCCCAGGATCTGGGTCTCGCCACGCTCGAACACGGCGGAACCGTGCACGCGCGGGATGGCCTCGACCTCGGCGGCGAGCGTACGGATGTCCGTGACGCCGCGGCCGTCGATGCGCTTCTTCTCCTTGATCACGCGCTCGCGGACCAGCTGCTTGGTGAGCGAGCGGTACGCGGCGGAGATCTCCTTCTCGCGGCCCTCGAACTCCGGCAGGAGCTTCTCGGCGGCGAGCGCCTTGACCCGGTCCAGCTCGGACTCGCGCTCCTGCTTGCCCGCGATGGTCAGCGCGGAGGCGAGCTCCGGACGGACGGCGGCGGACAGCGCCTCCAGGATGTCGTCCTGGTAGTCGAGGAAGATCGGGAACTCGCCGGTCGGCTTGGCGGCCTTGGCGGCGAGGTCGGCCTGGGCCTTGCAGAGCACCTTGATGAAGGGCTTCGCGGCCTCGAGACCGGCGGCGACGACCTCCTCGGTGGGGGCCTCCGCGCCGCCCTTGACGAGCTGGATGGTCTTGTCGGTGGCCTCGGCCTCGACCATCATGATCGCGACGTCGCCGTCCTCCAGGACACGGCCCGCGACGACCATGTCGAAGACGGCGTCCTCGAGCTCGGTGTGCGTCGGGAAGGCGACCCACTGGCCGTTGATCAGCGCGACGCGCACGCCGCCGATCGGGCCGGAGAAGGGCAGGCCGGCCAGCTGCGTGGACGCGGACGCGGCGTTGATCGCCACGACGTCGTACAGGTGGTCGGGGTTGAGGGCCATGATCGTGGCGACGACCTGGATCTCGTTGCGAAGGCCCTTCTTGAAGGACGGGCGCAGCGGGCGGTCGATGAGGCGGCAGGTGAGGATGGCGTCCTCGGAAGGGCGGCCCTCACGGCGGAAGAAGCTGCCGGGGATCTTGCCGGCGGCGTACATCCGCTCCTCGACGTCCACCGTCAGGGGGAAGAAGTCGAGCTGGTCCTTGGGGTTCTTGGAGGCGGTGGTGGCCGACAGCACCATGGTGTCGTCGTCCAGGTACGCCACGGCGGAGCCGGCGGCCTGCTTGGCCAGGCGGCCCGTCTCGAAGCGGATGGTGCGGGTGCCGAAGGCGCCGTTGTCGATGACGGCCTCGGCGTAGTGGGTCTCGTTCTCCACTAGCGTTTTCTCCGTTACTTGTCGTCTTTCGTCCCGCGGCTGCCCGTGTGGCAGGGGGACGGTGGCGGAGAAGCGCTCCGTGCGGTGCGGGCCGGTCTTCGATCGAAGCACCCGGGGTTCGCATTCCCCCGGGGGCCACTACCGAGGACCGGCGGCGGCTGATGCGCTTCGCGCCTCTCCTCGTGCTCTGTCTTGTTGCTCTGTCCTGCGTACTGCGTACTGCGTTGTGCTACCACACTACAAAGAGTGAGTGACACTCCGCATGTTTCCGCACATACGGCAATCCGTACATACGGCAAAGGGAGCGGCCCCCGATCGGGTCGGGAACCGCTCCCTTCCTGGCGTCTTACTTGGCGCCGGCCGCACCGCGGCGGATGCCGAGGCGGTCGACCAGCGCACGGAAGCGCTGGATGTCCTTCTTGGCCAGGTACTGCAGCAGACGGCGACGCTGGCCGACCAGGATCAGCAGACCACGACGGGAGTGGTGGTCGTGCTTGTGGGTCTTGAGGTGCTCGGTCAGGTCGGAGATCCGACGCGAGAGCATGGCGACCTGGACCTCGGGGGAGCCGGTGTCGCCCTCCTTCTGGCCGAACTCGGAGATGATCTGCTTCTTCGTAGCGGCGTCGAGCGACACGCGTACTCCTCGTAGTCTTTGTCAGTGGCCACCGAGTGCCCCCGGTCTTTGTCTCGGGGGAGCTTCCGTTACTCGGAAGGCGGGGATCCGCTGGGCGCGGCCTCCAGGGCGTCCCTTGGGGGGCTCCGGGGGTGCGTACACAAACGGCCGTCGACCAGAGTACCAGCCGGTCGACGACGTCTGCGCCGGGGGCCGCAAAGCACGGGGGCGGGGCGGGGGCGGCCACTAGGCTGAACCGCACAGATCGTTTTAGTACGGCGGGATTCGTACGTGGCATTCGTACGGCGGGATTCGTACGTCGAGATTCATTACGGCGGGATTCGTACGTCGGGATTCGTACGTCGGGAAGGGGTCGCTGCGGCATGGGCGAGACGGAAGCGGAGATCAAGGCACGCAAGGAGCGGGAGCGGGACGAGCTCTACGCGCTCGACATCTCGGGGGTTGCGTGGGAGTGCGCGCCGGGCACGGAGGAGCACGAGGAGCGCGTCGAGATCGCCCAGCTGCCCGGCGGGGCCGTGGCGATGCGGTCGTCACTCGACCCGGAGACCGTGCTGCGGTACACGGAGGCGGAGTGGCGGGCGTTCGTGCTGGGGGCGCGGGACGGGGAGTTCGATCTGGAGGCGGGGCCGGGGGGCGGGTGAGCAGCGGCGCAGTAGCCGCTGCCGGCAGATCGCCGCTCGTCCGCGGTCACGGGCCCTTCGTCGCCGCGCCGCTCTCGATGCCGAGGACCGCGTAGACCCACCGCGGCTGGTCCTTGACGGGCCCGGTGACGGACTTGGCGCCGAAGAAGAGGAGACCGCTGTGGACCAGGACGTCGGTGAAGTCCGTCGACGTGAACGTCTCCGCCTCGAGCGGCAGGTTGAAGTAGAAGAACGGTGTCTCCTTGCCGGTCTCCGGGTCGAGTTCGACGAGTGCGCTGGGCGAGATGCGGTCCTGGCTCTCGCGCAGCGCCAGGAGTCGGTCACCGCTCATTTCGACGGGGACAAGCAGGGAGTCGGGGCCGGACTCGAACTTCTGGGTGGTGTTCCCGGTCGCCAGGTCGAAGCCGATGACCCAGTTGCTGGTGTGCCCCGCGATGTCGTCCTTGCTGCGCAGGAAGACCTGGCCGGCGCCGACGGCGACAGTCGGGCAGTCGTCGATGACGACGTAGTCGTCCTCGATCGCGCACTCGCCGACATAGGTGCCGTTCTGGAGGCGGTCGTGGCTCGGTTCTCGCCGTCGTCGTCGAGGGAGAGCAGTTCCGTGATGCCCGTGTCGCCGGCCGACACGGCGAGGACAGCGGGGGCGGTGGACGGGATGTCGAGTTCGCGGACGTGCTTGGCGGCGGCGTACGTCCACAGGGTGCAGCCGGTGGCCGGGGCCACCGCACGGACCTTGAAGGTGCGGAAGTCCCAGGTGTCGACGGGGAGGTCCTTGTCGCCGCTTCAGCATTCCTGGCGCACCAGCAACGCGCCTCCGCCGGCGGCGCCCACGTCGTGGCAGGTGCCGGTCACCTTTGTGCTCCACCGCTGCTTGCCGCGGTCCATGTCGTACGCGATCGAGCCGCCGCCCCAGGTAACGGCCACCGTGTCGTGCGTGAGGGTCACGCTCGGGGAGTCCTGGAGGCTGCTGGTCGTCGGCTTCTCCGGAGTGGCGCCGATGCCGTGGACGGGGAACGCGTGCGACCAGATCTCCTGGCCGTCGTCGAGGTCGAAGAAGGCCACGTGATCGCAGAGGACAGCTCGTCGCCGTTGGCCGGGTGTTGGACGGCGGTTCGGTTCTCACCGGTCACATGCCGGGTGTAGCCGCAGATGGGGCCGCCGAGGGGGAGCTTCATGGCAAGCCTGCACGGCTGACAGCAGCGGCCCGTCCTGACCCGTTGATGAGGACCGGACCCGCCGAGCGGTACCAGGCAGGCCCGGTCAGTTGCTCGTCATGGCGCGCGCCTGCGTGTACACGTCGAAGACCGCAAGAGCCAGCGGAACCAGCGTCAGCAGAACGAAGTTCTCGGCGATCTCCAGGAAGCGCCCCCAGAAGGGAGTGACACCGCGCCGCGGGGCGACAAGGCCGATCGCGGTGACCAGAGTGGCGGCTGCGGCCACAGCCGCAGCGAGCCAGACACTGCGGAGATCGAGGGCGGCGGTGTCGCCCTGGAGCGCATCGCGCCAGTACTCCTGAGGTGGATTCAGGGCGAGCCCGAGTCCGAGGAAGACGAGAGCGGCGAGACCGGCCGCCAGCGTGGCGGCGATCTGCGCGGTGTACCGGAACAGGTGAGCTCGCATCAGCATCGCGACACCCGTGGCGACGGCGAGGAGTTGCGCCCACAGGTTGCTCGAGAAGCCGAGGACGATGGACGAGCCCACGGCGACGAGGGCGCAACCGCCGACGAGGCCCACGAGAAGTTCGTGGCCGCGGCGGACCTGGGCCGCGATGCGCTCGGCGTCGACAGGCTCCTGGGTGGCCTGGGGGTCTGCCCCGTAGCCGCCGCGCGAGGTGTTGGGCGGTTCGAAGCCGATGGGCAGCCTAGCGAAACGCATGGACAGGGCCGGCAGGAAGGCAAGCGCACCCACTCCGAGCGTGGCGCAGATGGCGGCCGTCTCGATGGGCGCCAGTTGCGTGCGGATGGCGATGAACGTGGTGAGCAGCCCGATCAAGGAGGCGAAGAGGAACGCCACGAAGGGGCCGTCACCACTCGGCGCCACCAGAGTGAGCACGACCGAGGCGACGAGGACCGCCACGCAGGCGAGCAGGAACTGGAGCCTTCCGATGCCTTCTCCGTCGGAGAGCGGCACCAGCCCGGAGCCGGCCACTGCGACATTGGGGAGAGCGCCGAGCCCCAGGGCGACCGCGGATCCCCGGTCGTCGTACACGCGCGCGCGTACGCACGCGAAAGTGATCAGGAGAACTCCCGTCACGGCGGCAACGACGCCCTGGAGGCTGTACATGTCGTGGCGGATCTGGGAACTCCAGGACACGAAGGCGATCAGCGCGGGCAGGATGCCGCCCGCCACGAGACCGGCGGCGCGGGTGAGTTCGCCGTTCCACAGGGTGCGGTCACGGGTCACGGCCGAGGCCACTGCCTCGGAGACGTCGTCGAAGACGGCGGGCGGCAGCGACTCGGAGAACGGGCGCAGAGTGAGCAGTTCCCCGTCGAGGATCCGCTGCGCCGCGAACGACCGGGCACTGTCGAGGACGGCTCCGTCGCGGCGTACGAGGTGGTAGCCGACCGGGGCTCCGTCGGCGGGATCCTGTTGGGAAAGCCTCAGGATCTCCGGGTAGAGGTCGGCGACCGGTACGTCGTCGGGCAGCGCCACGTCGATGCGACTGTCGGGTGCCACGATGGTGACCCGGCAGAAGCCGAAGTCCGTGCCCGCCCCCGGAGGGGCCCCGGTGCCCTGTCCGCCGGTCGTGCCGGCCGGCGCAGAAGCCGTCATGCCCACCTGCTGTTCCCCCTCGTCAGTCCTGAGGCCGGTCGCGACGCCGCCACGCATACGTCCGGCTGTAAAGATCCTGTGTCTGTTGTGCCGCACAGCCCGCGCCGCCGGTCGACTGCTCGTCGCGCAGGATTCAGCTGCAGACAGCCTTGCTGCGAACTTTGCGGATTGCCCTGATTTCCGAGGCTGATTCGCAACTGCTCACGCGCCTCTCGGGCACCCTACCGCCCGTCGTTCCCCGAGGTTGTCAGTAGGATCGCGCCTTGCGATCGACGTCCGCCTGACACGGGGCGGCGGACGAAACAGCTCGGTCCGCAAGGGAATTGGTGCGAAGTGAGTCACATCGTCGTCAAGCGCCCGCCGCGGGCATTGCCCAGCGAAGTGCCCACGGACGAGGTCGCCCTGCAGCCTCCGCCGGAGCTTCCGCGCGGGCAGCAGGAGGGTGCTCTGATGCAACTCCTGCCCATGCTCGGCATGGGCGGGTCCGTGGTGTTCTTCTTCAATCCCCAGGCTCAGCCCTTCATGAAGATCATGGGCATGGTGATGGTGGCCTCCACGATTGCCATGGGCATCTCGATGCTGGTCCGCTACCGCCGCGGCAACCAGGGGCAGATGGCCGACATGCGCCGCGACTACCTGCGCTACCTGTCGCAGACCCGGCGCACCGCCCTGGAGACCGCGAAGGTCCAGCGCGACGCCCAGTACTACTTGCATCCTTCACCGGAGCAACTGTGGGCACTGGTCGCAGAGGGCAGCCGGGTGTGGGAACGGCGCACCAACGACGAGGACTTCGGGCAGGTTCGCGTGGGTCTTGGCCCACAGGCGCTGGCAACTCCGCTGATCCCGCCGCAGACTGGGCCGGTCGACGAGCTGGAGCCGCTGACCGCGGGCGCCATGCAACGCTTCCTGGCCACGCACTCCACCCTTGACCACCTGCCGATGGCAGTTTCGCTGCGCGCCTTCTATCACGTGACGATCAGTGGTGAGCCCGGGACCGTGCACGGCGCCGCCCGAGCCGTCGCCGCCTCCCTCGCCTCGCTGCACTCCCCCGAAGACCTGGTCATCGGCATTGCCACCAACCGCGATTCGGCGTCCGAGTGGGAGTGGGCCAAGTGGCTGCCCCACGTCCAGGCGCCGGGCCTCGCGGACGGTGCGGGCAGCCTGCGTCTGATCACGACAGACCCGGTGGAACTGGAGGACCTGCTCACCACCCGCCTCCAGGGACGTCCGCGCTTCCACCCTGCCGCGCCACCCGTTCCGGAGCAGCCGCACCTGGTGATCGTGCTCGACGGCGTCTCCGTGCCCCCCACGTCATTCCTGGCCAGCCCCGAAGGCCTGCAGGGTGTGACGGTCCTCGAGGTCGTGCCCGGTGACCTCACGACCGGACGAGGCGATCTCTCCGTCATCGTGCAGCCGCAGGAACTGCGGCTGGAGTCGGCGCACGGCATGGTCTACGAGGGCACGCCGGACGTTCTGTCGTACGAGGCCGCGGAGGCGCTGGCCCGGCAACTGGCGCCTCTGCGCATGGCATCGGGCGGCGACGACGACGAACCACTGCTCGCCGCCCTGGAGTTCACGGATCTGCTGAATCTCGGCGACGCGGCCGCCGTCGACCCCAGGCGGACCTGGCGGCCGCGCTCGCAGGCCGAGCGTCTGCGCGTGCCGATCGGCGTAGGCGAGGACGGTCGGCCCGTGATGCTCGACCTCAAGGAAGCGGCGCAGGAGGGTATGGGCCCGCACGGCCTGTGCGTAGGCGCGACCGGCTCCGGCAAGTCGGAGCTGCTGCGCACGCTGGTCCTCGGCCTCGCCGTGACCCACTCCTCCGAGACACTGAACTTCGTTCTGGCGGACTTCAAGGGTGGTGCGACGTTCGCGGGCATGGCCCAGATGCCGCACGTGGCAGCCGTCATCACCAACCTTGCGGACGATCTGACCCTCGTCGACCGCATGGGCGACTCGATCCGCGGTGAGCTCAACCGCCGCCAGGAGTTGCTCCGCGACGCGGGCAACTACGCGAACATCCACGACTATGAGAAGGCCCGCGCAGCCGGTGCCGCACTGCAGCCGATCCCCTCGTTCGTCCTCGTCATCGACGAGTTCAGCGAACTGCTCACGGCCAAACCGGACTTCATCGAGATGTTCGTGCAGATCGGCCGCATCGGCCGTTCGCTGGGTGTGCACCTGCTGCTGGCTTCGCAGCGCCTGGAAGAAGGCCGTCTGAGGGGGCTCGAGACGTATCTGTCGTACCGGATCGGTCTGCGTACCTTCTCGGCGGCGGAGTCGCGTGCCGCGCTCGGTGTCCCGGACGCCTACGAACTGCCGAACGTTCCGGGCTCGGGCTACCTGAAGTACGGCACGGACGAAATGGTGCGTTTCAAGGCGGCGTACGTCTCCGGTGTGTACCGCACCAGTTCACAGCAGGCGGCGGCGTACGGGGGGCCGCTCCCCGTGGACCGTAGGCCCGTGCTGTTCACCGCGGCCGAGGTTCCGGTCCAGTACGCACAGGTGCCGCAGCAGCGCGAGGAGAAACCCGACGAGACGGACGACGCCCTCGCCGACACCGTCCTCGACGTGATCGTGCGACGGCTGGAGGCGCAGGGCCCTGCCGCCCACCAGGTATGGCTGCCCCCGCTCGACAGCCCGCCGTCACTCGACACGCTCCTGCCCGGGCTCGCTCCGGTGCCGGGCCGGGGCATGACGCAGCCCGGCTACGAAAGCGCGGGCCGGCTCGTCGTCCCGGTCGGTATCGTCGACAAGCCGTACGAGCAGCGGCGCGACCCGCTGTGGACCGACTTCGGCGGCGCGGCCGGGCACATGCAGATCCTCGGCGGCCCGCAGTCCGGCAAGTCGACCCTGCTGCGCTCGATCCTCGCGTCGTTCTCGCTCACGCACACCCCGCACGAAGTGCAGTTCTACGGGCTGGATTTCGGTGGTGGCGGCCTGGCGGCAGTAGCCGGCCTGCCGCACGTGGGCGGAGTCGCCTCACGCCTCGACCCCGAAAAGGTACGGCGCACCACGGCCGAGGTGTACGGCATCCTGACCCACCGCGAGGAGTACTTCCGTACCGCGGGCATCTCCTCGATCGCGGAGTTCCGTGCGCGCCGTGCGCGAGGCGACATCTCGGTGACCGACCAGCCCTGGGGCGACGTCTTCCTGGTCATCGACGGCTGGGGCAACTTCCGTACGGACTACGAGGCGTTGGAGCCTTTGGTACTGGACATCGCGGCCCGCGGCCTCGGTTACGGCATCCACCTGGTCCTCACCGCGTCGCGCGCCATGGAGGTCCGCTCGAACCTCAAGGACCATTTGATGAACCGCCTGGAACTGCGACTGGGCGACCCCATGGACTCCGAGTTCGACCGCAAGGTCGCGGCCAACGTGCCCACGGGCGTGCCGGGACGTGGCCAGACTCCGCAGAAGCAGCATTTCATGGCGGCGGTCCCGCGTATCGACGGTCTGTCCTCCGACACGGACCTGGCGGAAGCGACGACAGCGCTCGCTGCCGATGTCGCCCGCCACTGGGAGCAGCCGGGCGCCCCCGAAGTGCGCCTGCTGCCGAGGGAGTTCCGGGCGAGCCAGCTGCCTCCGGGGGACCGGTTCCCGAACCGCGGCGTTTCCTTTGCGCTGGACGAGGACAACCTGGAGCCAGTGTTCGTCGACTTCGAGCAGGACCCGTTCTTCCTTGTCTTCGGTGAGAGCGAATCCGGCAAGTCGAATCTGCTGAAGCTGCTCATCAAGCGCCTCACCGAGCGCTACGACGGCGACACCTGCAAGCTCTTCGTCGTCGACAACCGCCGTTCCCTGCTGGGCGTGACGCCGTCCTCGCATCTGGCCGAGTACATCCCCATGTCGAACCAGATGCAGCACCACATGGAGGCCCTCGCCGACCTGATGCAGCGCCGCACGCCCACCGCGGACGTGACCGCGGAGCAGCTGCGCAACCGCAGCTGGTGGCGCGGTCCCACGGTGTACGTGATCATCGACGACTACGACCTGGTCTCCACGTCGAGCGGCAACCCGCTGGCAGGTCTGACCGAACAGCTCCCGTTCGCCCGTGACGTCGGCGTCCGCTTCATCATCGCCCGCTCCACCGCGGGCGCGGGCCGCGCCGGCTACGAACCCTTCATGCAGCGCATCAAGGAACTGGGCGCCCAGGGCGTGGTCCTCGCCGGCGACCAGGGCGAGGGGGATCTGCTGGGTGGGGTGCGGGCTCGACCCATGCCTGCGGGGCGGGGTGTGTTCGTCTCGCGCAGGCGTGGGAAGCCACTGGTCCAGGTGGGGCTGGTGGCGGACGAGGACGCGTGAGGCGGGACTGGCGGGACTGGCGGGACTGGCGGGAAACAAGAACAAGGTGGGCGCCTCCCGCGCGCGCCCACCCCGAATCGCCGCCACCGGCCTCGCTCACTGCAAGTAGCTGGCAGCCTTCTTGTCGCCTTCCATGTAGGTACCGCCGGCAGTGAACACGACGTGGCCGATGCCGGTCAGCGCGGTGTGGATGTCGGTGGCTTCCTTGTCCCACCGCGCCAGCTTCTCGTCGAAATGCTGTGCAGCATCGCCCTGCCAGTACTGCTTGCTGTTCAGCACCAGCTGCTTGAGCTCCTGCAGATCCTGATCAAGCTGCTTCGCCTCGTTGGCAATCTTGGTTGCCGCGAAGTCAAGCCCGTCATAAGTGACGTTCAGTCCGTCGGTGTTACGACCCATTCCCGTATACCTCGTTTCGGTCGCGTGTGCCTGGTAGGCAGCGGATACGGCCAGTGCCTGAATTCTGCCGATCTCAGTACGAAGTCAGAGGAGACGCCTTGACGGTGGGAGCACCGTCATTGAGGTCGATCTTGTTGGCCGCCGCGCGCACCTCGTCTTCCTTACTGTCCTTGATGTTGCGCGCCGTGGTCATCGCATCGATGACTTCGCTGAGAATGTTGCCGAGGCCCTGCAGCGACTCGTTGATCTCGTACTGCTTCCTGTCGAACGCAGCACGACCGATACCGTCCCACTGGCCCTCGAGACCATCGATCACACCCTGAAGCGAGTGCACACGCTTCCGGATGCCCTCGTACTTCTCGTACATCTGCTTCTGAAGAAGGACGACTGCTGCGTCTTCAAGCTTCTGATTGTTGGCCATGATCGGTCCGCTCTCCTTAGTCTCTTGCTTAATCCAACGATCTCGGCTCAAGGACGGCTGACGACGTCACCTGGCCCGCCGCGCTCGCACCACAGCCGCGCCAGCGCCGCCGAATACGATCACCGCGGCGGCGGCGCCCAGCGTGATCCAGAGCAAGTTGCTGTCATTCGACGACTCCGCGGTTGATCCTGCTGCCGAAGTGGCGCCGCCAGAATCCTTTTCAGAGGCTTGCGACGAGGCCGATGCGGAAGGGGAAGGGGTGGCTTCTGTCGTCGCTCCTCCCCCGTTTTCCTTCGCCAGTGGATCGACGTTCGCAGGCCCGGCGTCGTAGTCGGCATCCTCAAGGACCACGCGCGGACGGATGGCTCCGTAGCCGAGGTACGTGCTCGGGTCGTCCTTGGCCCAGTCCCGTCCGGCCGTGTCGATCAAGGAGCGTACGACCTGGTTGACCGTCCAGGTGGGGTGGGCGGACCAGATCAGGGCGGCGGAGGCTGAGGTGATCGCGGTCGCGGGGCTTGTACCGGCAGTGTCGTCGCAGTAGGAACGGAAGCTGGCGTCACACCATCCTGGGAAGTCCTGCCCCGGTGCGGCCAGATCGACATAGTTTCCATGGGAAGAAAACTTCGACACCGTGCCGGACTCATCCATGGACGACACGCCGATTACGTAGGGGTAGGCGGCGGGGTAATCTATCAGGCCCTTCCCTTCGCCCGCGTTGCCAGCAGCAGCGACGAGCAGCTTTCCTTTTGACGCCGCATATTCAATCGCTGCTTCGTCCTCATCAGTCGTCATGCCCCCGATGGACATGCTGATGATCTTCACGTCGGTGTCGGCAGCGGCTCGGACTGCCTCCCAGGCCGCGGGAGTCTTCTTCTTCTCTTCCGCTCCCTTGAGACCTTCGAGCTCTACACGGAATGGGACGATCTTCGCCCCTGGCGCCAGCCCTTGCAGCCCACCGTCTGATCCCGTGCCCGCGATCAGCTCGGCCATGGTCGTGCCGTGACCGAGGTAGTCATTTGTGGAACGGTACGAAACCGATTTGGGGACCTCATCGGTCAGGACCTGCCCCTTCAACGAAGGTGTATCGGCGTTCACCCCGGTGTCGATGACAGCGATCTTGACACCCTTGCCCGTGCTGGCCTTCCACATCTGCTCGGCCTTCATCGGGTCCAGGTACCACTGCTTGGATTGAGCATCGTACGCAACCGCGCTCGGCGCGAATCCCATTGCCACAGCGGTCAGGGCTCCGACGACAGCACCCACGGTGCGCACTCGTCTAGCGCAGCGTGTCCTGAGGAGCGCAGCCCGCTGGGCTCGTCGGCAGGTCCCTGACTTCATGATGTTGTATGTCCTCGCTCGCGCTCAGTTGATGACCGGCGGCACGTCGCGCCGCGGCTTTGTAGGCACGTGGGTCTCTTCGTCCTCGGCCAAATAGTCGGGCCGCGACTCTTCCTGCGTATTCTGTCCGCCAGCGGAATTCCCCTGCTTGGCGGGTCCGCGCACGAGCCCGGTACCGCCACGTGTCATACCGTTCCGTTCGGCCCGGGCAACAGAGTTGTGTGCGGCTGGCCTGCCACTGACGGGCTCGGGTGCCCCCGCACCTCCACGAGGCGTGGTCGCTCTCGAACCGGGCCTCACAGCCGTCTCGGGGGCTCCGAACACACCCCGCTGCCCAGCTCCGCCGGCCGTTGACCGAGCGTTCGGCGCTCCTTCGGCACCGCCGACCGTGCCGCGGGGGAGTCGCGCCCCTCCATTTGCCGAAGGACCGGCTGAACTTGTGGGCCGCCCCCCGACCACGCCGTTCGCGCGCCCCGCGCCGGTGGCAGGAGCGCCATTGACTCGAGGCGTGGTCCCGCCAGTGGACCGCGGTGTGCCTCCGGTGACACCGCGTCCCATCGGGGACGGCCTCGCTCCGGAGGTACTCCCCTTGGTGGTTGTCTGCCCGGGCGCTCCCGTGTGGCCCATCTGGTTCGTGGAGCCTCGGCCCACGGCACGTCCAGGAGCCGAGTTGCCCGGCCCATTTCCGGTCCTGCCCTGAGCGGACACAGGGTTCCGGATGCTCCCTGAACCGCTGCCTGACGTGCCGTTGGACATGGAAGTCGGGTAGCCACCCCCAAACCCACCGGGCTGCCCGTTGTCTGGTCCAGCAGTACCCGTAGTCGCTGGTGCGGCACCCACGGGAGGTGCAACTGTCGGTTCTGGAATCACGCCGACGCTGTCGATGTCTGTACCGACCGGGTGATCCGGGTACACGATGCGTCCCGCGACGTCCTTCGAAGACGTCGTGGAGTCGCTGTCGCTGTGCACAACGACATGGCCCGAGGCGTGCGGAGTCGGGAGAGCTCTCGACACACCATCCTGAGTACCCCCCGAAGCGGACTCTCCAGGGCCAGGGTCCACCGAACGTACCGGCGGAGGCACCCCCACATCAGGCATCACCGTGAACTCCGGCGCCTTCAGAGAAGCCAGTTGCTCCGCCGACACCGTGTAGTACGACGACAACCGGTTCATCTGGTTGATCGCCTCTTGGCGGTTCTTCTCCACCTGGACTGCGGCGGTGTACTCGTCGTTGCTCGCGACCTGCTCGGACTTCGGGATGTCCTTGACGGGTGTCGGGGTCGAACGCGTGTCGCGAGTCGGCATGGCCTTGCGGACGGACGCGAGGCCTGTGGCGGCGGCCATGATCTGGTCGCCGGCCGATCCGGCGAAGTCGCTCAGGCCCTTCGTGCTGGTGACGAGCGAACGGCCCCACTTGCGGAAGGCATCGCCCGACTCACCCACCCAGTGGACGTTCTCGATATGGCCGTCGAGTTCCGTCGCCGCCGCCTCGATGGCGTCGCGAGCCGCCCACAGGGCGTTGCCCGACGATTCCAGGTCCTCCGGATTCGTCTGCTCGACCAGATCGAGCATCTCGTTGAGTTCGTGCCGCTCGAAGTTCGTACGCTGTTGCAAGGCCTGCCCGACCGGGGTGGCTTCGAGCGCGGCGCGGACCGTGTTGTGGAAGAACCCGCCGCCCGGGCGCTCCTCCATTCCCCGGGCGAAGTCCGTGAAGGAGTTCTGGTGGTTGACCCGAGCCAGATCGGCCTGGTGCTGCTTGTCGGTCATCGTCAGAGCGTCCCGCCCGTCTTCGCGTCGTTGGTGCGCTGCACGCCGCCCCCCGCGTCCTGGATGTGCCGGATCTCGGTCTGGATCTCGGCGAAACGCCGTCGCTGTTCTTCTTCCAGGTTGTCGAAGCCCCGGTGCGCGCCCAGGACGGCGATGCCGATCCCCTCGATCTGCAGGTGCAGAGTCTTGGAGAGGGAGGTGAGCTGCTCGTGGACCCTGTTGTACTGCAGGTGCAGGCCGTGCGCCTCCGGGAAGGCAGCCGTGCTTCCGCTGTTCAGGGACCCCGGCTTGATCGTCTGGGCACCCACTCGTGTCGGGTTGCCGGCGGACCCCTCGAGGTCTCGCAGGACCGCGTCCACTCGCTTCATGAATGCGGACAGCGCCTCACCGCTGGCTTCCAGGTTTGCCGCAGTTGCGGCCGACGCGCCGCCTGTCATGTCGATCGGAAGCATGACGCCCCCTCCCCGTTTCCCCGTAGCGCCCGTCGGCAGGGACGGACCGAACGCTCGCCGTACGATCGCAAAGCGAGCCGTACCTCACAACGCTTTTACCACTGTAGCTACCCTGTACATCCAGCCCAACCGTGATGCGTGTCAACTCAGTTACCAGGCCGGCCAGGAACCCCGCTTTGCCCGAATCGCCGGTTTGGCGTGAGGAAGTGCAGCCCCTCCAAGCCGTACGCCTCAACGGCGTCGCCCCTCGTAAGCAGTAGTGACTCCTTCAGTGTGCATCGGTGGCGATCTTCACCGAACTTCCGCGCTTCGATGATCACGACTGCATCGCCGCTGCCCCAAAGGACAACCGGAGTTGCTAGCTTGATTGCCAGTCTCTCTCGGAGCCCCAGGGCCGACGGGAGTAGGAAGCGGTCGGTCGGCAGCACGGGGGAAGGGTCCTGCAGATGGCATGGGACGAATGGGAGCAGCTCAAGAGCGAGGCGCAGCAGCGGCAGCAGAGTTCCACCCATATGCAGCTCAACCAGGTTGACCCTCCAGGGCCCCCCGTCAACGATCAGGGTGACCTCAGGGCCAGTCAGAGCGACCTCGCCAGGGTCGGGAACGCCGCATTCGACCTGCGTCAGCAGTTCGAGCACTTCAGCGACCACGCCCGGGTGAAGTCCATCGCGGCCGGCGATGGCCTGAAGGCCGAGGGCTTCGAGATCGGTTCGGCGCTGACCCACGTCGCCGAGCACTGGGTTGACCAGGTCCAGACACTGCTCGACGCCACAGCCCACATCTCCAACCACCTCGACTACACCAAGGGCGCCCACAAGGGCGACGACGTCTTCATCGCCGGCACGATCAGCAGCATCGCCGACCTCGACAAGGGCTTCGACGAGCGGAAGGGCAGCTGAGTCGATGGATCTCGACGCTCTCCGCTATGGCAACTTCAGCAAGCTCGGTGAGGCCGTCACCGACTGGCAGGAGATGACCAAGAACCTCAAGACGCTCGCCGAAGACGCCGACAAGAACCTCAAGGGCCAGGCCGACAAGGCGAACTGGGCCGGCGTGAACGCCACCGTCACGCGTGAGTTCATCGACAAGACGGCCGGGGAGTTCACCGACGCCCACACTCAGGCCGACACGGTCGCCAAGATTCTCGACGACACCCGTGGCGAACTCGTCGGCTACCGCGAACAGCTCAACGCCGCCATCGAGCGTGGTACCGCGAAACACCTGACTGTGGGCGACGCCGGCGACGGCACCTTCTTCGTCACCACTAACCCCCGCCCCGACTGGTACTCCGATCTGAGCGGACAGAAGAACACGGCCAGCCGGAAGGACGCCGACGACCTACGGGACGAGATTCAGCGCATCCTCGACAAAGCCACCGAGAGCGACACCACCGCCGCCAAGGCGTTGCGTCTCATCGTCGACTCCGCCAAGTACGGGTTCTCCGGCGCCGACTACGACAACCGGGACGAAGCAGCGAAGGCCATCGCAGATGCCGACGCGATGGCGAAGATCCTTGCGAAGAACCCGCACGACGTGACCAACACGGAACTTGCCACGCTCAACGCCAATCTGGCCAAGTACAAGAACGACCCGCTCTTCTCGGAGGAGTTCGCCACAACCGTCGGCCCGAAGAAGCTCCTCACCTTCTACGCGGGCGTCGCCGACCCCTACCAAGGCCAGTACGACCCCAAACGCGCGGAACAGGTCAAGCAGCTCCAGAAGAACCTCGGGAACACCCTTGGCCAGGCCACGCTCTCGGACAGCGACAAGATGCAGGGCTGGGAACAGCAGATGATCAAGCTGGGTCCGGATCAACTCGGTATCGACGACGCGAGCAACCCGACCGGCTATGGCGTGATGAGCAACCTGATGCGGTTCGGTGACTACGACGATCAGTTCCTGAACGACTACGGAAACAAACTCCTCGACTACGACAAGAAGGTCAACGGCGAGGGAATCAACCTATGGGTGAACAACGCGAACCAGGGCGACCTCAACTACTGGGGTTACAAGAACGACCGAGGGCGCGACCCCGTGACGGGCTTCCTGCAGGCGTTGGGGCACAACCCGGGTGCATCGGAGGAGTTCTTCGCCCGGCCCGACACCACGGAATACAACATCAGCGGACCCGTCGACATGATCAGCGGCAGGGACACCGTCGACAAGGCCTCCGAGCTCAACGAGCACCTCAAGTACCTGACCCAGGACCGCGTCTGGGTGTCGGACAGCACGCTCGAGGGCGACCACGACTTCGTCGCGGGGCGCCAGGCGCTCGGCCACGCTCTTGAGTCCGCTACGACCGGGTACTCGTACGACGCGACCGCGGCCGACATCAAGGCCGGCGGCGAACACCGGACTCCCGCGACCGCGTCCGTGATGGAAGAGGTGGCGTACCTCTACGGCAGCGAAGACGGTCCGGATCTGCTTCACAGCCAACCCGAATTGGCGGCCAGCTTGGGCAAGATGGCCGGTGCGTACATCGACGACATCGACTACAGCCTGTCCGGCGTCGGCGAAAATAATATGGACAAGGGCACCTTCCCCGCGGCTTATGAAGGGCGTGCCAACTTCACCAACAAAGGCGCGATCAATTTCCTGAGCGTGCTCGGTCATGACGAGAACTCACATCGTGTCGTCACGGCGGCACAGCATCTGTATACGCTGAGCGCTCTGGACAGATATCCGCCGAGCAGTGATACCAACATTGGACATGCCCATGATGCGCTGATCGCAGGCGCCCAGGCGCGAGGCATCCTTGACAACGCCCGTGTCGAGCAAGCCGAGTCGGACTACAAGGCGAACTCGGAAGACGCCAACAAGTCTCTGGGCCGGTCCGCCGACTGGATCAAGCTGGGGGTCGGGGCTACCGTCGGCGTCGGCGTTGCCGCCATCCCCTTGCCCGGGACGACGGCCGCGGCAATGCTCATCGCACCGGTCGCCGCCGATACCGTCGGAGAGGCAGTCAACACCTTCATCGGTCAGCAAATCGACAAGGGGGTCGACGCTGCGGAAGACGACCCCGCAAAGCAGGCACAGCTGACCAGCAGCGAATTCTACGCAAGGGGCATCAACCAGATGGGCAAGGCGTACAACACCTACATCGATGGCAGCCCCAAGACCGCCGACATCGTGGATGGCCAGAACTGGGACCAAGACATCAACAACGCCTACTACGGAACCGGAACGGGCGAGAACGATAGCCGTGGCCAAGCTCCATACAAGGACTGAGTTGTGCGACAGACGAGCGAACAACCGCAGGGCAGAACAAGAACACGCACTGTGCTGCCTTCCGTGATGAGCACTGCAGTACTGATCTTCGGGGTCGCCGCATGCGGTGGAGACAGCGAGGACACGGAAGAGCCGAGCCTGACCGCATCTCAGGTTTGCGACTCCGCACTCGACTCGTCCGCTGTCGCGGCGCTCACGCGTATGGGTAACACGGAGAAGTTCACCGAACTACCCGGCACGATGGACTCCGGGGAGCCGAGCAAGTTCTCTCTCCAACGCTCCGCGAAGACAATCCACGAGAGCAAGACACAGCGAAACCAGTGCGTCGTGTTCAAAGCCGGAGATAAGACCGGTCACCCGTTGATCGATGTGGACTTCTCCGCCGTGACTTACCACCCCAGAGCGGATGAGGCATCTCAGGACGAGACGTCAGAGAACGCCATTTACCCCATCGGCCTATATGCCAAGACACACGAAAACGCCAATGCGGCGATCTATTTCAAATGCTCCACACAAGCCTCCGGAACGGCCAAGAAATCGACACCGTACATCAGTGCATCTCTTACCAGCGCGCCAGGGCAGGTCTCCGTGGAGAGCACAGGCCGGGACCTCATAACCATCCTCAATGCCATCTCGCGCGCCATGGCCAAGGAATTGGGCTGTGCCTCGCAGGCGGCACTGCCCTCGCAGGTTCCGGAGCCGGATACCAGCTGAGAACGTCCTGCATGACGGCGGTCAGGCCGCCGCCGTCACGCCTCGCCACCCACCCGCCGACGCCGTCGCCGTGCATCCCGCACGGCCACGGCCGTGCCGCTCAGACCTGCCACCATGACTAGGCCCCCCACCAACGCGTAGGTCGCCAGGCGGGTGTTGCGTTCCTCCGCCGTCTCGCCGAGCTCCAAGGGAGCGACCTCGGGGGCCTCGGCCCTCGTCACTCCGTCCTCGGCCTTCGGGGACTCGACCGGGTTCGCTGGGTCCACGTCCGTCAAGGCCTTGACCGGGTCGACCACGCCCCAGCCGACCAGGCGGTCATGGCCGGGGATCGACCGTTCGGCCGCCTGTTCGATCTGGGCGATGATCTCCCGCGCCGTCCACTTGGGGTACTTGGACTTCAGAAGGGCCGCCACCCCGGCGACGTACGGAGCCGAGAAGCTGGTGCCGTTGTCGGAGCAGTGGCCGTCGCCGGGAACCGTCGAAATCATGTCGACGCCCGGAGCCGCCACTCCCACGAACTCTCCCGACTGGGAAAAGGAAGCCCGTTCATTGTTCCGGTCGGAGGCCGCCACCGCGAGGACGCCCTCGTACGATGCCGGGTAGGTGACCTTGACGTTGCCGCCCAGGCCGTCGTTTCCGGCCGAGGCGACGACCACTACCTGACGGTCGAGGGCGTAGTCCACTGCCAGCTTCAGGGTCGGGTCCGGTTCGACTGCATTGGCCGTGTCCTGGGAGATGTTGATGACGTCGGCACCCTCGTCGACCGCGTAGCGGATCGACTCCGCGAGGGTGACGGCGGTGCCGTCGCCCTCCGCATTGTTCTGCTTGACAGGAATGATCGTGGCGTCGGGGGCCAGACCCACGAAGCCCGTTCCCTTGACGGGGCGGGCCGCGATGATCCCGGCCACGCGGGTGCCGTGGCCGACGGTGTCCGTGGTGCCCTGGCTGTTTCCCCGGTCGATCTTCTCGCCCTTGGCGTTCTCGGCGGGCAGGAGGTTCTTGCCCTTCGACGCGGCAACGGCGCTGCTGAGCTGCGGGTTCTTGACATCCACCCCCGTGTCGATCACGGCCACCTGGACGTCCTTCCCCGTGGACTGCGCCCACAGTTCGTCGAGGTTGACGCGCTGCAGCGCCCAGGGACGGCCCTCATACTTCTTCGACGGAAAGGTGCACTGGCCGCTGTCGTCCGCCCGAGCCGCGATCGGGGGCAGGGCGAACACCGCGGTCGTCGCGATGGCTGCGGCTGCGGTGGCCACAGCTGCTGTACGGGTCGCAGCCCTTGTACGTCGACGTCGTCCACAGGTCATCGAGGACCTTGCCGGCAACATGAACTCTTTCTCCTCCAGGGACGCGGCTACGAGCCCTGCGGCTGTCGCGCCGCCGCCTCCGACAGGCGTGGACCTGTCGGAAGGAACGTCGACCACGCCGCGGGGACGGGCGCGGGATTCACGTTCTCGTAGCCCAGGTGGGTCTGGGCGATCTCGGCTTCGTTCAGTTCCTCCTTGCGTTGCTCGGCGGAGGAACCGATGCCCTTGTCATCCGTGGCACTGTCGCTGTTGGACTGCAGGGCGTACCGCAGACCCGTGTCAGTGACCAGGAAGACACCGCCCGCCTTCGTCTCCGTGCCCTGGAACTGTCGGAAGAGCAGGCCCGAGCCGGGAGTGACGTACGCGCTGGAGGAACCGGTGGGGAGCTTGGCCGGGAAATCCGTGCCCACCCAGGTGAGAAGGGTCGTCGTGCCGTTGTCGCTGTCCACCGAGCGCAGAACGTTGCAGACCGTGTTGCGGCCGGTGGAACTACTGGAGCCGTTGTTCACCGTGTTCGGTTTGCGCGTCGGCCAGTCCTTCTCCCCGTCGAACGAAGTGCTGTCCACGACCGCGCCGGGGCTGACCTGCTGCGCCTCGCCCGCCTGTCCGGCGCCGACCAGTGCACCACTGTTGAGGAGCAGCGTCGCCGTGAACTCGGAGATACGCGCCACGCGTCCGGGCAGCACCACGTAGTACTCCATCACCTGGCCGTCGTACGCCTTGATGACCGTGCCGACCTTGTCGTACTGCTGCAGGCTGCTGGAGGCACCGGCCTGGGCGCCGGGCGTTCCGTCGATCTTCGGGATGGAGATCGGATCTCCCTTGTGGAGGGTGTCGAGCCAGTCCTGGGAGACCCGCTGCGGAGCACTGCCCTGGGTGTCGAGGGCCTTGAGCAGTTCCTTGTCGGCCGGGTCGGCCAGCTCGTAGGCGGTGCCTCCGGCGTCGACGACGTACTGGGTTTTGCCGTCCGGCCCGACGACGTACATCAGGTCGCCCCCGGAGAGATCGTTGCCGCCCTCGGTCCTGGACCAGTCCTTCTTGGCGAAGACGAACGCGGCCTTCTGGATGGCTCGGCCACCATCGCCGGGGCGTTCGCAGACCATCCAGCGCTTGTCGGACTCGGCCTCGCCGGCGGAGGGCAGGCGGTCAGGGGCGTAGGGGATGCCGATCGTCGCGCCGTGCGGGGGCTTTCCGCTGTCCAGTACCTTCTCGTCGACGGTGATGACACTGTCCTTGCCGGGTTTCAGCAGCAGCTTGGCGGAGGCCATGTTCAGGACCGGGTGCAGCTGCGTCTCGTCGCCCGTCTTCAGCACCACGTACCGGGTGGTCGAGTCGCTCGCGACGATGACGTGTTCCCCCGGCTCGTCCCACCCGACGGGCGCCGTCGGACTGAACAGGCCGATCCCGCCGAACACTGCGAGGATGACCACACCGACGATGACACCGGGAAACACCGCGCCCAGCGGCTTGGGAGCACCTTCCTCGGAACCCGACGGAGTGGGCTGGAGGAAGGATGCGAGTGTGCGGCGCTTCGCGAAGGTGTAGGCGTTGAGTTGATCCCGCCGAGATGCCATCTGTGCCCGTCTCTCCCCCGTGTTCGGCGTGGGTACCGCTCGGCGGGTGTACCGTCCCCCGCCCTCCGCTGTCATACCGGCCACCTACTATGCCTGGTACCCGCGGGGACTTGTGGAACGGGTAGGGTACCCGGGCCCTCAAGTGCCCTGTGTGGTGCTGGAATACCAACAAAATGCGAGCAAAGCGGGGGGATGGAGTGATGGCTTCGGGCACACGGGCCCGGTCCGGTGACCGGTCGCGGGCGCGGCGCTCCTCGGCGGCCCGGCCGCAGTCGGCACAACAGCCGCGCGCGCAGCGTGGGCAGCCCGACGCCCTCCGTCTGGCAATGTCCCGCAGGCAGGGCGGATCGTCCCGGTTGCAACGACTTGTGCTGCTGGAGATCGCTGCCGCCGTCCTCCTCGTCGGCTGGGTGGTCAATGTCGTGGCCCTCGTCGTGGCGACCATCGTGGCCTGCGCCCTCGTCGTCTTCACGGTCCTGCGCCGCCGCGGTCGCTCGCTCCCCGAGTGGCTGGCCACGGTCCGGGCGTTGCGGGCACGGCAGCGGAGGGCTGCGAGCGCGGTGGTGCCGGCGGGCACCGAGCCGGGGCTCGCCCCGGCCGTCGAGTGTGATCCGAGTCTGCGGACCTACACGTACGCCGGCCGTGACCGGCGGCCCGTCGGGATCGTCGGTGACGGGACGTTCGTCACCGCCGTGCTGCAGGTGGAGGCCGACGCCACCGCGCTACGGCCCGAGCGCAACCGGCAGCCGCTGCCGCTCTCCTTGGTGCGCGAGGCCCTCGAAGTCGACGGGATCCGGCTGGAGTCGGCACAGACCGTGCTGCACACTCAGCCTGCGCCCGCGATCCATCTGCCCCAGCAGTCCGTGGCCGTGGCCAATTACGCGCCGTTGCAGGAACAGACCGGCGCGCCCGCGGTGCGGATCACGTGGATCGCGCTCAAACTCGACCCCGAACTGTGCCCGGAGGCCGTGGCGGCGCGCGGCGGTGGTCTCATCGGGGCGCAGAAGTGCGTCGTACGTGCGGCCGACCACCTCGCGAGCCGGCTGACCGGAGCCGGGTTCCGTGCCACCCTCCTCGACGAGGAGGAGCTGACCGCCGCGATCGCCACGTCGGCCTGCGCCAACCCTCTGGTGACCGCGGAGGCCGGGCGGACGGACACAAGGGAGCCACGGACCGAGGAGACCGGCCGGAGCTGGCGCTGCGACAACCGCAGACACACCACGTACTGGATCCGCCGGTGGCCGACGCTGGGCGGGCAGCGGGCACCGTCGCTGCCCCAGCTCATCGCCCTGGTCACCGCCGTCCCCACGCTCGCCACCACCTTCAGCCTCACGCTGGCGCGCGGAGAACGGCAGGATGTATCACTGTGCGGGCACCTGCGGGTGACCGGGCGCAGCGACGACGAACTGGTCGCCGCCCGGCGCGCCCTGCAGGCCGCGGCACGCCATACGGGCACGGGACTCGTCCGCCTCGACCGGGAACAGGTACCCGGCATGCTCGCCACACTGCCCCTCGGAGGTGCCCGGTGACGGTGACGACCAGACGTGCGGGGCAGTCGGCCGCCGGGCTCGGCGAGCCGCAGCCCTCCGAGCCCCGGCAGGTGCGCGAACTGCTGCGCAGCGGCTTCGGGTTGATCGGTCCGCGGCACGCTCGGCACACCGTCTCCCCGGAGCAACTGGAGGGGCTCGCACTGCCCATCGGGGACGACGGCGTCGTCATCGGGGTGGACGCGGAGGGCCGACCCGCCGTGCTGGGGCTCAACCGGCCGACACCGAACGACATCGTCCTCATCGGCGGCCTGTGGACCGCGCAGGTCATAGCGCTCCGGGCGGCAGCCACCGGCGCGCGGGTCGCCGTCGAGACGGGACGGCCGCAGGCCTGGATACAGATGGTGCACGCCATGGGCGGCGGGCAGAACGGCCTGGCCGTGTACGACGTCGGGCGGGTGCCCCCGCAGGGCACGTCGGCCGGAACACCCGTGTTGGTGGTACGTGACTGCGGGATGCGGCCACCTCGCGGGCGCGTCGTCTCGGGGCCATGGCAGGCGGTGCTGACCCTCCTGCCGTACCTCAGTCCAATGGCCCCTCGGCTCATACGGCAGGCGCGGCTGGTCGGTGTGCAGCGGATCTCCCCGGACGAAGCCGCGGAACTGGGCCGCACGATGGCATTGCCCCGGGACGAGATCCAGTCCCTGCCCGGTCTCGCCGATGGTCTCACCCTCTGGTGCGCAGACCGGGACCGGCAGTACACGCTGACTCAGCCCACCGACGCCGAAGTCGGTTTGTTGGGTATGCCGCGCAGGATGGACTGAGGGACCGAATCGGGCGTTCTGTGACGTGAATTGGGCGGCCATGCCCGTTTCGTTTAGCGTGGAGGGGCTTACCTGTTGCTATCGGCTGGTTCGTCCCCGCGGTTTCGGTGGGTGGTGTCGCGGCGGGTCGGCGTTGGGGGGCGGACGGGCCTGCCGGGCTGGGGCGCGTGGTGATTAGGCTGGGACATGGCGCGATGCCAGAACCCGTGGACCGGGCGTCGCGGCCCCAGGGGGAGAGCCGGTGGATCGGACTACCTCGCACGACTAAGGACGACGAGTAATGGTCGCCCCGGCACGGCATGAGGGTGCTCGACCACTTCAGGAGGAATTGTGAGCAGCGATCGGGACGGGATGCGCGGGGGCTGGGCCACACCCGGCGATGACCAGCCCGACGCCGAGTCCGCCGTCGAGATGACGGGCGAGTTCACCATCGACTACGCGCCGCCTGCCTGGTACACGCAGAACGCGGGCGGCGCCGGGAACACCGGCGCGGCCGCTCCGGCGCCGCACCCGGAACCGGCTGGGCCCGGGGACGGCCACCCGACGCCCGCCGAGCAGCCCGTGCCGGGTCAAGTTCCGCCCCCGCCGGCGAACGCGGCGCCCGGGGTACCGCCGGTGCCTCCCGCGGCTCCGGCGCCGCCGGTCGCGGGAGCGCCCTTCGCGCCTCCGGCGGCCGGGCCCGGCGCGGCGCCCTTCGTCCCCTACTCGGCTCAGCCTCCGGCTCCGGCCGCGCCGTTCGCTCCGCCCGTACCTCCCACGGGGCCGCCCGCCGCCGTGCCCGGGATTCCGGCTGACGCCGGGTTCGAACTCCAGCCGCCGCAGCCGACGGCGCCGCTCGGCGCGCCGCTTCCCATGCCGCCCCACGCTCCCCAAGCTCCCCAAGCTCCCCAAGCTCCCGAGCAGAGCTTCGGTGGGAACGGCGCCGCGGACAACGGCGCCACCATGCGCTTCCCCGCGGCCGCACTCGAGCGGGAGATCGCGGAGCGTGCGGCCGCCGCACAGGCTCCGGCCGAGCAGCCGGCCGTGCAGGAGGAGGAGGCCGCCGTCACCGGGCAGGGTGTCGCGGGCGTCGAGGAGACCACGGAAGCGCTGGAGGAGAGCTCGGAGGCGGAGGCTGGGGCCGGGGCCCCGGCGGAAGCCGCCGTCGAGACCGGTACGGGCGCCGAGGGTCAGACCGACGAGGCTGACGAGACCGACGAGACGGACGAGGCCGCGGCGGACGTCACCGGCGATGTGGCATCCCCGGACTCCGACGGCGACCCGGTGGCCGGCGTGGAGCCCGAGGGAACCGACGGCGCCGACAGCGCCGCGGGGGGGGGGGGGGGGGGGCGGCCCCCCCCCCCCCCCCCCCCCCCCCCCCCCCCCCCGCGGCCGCCCCCCCCCCCCCCCCCCCCCCCGGCGCCCCCCCCACCCCCCCCC
>NZ_JBEOWF010000074.1:0-32086 GCF_040295925.1 Streptomyces sp. NPDC002588
CTACCGCCGACTCAGCCCCCGCTACGAACGCCACTCCCGCAACTACCTGGCCTTTCTCGGCCTCGCCGCAGCCGTCTGCTGCTACAAGCGACTCGCCGCCTCACCACATAGGACACCGTCTAAGGTACTTCTGGCGACACGTCACGTCGAAATAGCAGGTCACGGAAAGGCACTTGCGAGTCACGTCACTCTTATTATAGTTCCTGCCTATTGAGTTCATTTCTCCGGCTATGGCATGAGGATGCTGGGGCGGGACAACGCCGGTGCGACAATTGGGCAATCGATAGGTGCTTGACTCCGGTATCGACGGCTGCAACGCAGGCCCATCGCGATACTTGCAAAGCTCGGCTGAATGGAGCAACTTGACATGACGTATACGGAGCGACTCGACGCAGGGCAGGCGAAGGGGGCTCAGGCATCGGTGCAGCCCCGCACTTCGGGGCGTTTCGCTCGCCGTGCATGGACCGCGGTGCTCGCTCTGGCCGTTTCCATGGGCTTACTCTTCCTGAATGCCGGTTCGGCGTCCGCTCTAAACAGTGGCGACGTCATCAGCACGAACTTCCTGCGTAACTGGGCAACCGGGCGCTGCCTGTACGGCGGCTCCAGTACCGGGGTCGTCACAGATTCCACCTGCACCCAGGGGGTTCCGGGCGAGACATGGACGATAACGTTCGTGAGCCATAACGACTACGACCTCGTGGAGATCAAGAACGGGTACGGCCAGTGCCTGACTTGGTGGAGTTCCGGCGAGGTCAGGGTCAGTGACTGCGTCGGCGGCTCCTGGTACGGGTTCGGATCAGGCTGGGACAAGGTCCAGCTCCGGCCCTACAGCAACACTGGCATGTGCCTGGACAGCAACAGCAGCGGAGCCGTCTACGTGATCGGCTGCAACGGCGGCGGATACCAGCTGTGGAAGTCGGGTTACTGACGCAACCTGATCCAGGGGAGGGCCGGTATATTCGGCTGACCTTGTGCGGTCGGCTCGGGGCGCGGTGACGACGTTTCCGTCGTTCCGTTTCCGTCGTTCCGTTTCCCCGAGCCGCCGACCCGAACCGGACTTGCGTGTCTCCACGCATCCGGCTCTCCACGTGCCTTGGCCTGTGGTCAGCCGGTTCCGGCTGCCGTGTCGATGGTCCACGGAGTCGGGATTCGTGCTCCGCGGTAGCGATAGCCATAGCGATAGCGATAGCGATAGCGATAGCGATAGCGATAGCGATAGCGTTCGATCATGACGCTGGATGCGCCGAGGAACGCGATCTCGCCGTCGGCGAACCGCCACCCTTGGTCACAGAATCTCTTCAACTGGCTGCTGGGGACGCTGTGTTTCCGGCGGAGCCAGATCGCGACTCGGTGCCACGTGTGGTGGTCGACCGCGTTGAAGGTCCGCTTCGCCGAGCCGTGGTGGAAGTAGAACGCCCACCCTCGCAGGGTCTGGTTCAGTCCCGTCAGGAGCTGGGCCAGGCTCTGGTTCCGGGTATGTCTGTAGGTCCGCTCCGAGGCCCGGTCCTTGATGGCCTGCGCGGCCTTCTTCGAGGGCCGGATTCTCCGTATGGCCGACGATGCTCCGCCCTGTCGCGAGTGCGACCAGCCCCTGAGGTCGGGCGGCCTGGTGCTCGCCGGGCGGGACGACGACGACCGACGGACCTGCCGGGCGTTGTGGCGGTGCGCGGACCGGCACACGCGGTGGCAGTGGGCGGACGGCCGGAAGATCCGTTGGAGGCTGCCCAGTTCCGGAGCTATGTCGCTGACATCCACGGCTGACATCAACGAGGCCGGACAGCGACACACAGCAGCGCCCCGGCGACCGCCGGACCAGCCGACGACAGCCCCAGGGGCGGGCGTAGATCGAACTCCTAAAGCGGGTGTCGCAGGTTCGAATCCTGCCGGAGGCACCATGCGTTAGGTCGCTGACCTGGGCTTCTGACATCCACGACGCCGAACACGTGCGTACGCCAGCGTGTCTGTCCGACCGTCGCTCCAGTCGCCGACAGCGGCTGGAGATGCCGCGCAAGGTGGCTTGCAGCCTGCCCGGAGCCTGAGAACGGCTCTACGGCCACCGCTTCGACACCCGACGAGCACTCCCACGGCGCGAGCCCTGGACGGTGTCCGTCACCCACGTCAACGCACGCATCACTTGGACGGTCGGACCAGTGCCCTTCTCTTCCTGCCACTCGCACATCGCCGAGGCAGCGAACTCCCCATGTCCGCAGACGACTTCAAGACCTGTGCAATTGGCTGAGTCAGGGGGCCGGCCATTGCAGGAAGTCCTGAATCATGGGGTCCGGCTCGCCCGTCTCGGGGTCGAGACCCGCAAGCCAGCGTCGTTGAGCCTCGCGCCAGTGCACGAAGGGAGCTGTCCTGCCCCAAAGGGAGGCGTCGCCAAGAGGGCACTCGTCGAATTCGGCGCTCATCATTCTGGCCAGGAAGTCGACCATGCCGCAGTCGAAGAGCTTCCATCGCGTGTCGCCGTAGCGGATTTGCCGGCGCCAGACCACCACGGGCCACTTCTCCGGGTCCGAGTCGAGCATGAGCCAGCCCAACTCATTGGCATTGCAGCCGGAACCCCAGGGCAGGACCGAGCTTCCGTCCGCAACGATGCCGGGGACCCCGCCCTCGCTGTCCCACAGGTCCCGGAACGCAGGCGCGCTGTCCAGGATGTTGCCGGGGTCCCACTGCAAGTACTCGACGGGCAGCGGCCCCAGAATGCCGAGATCTCCGATGCCACCCGCGCCGTAGACGGACATGAACGCCTTGTAGTCACTCGGCAGACGTACCCCGAGAGCCTCGTCGGCTGCGGGCCAGTCCACTTGTTCGTCCGCCCCGTGCTCAGGGGGCACCAGACCGAGTAGCGGCGCCAACAAGCTCTCAGCAGACATGGACGGCTCCTTTCAGCGCGTTGCCGATCTCCAGAAGGCGGGCCTCGGGCAGCGCGAAGGCGTTGCCGGGGTTTCGGTACGAATGCCCGCCGTCGTTGATGCGGACGCCGTCCGCAAGCCTCCAGTGAGCAGGAGTCCATTGGCCCTGGTTCTCGAGGAGCATGCTCGCCACGTCGGCCGGCTCTTCGATCAAGGTGAGAGCGCTGAGCGCGGTGGTGAGGGCAACGGTGGCGTCGTCGGGAAGCCGCGTGTCGCCGAGTGTGGGGAAGAGGAGCAGGAGACGGGCGTCGGGGTCGTCCACGCCCATTGTCGACGGCTGGCGAGCAGCGGACAGCAGCTCCGGCCAGGCCATGCCGGGGCCCATGAAGTGACCGTCGTCCACAGCGAGGGTTTCCGCTGCCGGCCAGGTCGGGTGATGTATCAGGTAGTCCACCCCTCGGTCTCCGTCGAAGTTGCGGTAGACGACGTAGATGGTGTGACCGGAGCGGAGGGGCACGCGGAACATCGGCCACTCCTGCTCGGCGGAGAGCACGCGGTAGAGCTCCATGGCCGCGTCCCAGTCAGCTCCGAACGCGGCTCGTTGCGCGTCCTCGCCGCGCAAACAGGTGCCGAGGTGCACGGGCCAGAACAACGGATCGTCAAGGTAGGCATCGCCCTCGACCAGAGGGCCGCCTTCGTATCCGGGGATCTTCAACACGCGAGGATGATGGCACGGGGGACCGACACCACCGGGGTGTGAGGGCCGGCCCCGCTCCGTCTCGGTTCCCGGGTTCCCGTCTCATCCAGCGTTGTTCACGGCCGTTCGGACGACACCCGGAGCCGCCCCCGCCCCGATGGCGGGCCGCCCAGAAACGCAGGCGAAAGCCCGGAGACGACGCCCGCCACCGCACCAACACGGTGGGAAGGCGTGCACAGCGCTCGTACCCGGGACACCGCGTGTCACCATCGCGTGGAGCGCCTGCGATCAGCAGTGCGGGACATGCGATGTGGTGGGGGAATCGTGGCAGGCCTGACGTGGGGCATCGTGGGCATCGGCGCCCTTTGCATCGTGGTCGCCGCGTACTGGCGTCTCGTGGAGCGGGAACGGGTAAGCCGCGGAGCAGATGCCTTTCGCTTCCGCTTCTTCCGCGTGTGGCTTCCCCTCGTCATCGGTGTGGCAGCACTGGGCCGGCTTCCCCGCGCTTTGAGCGCCCCGTTCCCGGTCGTGGCCCTGTCCGAAGTGCTGTGCCTCGCGCCCGTCGTCATCGTCGTCGGGCTGGGACGGGTGGCTGCCAGAAAGCCGGGCCCGGGAGCCCGCACCGCAACCGCACCAGATCCAGCGGGGCACAACGGCGATTCACGGTGAAAACTGCCCAGCCCGCAGAGGCCGCAGCCCAGCCGTACGCCCAGGTCAGCCGCTGAACAAGGCGTTTCCCCCCGTTCGGACCGCCGTACCGGGCGGTAGCGCTCCGCGCGCGGTCGGCCGGGCCTGTCACCTGTCGCGGCTTTCCCTGGCGGCCGCGGTTCCGTTCATGATCGGCGGCTCGCCGTTCCGTCTCGGTGTGTCCCTCGCCGAGGGAGGATCCGTCACTGTTTGGATTGCCTTTATGACCAAAAGTGACGATGCAGCTCTCTTCGGTAACCGATTCCTGACCGTGCCCGCTCCCTCGGAGACCTTCCCAAAGGAAGGCATGGGCGCGACGGACGCAATGAGGCTGCTGGGTGAGGACCTCGCCATGGAGGGCGACCCGCAGCGCAACCTGGCCACGTTTGTCACGACTTGGATGGAACCGGAGGCGCAACGGCTGATCGCCGAGAACCTCCACCGCAATTTCATCGACCATGCGGAGTACCCCATTTCCGCCGAGATCGAGCAGCGCTGCGTGCGCATGCTCGCCGACCTGTTCCACGCGCCGGGCAAGGCGACCGGATGCCGGACCCAGGGCTCGTCCGAGGCGATCATGCTCGGCGCGCTGTCGCTGAAGTGGAAGTGGCGGGAGCGCCGCCAGGCGGCCGGCCTGTCGGTCGACCGGCCCAACCTGGTCTTCGGCGGGGACGTCCACGTCGTGTGGGAGAAGTTCTGCCGCTACTTCGACGTCGAGCCGCGCATCGTGCCGCTCGCCGAGGACAAGTACACGATCGGCCCGGAGGACGTGGAGCCCCACCTCGACGAGAACACGATCGGCGTGGTCGCCGTCCTCGGCACCACGTTCACCGGGCACAAGGACGACGTCGTCGGGATCGACAAACTCCTGCGGGACGTCCGCAAGGAGCGGGACCTCGACATCCCGATCCACGTCGACGGCGCCAGCGGCGGCTTCGTATGGCCCTTCCTCTACCCGGACTCGAAATGGGACTTCCGGCTCCAGCAGGTCCGTTCGATCAACGTCTCGGGACACAAGTACGGCCTGGTCTACCCGGGCATCGGATGGCTGGTCTTCCGCGAGGAGTCCGACCTGGCCGAGGACCTCGTGTTCTACGAGAACTACCTGGGCAAGACCGACGCGACGTTCACGCTGAACTTCTCGACCGGCGCTTCGATGGTGCTCGCGCAGTACTACAACTTCGTGCGGCTCGGTCGCCAGGGCTACACCTACGTCATGAAGATGATGCAGGAGAACGCCCGCGCGCTGGCGGACAACCTGCGTGGCAGCGGCCGCTTCGAAGTGATCGGCAGCGACCTCGAGCAACTGCCGCTGGTCGCTTTCCGTCTCGCCGGCAAGAACGCCTACGACGAGTCGGACATCGCCTGGCAGCTCTCGGCCGAGCGCGGCTGGATGGTGCCGGCATACACGCTTCCGCCCAACGCGGAGCGGGTGAAGATCCTGCGTGCCCTGGTCAAGGAAACCCTGAGCCGCGAGCAGATCGACCGTCTGAGCCAGGACATCGCCGACGCGTGTCGCACCCTGGACGACAAGGGTGCGACCCACAGGACCGAGCGGGCCCAGGTCAAGCGCGGTACCGGCTACTGACGCACGCTCCCGCGTTCCGCATCACCCGGGACGGGTGATGCGGAACGCGGGAGAAGGGCGTGGCGCTCGGAGCATCGTCACCTGTTTTTCGGGTCCTGTCGCCGTCGGCCGGTGTCGACGGCCTTGACCACCACCCGGGTCGCGATCCCGACGAGCAGGATTCCGCCCACCATCTGGATCATGGTCATGACGCGTGCCGTTTCGGTGCGGGCGGTGATGTCGCCGAAGCCCACGGTGCTGATCACAGTGAGCGCGAAGTACAGGGCGTCGGTACGTGTGAGGGGCTCGGTGAAGCTTCCTGGTGTGGCCCGCTCCAGCAGGAAATACGAGGTGGCGAAGAGCAGCGCGAACAGTGTGACGACGGCGGCGAGCGACTCCACCGCCCGCAGTCCGGGGTGCGGGGAACGGGCGATCGCACGCACCTGCCAGAGGAACAGCGCCGTCACCGCGATCAGGCCGAGGACGAGGCCGGCCACCGTGCCGACCCCGAATGGCGTGTCCATGGGCAGCAGGTAGTAGGCGACGACCAGTCCGGCCGACAGACCGATCGACCGCGCCACGGCCGCCAGGGTCGCGCGGGGGCCGGGTCGCTCGCGGTCATCCACCATGTCCCTCGGCTCTCCGGATCGTCGTCAGGGCCAGTCGCCGCACCCGGCGCCAGTCCATCGGGGGTCTGCCGCGCCGCACGCCGGGTCGGTCGCGGGGGACCCGCACCCGCAGGGCACGTTGCTGGATACGGCACCGCACCGGAGTCGGCAGGGTGAGGGCCTCGCCGTCCACGCCGACCGGGATCGCATCGGCGTCGGCGTCGACGACCACCTCCTGGGCGGTCAACTGCGCGAGCCCGGGCGCACGGTGGCCCCGGAGCATTCCCGCCGCCTGCGCCGCGCTGTCGACCTTGACGCCGAGCACCCCGAGGCTGCCGGAGTCCAGCCGGTCCCGGCGGCCCAGCCCGGCCGGGTCGTCCGTCCGGTACGGGTTGTTGCTGACCAGTACCGCCTGCGGCTGCTCGACGGTCGTTCCCCCGGCACGCACGGCGAGGCGCGGGCCGTACTGGTGTGTCAGCAGATCGGGCAGCATCTGCAGGGTGGTGTGGACCTTGTCGTCTCGGTAGGCGGGGCTCTGCACGACGGCCGCGTAGGCACCGAACGAGGCGTTGTTCACGAACACGCGGTCGTTGATGAAGCCCAGGTCGATGCGGAGTTCGACACCGTCGGTGAGTGCGTCGAGACACTTCGACGGGTCGTCCCTGTCCAGCCCCAGGTCCAGGGCGAAGTGGTTGCGGGTGCCGGCGGAGATCACCATGAACGGCAGGTCGCGCTCCGCCGCCACGGCCGCGACCAGGGCCTGTGTGCCGTCGCCGCCCGCGACGCCGAGCAGGTCGGCGCCCGCGTCGGCGGCCCGGCGGGCGAGCGCGGCCACGTCCTGCTGCTGCGTCACGTCCAGGACGAGGACCTCGGCGCCGAGTGCCTCGGCCTTCTCCCGCAGCCGGAATCGGCCGACCTTGCCGCCGCCCGAACGCGGGTTCATGATCAGGTATGGCCGCCGCGGCGGCGCCACCGGGCGTTCCGGGGTCTGGGCCGGGGTGGCCTCGGCGCCTGCCAGCGCGACCCGGCCGCAGAAGACGGCCAGTACCCACAGCGCGAGCGAGACGAGCACCACCCACAGCAGCCCGGCCGCCACGTAGAGCACGACGACGACGGCGGGGGCGGCGAAGGCCAGTACCACGGCCAGCACTCTGAGCAGACCGGTGTGCACCAGCGCCCACCACACTCCTGCCGCCGTCACCGCCAGCCCGGCGGCCCCCAGGAGGACGAGCAGCAGGCTGTGGAGCCCGGCGAACAGCAGCAGCACGATGATCGCCCCGATGCCCGCGGTGACAGCCACGCGTGCGGCCCAGCGTGGAGCGAGCGCGTAACGGCTACCGGACATGTCGACCTCCCACGGGCGGGGTGCGCTCGGTCCATGCCACCCTGCCTCCACCCGGTCCGCCATCACCCGCCCCGGGGGATCTTCGGACCGAGCCCCTCACTTCCGGCAGGCAACCGAGCACGGCGGAGGGCTACGGCCGCCGCGCGGTCCGGTCCGGCACGGGTCACCCGGCCGAAGCGATGTCCGGCCCCTGAGCGCGGCCGGGCTCGCCGTCCTCGTGCTGCTCCTCCTCGCGCTCCGCCGCGCGGCCTCCGAAGGAGCGGAGCACCCGGCCGCCGGCCGATCACCTCTTACGGGTGAGGCGGTCCGCGGCGGGCCCGGCTCTCATGAAGGTTGAAGGTGCACCACACCACGCCCAGGAAGGGAACGTGAACCATGGCCCAGAAAGCGACAGGCGCCGAAGGCGTCGCCGCCCTCGCCGACGCGGACGCCCCCGTATTCGAGACCCTCGTCCAGATGACCCTCGACACGTTCGAGCGTTCAGGGCTGGACGAGGAAACGTACCTGTTGGCCCGCATCGCCGCCCTGGTGGCCATGGATGCCTCCGCGCCCTCCTATCTCCTCAACATCGGCACGGCCGCGGAAGCCGGCGTGCCGCTGGAGAAGATCCAGGGAACGCTCGTGGCGATCGCGCCCGTGGTGGGCAGCGCCCGGGTCGTGTCCGCCGCCCGCGCCATCGGCGAGGCTTTCGGGCTGGAGCTCCACGGAGAAGACGAGCGGTGATCACGAGCCCGGCCGGGGCGGCGAGCCCCGGCCGGGCTCGGCATCGGGCCCGCGGCCCCTCCTCGCGCACGAACCGCGACCTCGACACGGATGAGACAACACAGGAGAAGCAATGGGCAGCAATGTGAACCTGGCCTACGACTACCCGGTCCTGGGAGCCTTCTGGACGATCATGTGGATCTTCCTGTGGGTGATGTGGATCTTCCTGCTCTTCCGCGTCATCGTCGACATCTTCCGCGACGACTCCATGAGCGGATGGGCCAAGACGGGATGGCTGGTCTTCACGATCGTCCTCCCCTTCCTGGGCGTCTTCGTCTACCTCATCGCCAGGGGCAAGGACATGGGCAGGCGTGAACAGGAGCACGCCAGGGCCCAGATGGAGGAGAGGAACCGCTACATCCGCGAGACGGTCGGCGCCACCGGCCCGGCCAGCGAGGCGGACCAGCTCGCCAAGCTCTCGGAGATCCGGGCCCGCGGCGACATCTCGGACGAGGAGTTCCGCCAGGCCAAGGAGAAGGTCCTCCACTCGGCCCGGTGAGTGACAGCGCGTGGACGGGAGCGGCCGTGGCCGCCGTGACGGCGGGGTACGCCCTCTTCTCCCGGCGGCTGGCCACGACCCCCGTGTCGGCGCCGATGGTGTTCACCGGCGCCGGGGTGGCCATCGGCCCGATCGGGCTCGACCTGCTCGACCTGGAGCACGACGCGGGCCCCGTGCTCACCCTGGTCGAAACCACCCTGACCCTGGTCCTGTTCACTGACGCGATGTCCGTACGCCGACGCGATCTCCGCGTCGGCGGATTCCTCCCCGGCCGTCTGCTGGCAATCGGCCTGCCGCTGACGATCGGTGCGGGCTGGCTCCTGGCGTGGCCCCTGCTGCCCGGTCTGACCGTGTGGGAGCTGGCACTGCTCGGTGCCGTTCTCGCGCCGACCGATGCCGCTCTCGGCAAGACCGCGGTCTCCGATCCCCGTGTCCCCCCGGTGGTGCGCGGCGGCCTGAACGTGGAGTCCGGCCTCAACGACGGCATGGTGCTTCCCTTCTTCGTGCTCTTCCTCTCGGCTCTGCCCGGAACCATGGCCTCGGAGGAAGGAGCCGACGGAGTCTTCTGGCGTGCGCTCGTGCTCAGTACCGCATGGGGCCTGACCGTGGGAGGGCTCGGCGGGTGGCTGTTGCACCGGTCTCGCGAGAGGGGCTGGATCAGTCGTGCCTGGCGGCAGACGTTCGTCCTGGCCGTGGCGGCGGGCGCGTACACACTGGCCGTCGTCACCGAGGGGAGCGGTTTCATCGCGGCCTGGGTGGCCGGTTTCGTCTTCGGTGTCGCGCTGCGGCGGAGCACAGCGGTGAACGCCCCGGCGGGTGCGCCGGCCGCCGCCGACGGCACCGCGGACCTCGCCGGGCATCTCGCCGAACTTCTCGCTCCCTTGAGCTTCCTGGTCTTCGGCGCCGTCCTGCTCGGGCCGACGCTCGAAGACCTCGACTGGCGGATCATCGCCTATGCCCTACTGAGCCTCACGGTGATCCGGATGCTGCCCGTCGCGCTCTCCCTGGCGGGGAGCGGCCTGGCCCTTCCCACGGTCGCCTACATCGGGTGGTTCGGTCCGCGGGGACTCGCCTCCGTCGTCTTCGGGCTTCTCCTGGTGGAGGAACGCGTCCCGGGCATTCAGCTCCTCGGCCGGGTGATCGCGGTCACCGTCGCGCTCAGCATCCTCCTGCACGGCATGTCGGCTGTGGTTCTCGCGGAGCGGTACGGCGCCTGGCACCGGAAGGCCGCCGAACTGAGGCCGCGGCTACGCGAGGGCGTGCCCGAGGAGGGAGGGGCCGGGCACTCGTCCACGACGCGGTAGGGCATCGACGGGCGACGGAGCTTCCGGACGGAGAATGCATCGGCGGCCGAAAGGCGGAAACACCATGCCTCACCAGCTGCGCTCCGAAGACCTCGGCTTCCTCGAACGCGCCCCCGTCCGGCGCACGCGCACCCGAGATCTCCACGCACCCGCAGACGTCATCTTCGAACAGTTGGCGGACCACCCCGAGAGCTGGCCCCACTGGTTCGGGCCGGCCAACGAATGCCGCTACGAGGGGGCACCCCCCTACGGCGTGGGAACGGTGCGCCGCCTACGCCTGTACCGGCTGATCCGGGCCCGCGAGACCCTGCTCGTCTGGGACCCCGGCGAGCGCTTCGCCTACCAGGTCCACGAAACGGGCGCGCGCGGTGTCACGGCCATGATGGAGCAGTGGACACTCGCTCCCTCGGCCCACGAGCGGACCAGAGTCAGCTGGACGATCGCCGTCGACTGTGCGCCCCCGGTACAGCTGTTGCTCCGGGTGAGCCAACGCCACGTGGACAAGATCTTCCAGGACGCGATGAGGCGACTGGAGGCCATGTGCCGCCGTTCTTGACACTCCACCACGGCTCCGGCAACTCACGGCGCTTCATACTCTCGACGCCCCGCCCAGCGGTCATGGGGCCGTCGTCGGGGTCGGCGTGTCCCATGAGCAGCGGCGGACAGTGGTCGCGCACCCGCCACCCTCAGCTCCGGGGCACCTGGACCGGCCTCTCGCCCACCGGTTCAAGGCCGGGGGCCGACGGCACGACCGCCACCTGCCGGCGGATGACGTTGACCGTCTCGACGAGCTGCTCACGCAGCATCTGGCAGAGCCCGGCCCGCCCCTCCGGAGCCCAGGCCGGTCCGTCAGAACCACTCATACACACCTCCGCCGGGCGGCCCCGCCCTGAACGTCGTCCGTCGGACGCGCCCACCCGGTCTGCAACCACCGGCACGGCATCGCCATACCGTCCCCAACGACGCCGTCCCGCTCCCGGTGGCCCGCCGAAAGGGTGGCTTCGGCCGCTGTCCGCCCCGGAGGGCCGGCAACCGTGGCAGGAAGCCCCAATGGCCCGCGCACTGCTCACTGGTTAGCATGAAAAGCGGAGCGGTCCGACATCACTCGTACCGGCAGACCCGGCAGCACCTGCCCCGGACCCAGCCGCTCGGCCTCCGCACGGTCTGCTCTACCGCATTCTCACAGGCCCGTTGATGCGTCGGCTCGTTGCGATGACCGGCCCAACAGATGACCGGCGAAGCATCGGACACCTCTATCCGCAGGCAGCGACACAGCGTTCCAGCCGTCGGCACGGTACGGCTGGCGCGGTCGGAGGATCAGGCACATGGCGACGAGAGAGTACAGGCAGGGGACCACGTTTCCCGGAGTGATCGGCCGCACGGCAGAGGAGTCGACGCCCGCTTGGCCACAGCCGACGCGGGCCGTTCCGGGCACGCCGAACGTCCTCTTCATCGCGCTCGACGACACCGGATTCGGCCAACTCGGCTGCTACGGCAGCCCCATCGAAACCCCCAACATGGACGGGCTCGCCGCGAACGGACTGCTGTACAACAACATGCACACGACGGCTCTGTGCTCGCCGTCGCGTTCGTGCATCATCACCGGGCGGAACCACCACGCCAACGCGATGGCCTGCGTCACGGAACTGGCCACGGGTTATCCGGGATACCACGGCCGGATCCCGTTCGAGAACGGCTTCATCTCCGAGATCCTGGTGGAGCAGGGCTACAACACGTACATGATCGGAAAGTGGCATCTGATGCCCTCGGAGTACGAGTCCGCGGCCGGACCCTACGACCGCTGGCCGCTCGGCCGGGGCTTCGACCGGTTCTACGGCTTCCTCGGCGGCGACACCAGCCAGTGGTACCCGGACCTGGTCCACGACAACCACCAGGTGGAACCGCCCGCCACACCGGAGGAGGGCTACCACCTCACCTCGGACCTGGTGGACAAGGCCGTCTCCTTCATCGCCGACGCCAAACAGGTCGCCCCCGACAAACCGTTCTTCCTGAACTTCTGCACCGGAGCGACCCACGCACCGCACCACGTGCCCAAGGAGTGGGCGGACCGCTACCGGGGGAGGTTCGACGAGGGCTGGGACGCCTACCGCCAGGCCACCTTCGACCGACAGAAGCGACTGGGGGTCGTCCCCGCGGACGCGCGGCTGTCCCGGCACGACCCGGACGTCCCGGAGTGGAACTCCCTGTCCCCCGATGCCCGCCGTCTCTCCGCGCGGATGATGGAGGTGTACGCCGGGTTCCTCAGCCACACCGACCACCACATCGGGCGGCTTCTGCAGTTCCTGAAGGACACCGGCGAGTTCGACAACACCCTCATCATGCTCGTCTCCGACAACGGGGCCAGTGCCGAGGGCGGCGTCACCGGGACCACGAACGAGGGGCAGTTCTTCAACAACGCTCCCGAGCCGATCGAGGACAGCCTCAGGTCGATCGACGAGCTTGGCGGACCGAACACGTTCAACCACTACCCGTGGGGCTGGACCTGGGCCGGCAACACCCCGTTCAGGCGGTGGAAGCGGGAGACGTACCGTGGCGGCGCCAGCGACCCGTTCGTCGTCCACTGGCCCCGGGGCATCAAGGCCCGCGGCGAGGTGCGCAGCCAGTACGCCCACATCATCGACATGGTGCCCACCGTGCTCGACGTCCTCGGCTTCGAGCCCCCGGCCACCATCAAGGGCGTGCCCCAGTCGCCCCTCCACGGTGTCAGCTTCGCCCACACCTTCGATGACGCGACCGCGCCGACCGCGCACCGCACGCAGTACTTCGAGATGTTCGGTCACCGCGCCATCGACCACGACGGCTGGCGTGCGGTGTGCCCCTGGCCCGGTCCGTCCTTCGCCGAGGCGGGCAGACCCTTCGGCACCCCCATCACGGCGCAGGAACTGGGAGAGCTGGACGCCCAGCACTGGGAGCTCTACCACATCGCCGAGGACTTCGCCGAGACCCAGGACCTCGCCGCCGACAACCGCGGCAAGCTCATCGAGATGATCTCGATGTGGTACGTGCAGGCCGGAAAGTACGACGTCCTGCCGGTCGACAGCAGCGGTGTGCAGCGGACCGCCGTGGAACGGCCGCAGGTCTCCGCACCGCGGACCGGCTACGTCTTCCGGCCGGGCACGCAGACCCTGCCCATGGCGGTCGCTCCCCGGGTGCTCAACCGCCCGTTCAGCGTCACCGCCGACGCCGAGATCCCCTCCGACGGCGGCGAAGGCGTGCTGCTCTGCCAGGGCACCAACGTCGGCGGCTGGACCTTCTACCTGAAGGACCGCAGGCTCCACTACGCCCACAACTACCTCCGGCGTGCCGTGTACAGGGTCGCCTCGACCGAGGACGTGCCCGAGGGCCGCCACGAACTGCGGTTCGAATTCGAACCCACCGGAGAACCGGACATCGCCCACGGCAAGGGCATGCCGGGCCGCGCGCAGCTCTACGTCGACCGCCGCCTCGTGGGCGAGAGCGAGATCCCGGTCACCACTCCGCTCATGTTCAACCCCGGCGGCATGACCTGCGGCGCCAACCCGGGCTCAGCCGTCACGACCGACTACAGGCCGCCCTTCCGGTTCAACGGCACCCTGCACACGGTGACCGTCGACCTGTCGGGCGAGTTGATCACCGACCCCGAGAGCGAGATCCGTATGCACATGGCCCGCCAGTAGAAGCGCGAGCCCGCGGGGCGAAGCGGGTCAGGCGCCGTCCTGGTGGGACCAGTGCAACTGGATCTCCAGCCACTGGCTGTCCTGCCGCCAGGCGTCCAGCACGGACACCAGCCGCAGGCTCAGTCCGGCCGTGGTCAGGGACCGCCATGGACAGCCCGCCAGGAAGTCGCTCAGCACCACGACCCGCTCGTCCTCGCGAGCGACCCCCTCCGCCCCGTCGATCCGGTGGGGGTCGACGGCGGCCAGCGCCCGGCGGCTGACAGCCTCGGGCGTGAGCTTCCGCCACGCGTACGGCGCGAGCGCCTCGGTCACAGCGACGACCCGCGTGTCGCCCGGGCCAACGAGTCTCATCATCCGAGGACGCCTTCCACCAGAGCAGCTCTTCGCCGGGCAGCGGCTGACGCAGGCCGGCAACGACGACGTTTTCCCAGGTCGGGAATGCGTTGGGTCACCGTACGCCTTGACCGCCATCGGCACACCGATGCCGTCGCGACGAAACTGCGGGATCGCACCCGCGTCCGGCCGTCCGCCGGACCCGGGTGTGATCCCGCAGCCGTCGGGCCGCACCGGACAGCTGTGCGGGATTCAGTCGGTGAGGTGCGCGATCGACAGCGTCGTGGTGGTCCGGGAGGCGCCGGACATGGCGGAGCCGTAGTCGGGGGTGGCGGGCGCGAAGGCCCAGGTGAGGCTGCCGTCCGGCAGGGTCGTCAGGTCGCCGGCGATATGGGCGTCGACCACCTCGTCGGCGGAGACGGGCTTCCCGGCGGGGTCGATCACCTGCAGGTGGGTGCCAGTGAACTTACCGGTGCAGGTGCCGTCCTTGCAGACGGCGCCGGCGACGCTCTCCCACGAGACCAGGAGGTTCTTGCCGTACGGGGCGATGTGGACGTTGACGTGGTCGGTGCCGGGGTCGTCGGTGAGCGTGACCGTGCTGCCGGGGGTCGAGGCGTCCTTCAGGAGCGCCACCGTCACCTGGTGGGTGTCGGTCTTCGGCGTGACGGTCCAGCCGCGGCCGGAGCTGTCCGCGGTGTTCTTGACCGCCGAGGCGGCTCCGCGGTCGGCGAAGGCGGTGGCGTACCCGCCGGTGGAGGTCTTCACCAGGTCGCCGGAGGAGCCGGGGTACGCGCCGCCGCAGTAGCCCGCCCAGCACTGCTCGCGCTGCACCACGGGGGCGTCGTCGGGTGCGGCGATCCCGGTGCTGACGAACAGTCCGGAACGCCAGTCGTCGAAGCACAGGGAGGGGAAGGCTCCGGACTCTCCGGAGGCCAGGGCCAAGCCCTCGTTGTGGCTGCAACCCCAGTCCCAGCCGCCGGACTTGGTGGTCCCTGCGTCGTCCACGTAGGCCAGCTTGTCGCCGTAGTGCCCGTCGGCGAAGCCGCCCGCGCCGTGCACGACGAAGTAGGCGCCGTACTCGCTGCCGTTCCACCGCAGGGCGCCGTCGAGCACGGGTGAGGTGTCGTTGCTGGCGGTGCCGGTCAGCTTCTTGTCGAAGAGGACGGAGCCGTTCTTGTAGCGGATCAGGGCGGCGGCGGTGTCACCCCATTTGTTGGTGTCCGGAACCCTGGTCAGCAGCGCGAAGCCGTCGTCATGGGCGACCAGGCCGCTGACCTCCTCGGTGTTCGGGACCACTGTGTCGGAGCCCTGCCGTGCCAGGCTCGGGGACAACGAGGTCACATGGACTCCGTCGGACGCGGGCCACGCCACCCGCACCGAACCGTCGGGCGCCGCCTCGGTGTCGACGCGGGTCCACTGCGGGAGCCCGTTGTAGCCGGACTCCAGGTAGCCGAAGGATGTGGGAAGCGTCACGTTGGAGACGGTGAGCTTCTGGGCGAGTGAGGCGCCGGACGTGGTGGTGGCGGAGGTGGTCGGGGTGGGTGACGGAGTGGGGGACGTCGAGGGCGTGGGGCTCGCCGAAGGCGTGGCCGTGGTCGTCGTGCCGGTGCCGGGGACCGCTGCCAGCTTCCACTGCTGGTTGGTGCCTCCGTTGTCCCGGTACTGGATGATCTGCGCGCCGTCGGCGGTGGATTTCGCCTTGACGTCCAGCACCTTGCCGCTGTTGCGGTTGACGACCTTGACCGCGCCGCCGTCGAGTTCGCCGATCTTCCACTGCTGGTTGGCGGCGGCGGAGTCGGCCCGCTGGTCCACCACGGCGCTGTTCGCCGTGGAGGCGTCCTTGACCTCCAGCACCTTGCCGCTGTTGCGGTTCACCAGCGCGTAGTAGCCGTCACCGGTCGCCTTCAGCCGCCACTGCTGGTCCGTGCCGCCGTCGTCGGTGTGCTGGACGGCCCTGGCTCCGTCGGCCGTGGACCCGTCGGCGACCTCCAGCGCCTTTCCGCTGCGCACCGACACCAGCCGGTAGTAGGCGTTGACGTCGATCGTCGCGGCTTCGGACCTCGACGGGTGGGAGAGCAGCAGGTACGGGCCGAGCACGGCGGGCGCACCGATCAGCAGGCCGGTCGCCGTCCATCGCCTGCGGCGGCGCCCGGACGACCGCTTCCTGCGGGCCGCCCGGTCCTGGGGGCCGGGATCGTTGACGTCGCTCATGTGACAGATCTCCTTCGGTGCCGGCCACGAGGAGCAGTGCCGGGCTACGGCGGCCGGAGCCGTGCCGCCCGGCACCACCGGTGTGCCGTCGCGCTTGAACCTGGGGACTCAGGAGGGGGTCGCCGAATCCATCCGTATGTGGCCGCCGGGGCCTGAGAGGTTGCCGCGGACCGAGGTCCTGCGCGTGAGGCGCCGACGTCTGAAGGCCTGTGAGCGACTCGCCAAGGCTGTCTCACCGAGAAAACCTCGGACTACTCTTCCCCCTGCACAGACTTTCGAGAGCACGGCACATGGAAAAGGTGACGGGTGATGTCGCTGAGCCCCGGCGATGTGGAGTCCATCGGCGGCTATGCGCTGATCGACCGGCTCGGCAGTGGCGGCATGGGCACCGTCTACCTGGGCCGGTCGGCCTCGGGACGGCGGGTCGCGGTCAAGGTCGTGCACGCGCAGTACGCGCAGGACGAGGAGTTCCGGACGCGCTTCAGGCAGGAGGTGGCGGCGGCCCGCCGGGTGAGCGGGGCGTTCACGGCCCCGGTGGTGGACGCCGATCCGGACGCCGAACAGCCGTGGATGGCGACGCTGTACGTGCCGGGCCGCACCCTGTCGAAGGTCGTGGCCGAGGACGGCCCGCTGGGCGGACGTGAGTTGCGGACGCTCGCGCTGGGCCTTGTCGAGGCGCTGCGGGACATCCACCAGGCGGGTGTGGTGCACCGCGATCTGAAACCGAGCAACGTCCTGATGGCCGAGGACGGTCCTCGCGTCATCGACTTCGGCGTCTCGCACGCCGTCGACAACGAAGCCCTCACTGTGACCGGCCGGTTGATCGGCACGCCGCCCTTCATGTCGCCGGAGCAGTTCGCGTCGCCACGGGAAGTCACCGCCGCGTCGGACGTGTTCTCGCTGGGGTCGTTGCTGGTGTACGCGGCCACCGGCACCCGTCCGTTCGACGGAAGCAGCCCGTACCTGACAGGTTATCAGGTGATGTACGAGGCTCCGGCCCTGGACGGAGTCGCCGAACCGCTCCGGAGCATCGCCGAACTCTGTCTGGCCAAGGATCCGGCCGCCCGCCCCGGACTCGCCGAGCTGCACGGCATGCTCCTGACGCTGCCGGATTCCACCACCCCGGCCGAGCCGGGCGCGGCCGACTCGGCGGAACCCGGCCGGGTTTCCGGTACACGGCCTGCCGCACAGGGCGCTGCGGCCGCCGGGGGCGACAAGGGAACGGACGGGACCCGGGGCGGTCACGGCCGTCGAAGACGGCGCATCCTCATCGGCCTCGCTGCGGCCCTGGTCGTCACCGGGCTGAGCATCACCGCGGTGATGACCGGGTCGCACAAGGACAGCGGTTCCCCGTCACGGACCGCGTCGGCCTCCGTGTCCGCGCCGGTATCCGCATCCGCGCCCATGACCGCGTCCGCATCATCAACAGCGGCAGCAGCAGTGACGCTGCCGCCGAAGCACGTGCGGTGGGACTACCAGATCGGTGGCGCGTACGCCCTGCCGGCCGGTGTGCGGGTGGTCAGTCGCAGCCACGAGGACCCGCCCGCGCCGGGTGTGTACAACATCTGCAATTTCAACGCCTTCCAGGCCCAGGAGAACGCGGAGGACGACTGGGACTCCGACCTGCTGCTGCGCGACGCCAAGGGGGACGTCGTCTACGACGAGGACTGGGGCGAGGCGGTCCTGGACATCCGCACGGCCGCCAAGCGGCAGCGCATCGCTTCCCAGGTGAACACCTGGATCGACGAGTGCGCGGCCAAGGGGTTCGACGCCATCGAGCCCGACAACTACGACACGTTCACCCGCTTCCCGGACTACCTCACCGCCGGGCAGGCCACGGCGTTCATGAAGCTGCTGGTGGTGGACGCCCACGCGAAGGGCCTGGCCGTCGCCCAGAAGAACACCCTGGAGCTCGTGTCCGAGCGCGCGTCCGTGGGCCTGGACTTCGCCGTGGTGGAGGAGTGCGGCGAGTGGAACGAGTGCGGCGAGTTCGCAAAAGCGTTCGACGACAACGTGCTCGTCGTCGAATACACGGCGAAGGGTCTGTCGAACGCGTGCTCCGGCTGGAGCAGCACACTGAGCATCATCCGCCGCGACCAGGACGTCGTGCCCGAGGACGCGAGCGGCTACCTCCGTGAGAGCTGCTGACGCCACGCCTGCCGAACGGCGGGACGGGCCGGCTCATGTCCGGCAGGCGCCGTGCGGACAGCGTGTCCGGTCAGGGAATGCGGCCCGTCCCCCGGGGCCACCGCGTTGACACGGACCCTCGCCGGACGTTGACTGGCAGCACGGCGCAGGGCCATGCCACTGAGAACAGACGGTGATGGATTGACCGCAGGATCACCGAGGGCCTCGGCCGGGTCACCCGAGACAGGCGACTGCGGCGCCGGGGCAGAACCGACCGGGTCTCCGAAAGCCTGAAGCAGGCCGTCGAGAAGACCGAGGACGCCTTCGGGCGGAACGGAAGCGGCACCCGATGATGTACGACCAGACACGCGCCCAGCAGCCCGCGGACCGAACCCGGGGGCCCGCCGAGCGCCGCGCCACGGGCCCGGAGCCGCTGCTCCCGTCGGCCGACCGGGACAAGATCGTCTCGAGCCTCCAACACGCCATCAACACCTTCGCCGACACTCCGCGCGAGGCGCTGGAAGAGGCCGAAAGCGCATACGACGAAGCCACCGCCCAGCTCGTGAGCGCCCTCGCGGAACGGCGGCGTCTCCTCCGCGCCTGCTGGGAGGAGCAGGCCCCCGGGGCCCAGTCGGACGAGTTCCGGCACGCGCTGAGGCAGTACCGGGAGATCACCCGACGACTGCTCCAGCTCTGAATACCGATCACGAGCGCCATGCCCCGGCCGGGCCGGGGCCCTGACCCAGGCCTTGGCGGGGCCCGCTACCGCTCCGCGCCGTCCTCGATCAGACGGCGGTGCAGTTCCGTGGTCATGAGGTGGATCGCTCGCGTCAGCTCGGTGTTGGTCTTGAGCTCCAACTCCTGCTCGATGAAGTCGTGGTCGGCCTTGATCTGCTGGAAGGCCGCCTGCCGGTTCTGGCCGATCATGACGAACGTCGAGAGGAAGATCGCCTCCAGCGATACGACGAGCGTCAGGGTGGGCCAGGGGTTGGACTCGATGAACAGCATCCAGAGCGCGAACGCGAGGGCGTGGAGGTAGACGAACGGCATCGAACCGGCGAACTTGGTGATGGCGTCAGCGACACGCAGTTGGACGTCTCCGGCACGGCTGTTGTGGTGCGCGACCACTGCCGGGTGGTGCTTGGCCCGCTTGTCCTGCTCGCTCATCGCCGTGTGCCTCTCGCGTTTCGGGATTCCTCGGGGCACCGACGACCACCGGGAACGGTCCCCCGGCCGTTCAGTGTCCCCTTCCCCGCCGAACGCCCGGAGGGCGGGGGCTGCCGGGCCGCTTCACCGGTCCCCTGACCACCGTCACGCGATCCCCCACGCGCCCGATGCGCCCCGGGCACGCCCCTGGGGGCCTGTCCCGGCGGTGCGGGCCGGGTCCTCCTGCCCTTGGGTCCCGGCCGGACTGGGTCTATCGTCGGAATCCTGGGGCCAGGACGAGGAGGACGGCCGGTGATGCCGCAGGACGAGGCCGTGATCGGCTGCACGGGAGAGGTGCTCATCGGAACCCGCGGACCCGCGGGCCCCGGCGAGGTCCTGGTGCGGGTCAGAGGCGGCTCCGAGACCTTCCTCGCCTGGTCGGAGGCTCCCCTGCCCGCGGGCGCGACGGTGCTCGTGATCGAATCACGTGGATGCCGCGAGGTCGGCGTCATCGAGTGGGTGGATCCATTGGACGCGCTCGGCGAAGACACCGCCGACGCCGGCTGAGGAGTACAGGCATGTTCGGATACCGCGTCCCCGCTCCCGACGAGGCGATGCTGATCTCGGGGGGCAGGCGGGGACTGGGGGGCGCGCCGTTCCGAGTGGTGACGGGGCACGGCAAGTTCGTGCTGCCGGTCTTCCGAAAGGTTCGATTCCTCACCCTGTCCATGTGCGAGTCCGAGGTCACCGAGACCTGTGTGACCCGGCAGGGCATCGCGTTGCACGTCCGCGCGGTCATCGCCTTCAAGGTCGGCAACGACCACGAAAGCATCATCAACGCGGGCCAGCGGTTCCTCTCCGACCAGGAGCAGATGTCGGTGCTCACCGGCCGGATCTTCGCCGGCCACCTGCGGGCCATCATCGGCTCGATGACGGTCGAGGAGATCGTCACGGAGCGGCAGAAGCTCGCCGCGGAGGTCCTGGACACCTCCAAGACCGAGATGGCGAAGATCGGCCTGATCGTCGACTCACTGCAGATCCAGTCGATCGACGACGGTGAGACCGGCTACATCGACGCGATGTCCGCGCCGCACAAGGCGGCCATCCAGCGGCAGGCCCAGATCGCCCAGGCACAGGCCACCCAGGCCTCGGTCGAGGCGGAGCAGGTGGCGGCCCGCAACCAGGCCGAGTACGCCCGGCAGACCGCCATCGTCAAGGCCGAGTACTCGGCCGAGGTGGACCGCGCCCAGGCGCAGGCCGCGCAGGCCGGACCGCTGGCGCAGGCACACGCCCAGCAGGAGGTGCTTGCCGCCCAGACGGAGCTGGCCCAGCGCCAGGCCAAGCTGCGCCAGCAGCAGCTGGTGGCCGAGGTCGTGAAGCCCGCCGAGGCCGAGGCCGAGCGGGTCAGGATCCTCGCGGCCGCCGAGGCGCAGCGGATGAAGATCCAGGCGGAGGCGGCGGCCTCGTACGACCGGGTCGCGCTCGACCGGATGCTGATCGACCAGCTCCCGCAGATCGTCAAGGAGGCCGCCGGCGGTCTGGCCGGCGCCAACGTCAACGTCCTCAACGGGGCGGACGGTCTCGGCGAGATCGCCGCCGGCCTGGTGTCCCAGGGCCTGACGATCCTCGACTCGGTCCGGCAGAACCTGAGCGGCCAGGACTCCGACGGCAACCGTCCCGAAGGCCGCCGCCCCGAGGAGGGCAAGGGCAACGGGCTGCTCCAGCTGCCCACCAGCAAGGGGAGGAAGTCGGACGACGGTCCGGTGGACGTCGACTAGCGGGTTGCAGAAGGCCGTGGGGAAGCGGCCTCAGCCGTGGTGATGCCGGCCGGGAGACGCCGGCGGTCGAGGGCCGCGCTCCGCACCGGGCGTGGCCCTCGACGCTCGGGTGATTACGAGGTCCAGCCGCCGTACGGCACGGTGATGAGTTCCATGGCGTGCCCGGCCGGGTCCATGAAGTACACGCCTCGGCCGCCGTCGTTGTGGTTGACGGTGCCTGGCTGCTTCCGGTGCGGGTCGGCGTAGTGCTCGACGCCACGCCGCCCGATCTCCGCGTACGCCGCGTCGAACTCCTCCTCGGAGACCAGGAAGGCGTAGTGCTGGGGGGTGATCCTGTCCGCGGGGATCGTGGCGAAGTCCAGCGTGACGCCGTTGCTCAGGCCGACGGCGATGAACGGGCCCCACTCGGCGGTGATCTCGAGACCCAACAGGTCCGCGAAGAACTCTGCGGACTCCCGGTTGTCCCGGGCGTGGACGATCGTGTGGTTCAACTCGACTGACAAGGAATGCCTCCGAAGGCATCTCCCGACACCTCCATGCCTCACCCAGCCGGTGACCGGCACGCGATGCCACCATCCAGTCTAAGGACCGTCCCGTAATCCCCGGCGGGCAGCAGGAGCACGCCCCCTCCTCACCCCGGTCGACAGGGGCGGTTCCTCTCACCTGCGGGTGCGGAGGGGCTGTGTGATGATGCACGGACAAACGGCCGGCCCAGGGGGGACCGGGGCGTGAAGGGGGCGGGAGCGCATCGTGGGCAAGGGTGGGGGATCCATACCGGACGAGGAGTGGGAGCGCTTCCTGCGGGAGGCCGAGGCCGGGAGTCAGGGCGCGCCCGAGGAGCCGTCGGCGCGCGCCCGGATGGTGGCGCGGCGCCTGCGGGAGGAGACCGGCCCGCCGGAGGGATGGCGGGTGCACCGGCCGGCCCGGCGGCAGAAGGGCAAAGGCTGGTACGTGGTCGGTCTGCTGGCCGCCGTCGCCCTGCTGGTCGTGGCACTGGTTCCAGGACGGGTGGCCGGCTGGTTCGGAGTCGGAGGCGGAGGGGGCGACAACACGCCGCTCGCCGCGGAGTCGCAGCGCCCGGAGCAGCCGCCGCCGACGGAGACGGCCGAACTGCCCACGCTGGAGCAGCCGTTCAAGGGTTCTCCGGCGGCGCAGTGGAGCGACGGGACGGCCGGGATCAGTGTGCCGGCGGCACGGGCGACCGGCTGGATGAGCAAGAAGCAGGTCGCTCAGGCGCTCGACCGGACCCGTGACTTCCTCGCCGCGTCCAGTCTGGACGCCGGTGTGCTGCGCGGGGAACAGCCGAGCAAGGCCATCGCGTTGATCAATCCGCATCAGCAGGACGTCCAGGACTACTTGGCGACCGCGTTCCGCATACCCAGCCGGGAGTACGATCCGCTGCTGCTGTTCAGCCGGTTCAAGAAGGCGAAGGTGCGGCTCGTCGGGGACGTCGTCAAGACCCGCGGGCGGATCACGTACCGGGAGGGTGAGCGGCATGCGCTCGAGGTGACCACCGATGTCACCTACGTCTATCCCGTCGTACGCGCCGCGCCGGGAAGCGACGAGGTCACGCGCACCATCGTGCGCCGCGAGGTCGTGGTGAGCTGGGACAACCCGGCGACCGTGGTGACCGACCCGGGGACGTTCTCCCTGCTCTCCTACAAGGTGGACACCACCAACGGCGGCTGCGGCACCTTCACCGGCTATCTCACCCCCGAGTTCGGCGCCGAGCGCGCGACCTCCGGCTCGGGAGACGGCCCCACGCTCGACCCGTACGACCGGAGCACGTCGCTGGACGACCGTGTGCGGAAGGTCGGCGAGGCCGGATGCGGGACCGCCAGCCGGTTGTGATCATGCCCGGACCGGCCCGAGGACCTGGGCCGGGGCCGGTCCCCCGGTGGTGTTCAGGCCGACTCGGCGAGGACGCGCCCCGATTCGATCGCGTCGAGGAGGACCTGATGGTCCTTCTCGTTCTGGTCGGCGTACAGCTCGGCGAAGCTCGCCAGGGCGCGGTCGAAGGCGTCGCCGCGGCCCAGGTAGGAGGCGATCGCGATGCGGTCGCCGGAGCGGGCGTGGGCGCGGGCCAGGGTGGCGCCGCAGACCTGCCCGAACACGGCCATCCGCTTCGGCGACATGTTCTCCGCCACCGCGATGCCCTTCCAGTCCCGCAACTGGCGGACGTAGAAGTCGCGACGGCGGCCGTCGATGCCCGTGGCGCGCTCCCAGCCGAGGAAGATGTCGCTGGTCGCCTGCATGAGCCGCTGGCCGGCGACCACCCGCTCGCCCTGGGTGCGGAAACCGGCGGACCCGGCGTACGGCGCGAGCACCGAATCGTCGGCCTCCTTCGCCTGGAGGAACAGCGGGTCCTGGTCGTCCCTGCCGAGCAGCAGCACGATCCAGCAGCGGGTGCCCACACTGCCCACCCCGACGACCTTGCGGGCGATGTCGGCGACGCGGTAGCTCTCCAGGAGGAAGCGGCGGTCCGTCTCCAGGGACTGGCCGTAGCGCTCGACGAGCCGGCTGATCTCCTTCTCCAGCGCGCCGCCCTCGGCCTGCGGCAGCAGGTCGTGCAGCCGTACCAGCAGCGGCGGGTCGTTGGCGATCTGGCGCCGCCCGCCGACGACGTGGGTGAGCTTGCCGAAGACCTGGAGGGTGTCGTGCCCGCGGGCCCGCTCGAGGGCGCCCTCCAGACGCTCGCGGTCCTTGGCGCCGGCGCCGGGGGCGAACTCGCTCCGCAGTTCGTCCGCCTCGAAGCGGGTGTACCAGACGTCGAGATTGCCCATCCCGGCGAAGGCCCGCATCCGTTCGCGGTACGACCCGACGGTCGCCCGCACCACCGACGCGCGTTCCTTGGCGCTGAAGCCGTTCGCCCGGCCCGCGATGACCAGGCTGGCCGACAGCCGCTTGACGTCCCACTCCCAGGGGCCGGGCAGCGTCTCGTCGAAGTCGTTGATGTCGAACATCAGCCGGCGTTCCGGCGACGCCAGCAACCGGAAGTTCAGCATGTGCGCGTCACCGCAGCACTGCACCCTGATCCCGGTACGGGGGGTCTCGGCGAGGTCGGCGGCCATGATGGCGGCCGCTCCGCGGTAGAAGCGGAACGGCGACTCGCTCATCCGGCCGTAGCGGATCGGCACGAGTTCCCGCACCCGCTTCGCCGACTGCGTCTCGATGACGTCCACCGGATCGGTGCGTTTCGGCGGCGGTGTGAACTCGGCGTGCGCGGACCGCGGTACGTGGGCCCGGGCGGCCTTGCCGCGTTCGGCGCGCTCCCTCGGGGTGCGGTGACGGATGTCCTGGCCGGTGGGATTGTTCTCGCTCATGCGGACGCTCCACGGTGATCCAAGGTGAGCCAAGGTGATCCACGGTGGTGGTCGGCCGTCTTCCGGCGGGCGGGTGGGCCGTCTTCCGGTGGGCCGGTCGGCCGTCTCCGGTGGGTGGTCAGCCGTCTTCCAACGTATGCCCGGAGGGTGGTCGCGGCGACTCGGGTCCGCCCAGGTGCCGCACCGCCCAGGGTTCGCGGGCGACGACCGCGCCGGCGGTGACGCACAGGGTGATGACCACGCACAGGGTGATGAGCCACGACAGCAGGGTGAAGACCGCGCCCAGCGATCCGTACTTGGCGAGGCTGTGGTTGAGGGCCCTGGGCACGTACAGCGTCGCGGTGGTGGTGAGGACGCTCAGGGCCGCACCCGTCAGCAGCGCGCCCGGCAGCAGCGACGGCCACGGCACGCGCGAGGCCAGCAGCAGCCGCTGGGTCCACCACCACATGCCGATGTCCACCACCAGCAACAGCGGCAGCCCCAGCCACAGGCCGAGGCCGAAACCGCCGCGCAGGACGCCCTGGAGTCCGATCATGACCAGCCAGGCCGCGAGCCAGGCGATCCAGCGCCACGCCGCCAGCCGCGCGCTCGCCCGCGGCAGACTCCAGGCGCGCTCGCAGAGCCGCTGCATGGCGCGGCTGCACGCGGTGGCCGAGATCAGCACCAGCAGGCCGCTGACGATCCCCGTGGTCTGGCGCAGTTCTTCGGAGGCGTCGCTGTTCTGGCCGCTCTGCAGGGCCTTCTTCAACTGTTCGTCCGCGCCGCCGGTCAGCCCGAAGGTGTTGTGCAGGGAGGTGGCCATCTGGTCGCGCAGGGCCTGCGGGGCGACGGAGGCCACGACGAAGACCAGCGGTACCGCCGTCAGGAACGTCTGGGCGGCCAGCCGGGTCGCGGAGTCCAGCACGTTCACCGAGATCAGGTGCGACATGAGATGCGTGATCAGGGGGAACCGGGCCTCGGCGCGGGTCCGCAGCCCGAGCGCCCGGGACCGGAGCGAGGCCCTTCGCGCCCGCCGCCGCTCCCCTCGTGGCCGCCGCTCCCCGCCCGGCCGGCGCTCGCTGCCTGGCTGCATGCTGCCAGCGTGCCGCCGCGCCGGCCGGTCGGCACTCCGGCAGCCACAGCGGGTGCAGCGCCCGGCACCGGATGCTGCAATGGCTTCATGAACGAGAAATTCGAAGGAACAGGCCCCATCGACTACTTGATCGTGGAGTTTCCCGGAAACCATATGACGGGCGAGGGTTTCCCCCTGCTCGTCGATCTGGTGGACCGGGGAATCATCCGGATCCTGGACCTGATGTTCATCAGAAAGGAAGAGGACGGTTCGGTGACCGCGCTGGAAATCGCCGACCTCACCGGCGACGGCGAACTCGACTTCACCGTTTTCGAGGGCGCGCATTCCGGTCTGCTGGGCCAGGACGACCTCGAGGAGGCCGCCGCGGCCGTCGAGCCCGGCAACTCGGCCGGCCTGCTGGTCTACGAGAACCTGTGGGCCGCGCCCTTCGCCGCCGCTCTGCGCCGCGGCGGCGCCGAACTGGTCGCCTCCGGACGCCTGGACATGCAGGCCGTCCTGGCCTCGCTCGACGCCGCCGAGTCCGCTCCCTGAGACCCCTGAAGGGACCTCAGGCGCAGGTGCGGGGGCGGGTCAGGCCCGGGCCTCCCGGCTCGGGCCGACGCACAGGGCCCAGATGACGAAGCCGTCGATGACGATCAGCATGACGGCCCAGAACGGGTACCAGGGCAGCCAGGCGAAGTTGGCGATCATGGACAGCCCCGCCAAGGCGATACCGACGAAACGGGCCCACATGGCTTCCCGGAACAGCGCCAGGCCCGCAAGTGTGACGACGATGCCCAGCGCCAGGTGCAGCCAGCCCCAACTGGTCAGGCTCCACTGGAAAGTGAAATTCCGGGTGGTGACGAACACGTCGTCCTCGGCGATGGCGGCTATCCCTTCGAATATCGCCATGACACCGCTGAATATCATCATGATCGCGGCGAACAATGTCCATCCGGACATCGCGGTTCCCGAGCGGGTGGTCGTGCTCGACATTCCTGTACCGTGCGTGGCCATTCCGGCCTCCTTCGGCTGCGATACATCTGGATTCCACCCTGCCACGACTCGCGGCGACCGGCAGATCAGGATCAAATGGAAGCAACACTCCGGGTGAGAGGGGATCGCCATGCCAGGACTTCTTCGCGGAGTCGCCCGCACCGCGGTGGTCGCGGGAACGGCGACCGCGGTCTCCAACCGCGTGTCGCGCCGCCAGCAGGGCCGCTGGGCCGCGCAGCAGGGCCCTCAGGAGCCGCAGCCCCAGGCGGCGCCGCAGCCGGCGGCCGCGACGCCGGCGCCGGACGACCACATGAGCGGCAAGCTCGACGAGCTCAAGCAGCTCGGCGACCTCAAGGCACAGGGCGTGCTCACCGAGGCCGAGTTCGAGGAGCAGAAGCGCAGGCTCCTCGGCTGACCCGGGACCCGCCCGAACGACCCGGCTCCGCCGCGTACGATCACCCGGTGCCCACCCCACCCACCCCGTCCGTTCCCCCGGTCACCCTCCGGGCGGCGGCGACACCGACCGCGCCCGCCCTGGTCCTGCGGCCCTGGCGGCCGACGGACGTCCCCGCGCTGATCGAGGCGCACCGGGATCCCGTGCTGCGCCGGTGGATCAGCTCGCCCGTGGACGACGAGGCCGACGGGGAGCGCTGGGTGGAGTCGCAGGAGCAGGGCTGGGCCGCCGGGACGAGGTTCGGTTTCGCGGTGCTGGAGGAGCGACCGGGAACCGGTGAAGGGCGGTTGGCCGGCCATCTCGTCCTCAAGGAGGTCTCGTCCGGCAACCCGGCCGCCGAGGTGGGCTATTGGACCGCCGCACACGCACGTGGCCGGGGAGTCGCTCCGCGCGCCCTCCTGACCCTCACCGACTGGGCACACGACACCTTCGCGGACGCCGGGCTGACCCGGCTGGAGCTGATCCACCAGGTCGACAACCTCGCCTCGTGCCGCGTGGCGGAGAAGACCGGGTACGCCTTCGCGGCCGTGCTGCCCGCCATGCCCCCCGCGTATCCGCTCGACGGCCATCTGCACGTGTGCCACATGCCGTCACCCCTCCGTCACGGTTAGCCACGCAGGGCGGGGTGCGGCGACACGATGGCCGTCACCCCGGTGCCGGCGGTCAGGCCTTCCTGACCGGTGCGGGAGCGGCCGCCGGGGATCCCGCCCGGCGGCCGCTCCGGTCCGCCGCCGCCAGAGTCACCGTGACCGCGAGCGAGGTCAGTGCCATCGCCGTCATCGCGGTGGCGGCGGAGGTGAGTTGGGCCACGCCGCCCGCCAGCGACGCGCTCACGCCCTGCAGGGTGAGCATTCCGGAGGAGTGCAACCCCAGCGCGTGGCCGCCGAGTTCGGGAGGGGTGAGGGACATCAGGCGCTCCTGCTGGACCAGACTCGCGCCGAAGCCGACGGAGGCGAGGGTCGCGCAGGCGGCGGCGAGCGGAACGGCGGGGTGCAGGGCGAAGAAGGCGTAGGGGGCGGCGAGGAGGAGCAGCAGGGGGGTCGCCGTGCGGGCCCGCACGGCGGGCGGGAGCAGCCGGCCGACGGTCACGTCTCCCACCAGCATCCCCAGCGCCGCGCAGGCGAACAGCGTGCCCGCCGCGCCGGGGGCGTACGGCACGAACAGGGCCTCGCAGCCGACGACGAGGCCGTTGGGGAGCCACAGGCCCAGGTAGGTGAGGCGGCGGGGGCGCGAGGACCACAGGACGGCGTTGGTGCGCCAGGTCACCGCGGCCGAGAGGCGGCCGGTGGCGCGCGGCGGGCGGGCGGACAGACCCAGGCGGCCCGACACGGCGGCGACCGCGTACAGCAGGACGGCGAGGAGGAGGGTGCGGCGCGGGGAGAGGGCGGCCACCAGGGCGCCGCCGGTCGCGTAGCCCGCGGTCTGCATCAGCCCGTGCATGATGTTGAACAGCGAACGCCCCGGCAGATAGCCGTCCTTGGTGAGGATCTCGTTCAGCAGACCCCAGCGGACACCGCTGCCGAGCGAGGCGATCAGCCCCTGCAGGAGAACCACGGCGAAGACGCCGGGGACCGGCAGACCGGGCACGGCCAGCACCGCCGTGGTGACCGCGAAGGCGAGGGAGATGCCGGCGAGGGCCGCTCTCGGGGGCAGCCGGTCGGAGCCCGAGAGCAGCAGCGTCGCACCCACCACCTGGGCGAGCGAGGGGCCGAACATGCTCACCGCGGACAGCAGCGGGGAGTCGGTGGCCTCGTAGACGAGGGTGCCGAGGGCGAGTCCGCCCACCGTCTGGGCGGCGGTGTGGGCGGCGGAGGAGAGGAAGAGAGGCGTGAACTCGGGGGTGCGGAAGAGCTGTCGGTAGCGGTTACTGGGCATGCGCGGAGTCTCGGGCGGGCCCGGGAGGGGTGGTTATTGTTTCGCGGGTGTGCGAAACGTCGTGCGCGGACGGGGGTCGTGATGGGCTGGTGGCAGGTCAACGCGGACACCCTGGCCCGCAGCCGGTTCGTGCTGTCGCCGCTCGCCGAGACCTTCGCCTGTGTGAAGCTGCTGCAGTGGGGGGTGGGTGCGCACCCCGGTGAGCGGGAGTGGCTGCGGGACCATCTGCCGGGATACCGCGCCCGGCTCGCGGCCGATCCGGTGACGGCGCTGCTGGTGCGGGCGGGGCTCGGGAGGAGCTGGATCGCCGACTTCCTGACGCCGACGCCGCGGGACGGCGAGACCTTCGGGCAGGGCGTGGCCCGGGTGCGGGCGGCGCGCCCGGCGGACGCCCGCGCGCATCTGCGGGTGTCCCTCGCCGGTCCGCTGCCCGCCGCGCTGGACCGCGACGACCTGCCCGAACGGGCGGCCGCGCTGCTGGAGTACGTGTGGGAGGCGACCGTACGGCCGACCTGGGAGCGTCGGCGGCACGTCCTGGAGGCCGACGTGGCCGCGCGCACGGCGCGGATGAGCCGGGGCGGATGGGCCGTGGTGCTGGACTCGCTGCGGCCGGGGACCCGGTGGCTCGGGGACAACCGCTTCCAGGTGAACGCGCACGAATACCCGCCCCGCGAGGTCTCCGGCGCCGAGCTGGTCTTCGTGCCGGTCACGCCGGAGGCCGGGTGGGTGTCGTGGGAGGGGCGGGAGCGGTACGCCGTCGTGTACCCGTGCGCGGGCGTGCTGGCCGGGGACGAACGGGCGCGGGCCGTGCCGGCGGGTCTCGGCGCGCTGCTGGGCCGGCCCCGGGCGACCGTCCTGGTGCTGCTCGGGCAGGGGCCGCTGAGCACGACCCAGCTGGTCGCCCTGACCGGGCAGGGGCTCGGCTCGGTGGGCCGCCATCTGAAGGTCCTGCTGGACGCGGGACTGGTGGAGCGCCGCCGGACGGGCCGTTCGGTGCTGTACGCGAGGACGGGGGCGGGCGAGGTGCTGATGGGGTCCGGGACCCCACCCGGAACCTACGCCCCCCGCCCGGAACCGACGCCCCGCCCGGAACCGAACCCACCCGGCGGAGGCCGGATTCGTCCGGCAGGAACCAGATCCACGCGGCAGGAGCGGATTCCCCCGGCGGAGACCGGGTTCACCCGGCGGGGCTAGCATCCGGGCATGACTACTGATGCCGTGTCCTCTTCCCCCCTCGACGTCGAGATCGGTGCCCTCAAAGGCGGTTCCGCGGAGCTTTCCCGTTACGCGGGCGATGTCGTCCTGATCGTGAACGTGGCTTCCAAGTGCGGTCTGACCCCGCAGTACACGGGTCTGGAGCGGCTCCAGGAGCGGTACGCCGCCCAGGGCTTCACCGTGCTCGGGGTGCCCTGCAACCAGTTCCTCGGGCAGGAGCCCGGCACCGCCGAGGAGATCGCGGAGTTCTGCTCGGCGACGTACGGCGTGACCTTCCCGCTGACCGAGAAGGTCGAGGTGAACGGGGACGGCCGGCACGGCCTGTACGAGCGGCTCGTCGGCTTCGCGGACGGCGAGGGGCACAGCGGTGACATCCGCTGGAACTTCGAGAAGTTCCTGATCGGCCGGGACGGTCAGGTCGTCGCCCGGTTCTCCCCGCAGACCGAGCCGGAGGCCGCGGAGGTCGTCGCCGCGATCGAGGCCGGGCTCACCGCTTGACCTTGCCCCTGGGGCAGGGCTGAGTCTCCATGTCGCCGGGCGGGACCGACCGCCCGGTGACGGAGGATGACCAGGTGAACGCACGGGACGACGACGAACTGCTCACCATCGGCGCGTTCGCGGCCCGGGCCCGCCTGTCGGCCAAGGCACTGCGGCTCTACGACCGGCTGGGCCTGCTGGCCCCGGCGCACGTCGACGACGCCAGCGGCTACCGCTACTACCGGGCCGGCCAGGTGGACCGCGCCCGGCTGGTGGCGCTGCTGCGGCAGCTCGACATGCCGCTCGCGCGGATCGCCGAGGTGGTCGACGCGGCCGGCACGGACCGGGCGGGAGAGCTGCTCGCCGCGTACTGGACCGGGGTCGAGACCCGGTTCGCCGCCCAGCGCACGCTCGCCGGGTACCTCCGTGGACGCCTCACCGGGAGGAGCTCCGAGATGTACGAGAAGTTCAAGGTCGAGACGGTCGACGTGCCCGAGCAGGTGGTCGTCACCGAGACCCGGCACGTCCTGGCGGACGAGCTGCCCGTGTGGATCCCCGCCTCGCTGGGCCGCCTGGAGGAGGCGGCCGGCAGGTGCGGGGGCACCACCGGCGCGCCGTTCGTCGTGTACTCCGCCGAGGTCTCCATGGAGAGCGACGGCCCCGCCGAGGCCTGCGTGCCCGTCGCCGACGCGGCCGCCGCGCGGGCCTGGGCCGCGGCGCAGGGGCAGGGACGGCAGATCCGGGCGCGGATCGAACCCGCCCGACGGCTGGCCCGCACCCGCATCACCAAGGCCCAGGTCGCGCATCCGCAGATCATCGCCGCCTTCGAGGCGGTGGAGGCGTGGATGAAGCGGGAGGGCTGGGAGTACGACGGCCCCTGCCGCGAGACCTACTTCGCCGACTGGGACGCGGCGGGCCCTGAGGACCCGGTGTGCGACGTGGCGTTCCCGGTGAGGCGCGCCGAGAACCCGTCCTAGTGCCGCGGCAGGCAACGTTTGCCCGTAAAGGAGCGGCGTCCGGCGCGTGCTCTCGGCGTGCCGGGTGCAAGCCCTCGTACTGGACGTACTTGGGCTTGTGCCCGGTGCGGCGGTGGGGGCCC
>NZ_JBEOWF010000075.1:0-31669 GCF_040295925.1 Streptomyces sp. NPDC002588
CTTCACACCGCCACCCCAGCCCGCCGGCTGAACGGACAGACACCACCCAGCCCCACGGACCCCCCGGACCGTGGGGCACAGCCATACCAACACCGACTCACTCCACAGTGATCGCCCGCTCCGGACAGGCCCGCTCCCCCTCCCGGGCCGCATCCTCCAAATCCCCGGGAACCTCTCCCTCGAACGGCAGCGCGTAACCGTCGTCGTCCAGGCGGAAGAGTTCCGGCGCGGCGGCAGCACACCGCGCATGACCGGAGCACAGCGACGTGTCAATGGTGATCTTCATGCAACAGCTCCGTTTCGGAAGGGGATGGGCGACCGAGCCGTATCGGCCCACCACGGGCCGCGGCCAGCAGCGTCGACAGGTCGAGACCGGCTCGGGCCGCGACCTCCTCGCAGGCCTCCAGGTCCTTGCGCAGATAGGGCGTGACCGACGCGACGAAGGGCTCGGCCCCGCCCCGGGCGGTGATGTACCGGCCGGCGGTCGACCCTCCGCTGCTGACGGCCAGGGCCTCCAACAGGGCGCTCTCCTCGATACCCAGTGCCTTTCCCGCTTCCACTCCGCCGAGCGTGAGTTGGGCGATCGCGGCGAACAGCAGGTTGTTGAGGAGCTTCACACGCAGGGCGGAGCCGCGCCGGCCGGTGGTGAGCACGGTGTCGGCGTAGGCGGCGACGACTTGGCGGGCCGTGGCGACGTGCTCGGGGTCGCCTCCCAGGTAGACCGTCAGCCGCCCGGCCCGTACCGCGTCGGCCGTTCCGCTGAAGGCGGCGTCCACGATCGCGGCGTGCCCCTCGGGTGCGTACGCGGACAGGCGGTCGAGCGTGTCCGGACGTCCGGTCGTGTGCGAGACGAGCACCGTACGGGCGCCCATGGCCGCGACGACCCCCGGCAGCACGTCGAGCATCTGCGCGTCGTCGTGGAGGCAGCTGACGACGACGTCGGACGCGGCCACGTCGGCCGGCTCCGCCACGATCTGCGCGGTCGGGAGCCGCTCGCGGACCTCCGCCCGCCGTACGTACAGACGCACCCGGTGACCGGCCGCGAGCAGCCGCTCGACCATCGGTTCGCCGATCTGCCCGGCGCCGAGAAACCCGACCGTCGGCATCCTCACTGTGCCCTCCCCGCCTACGGCTTGTTGGTCGATCCGGCGTCGACGGTGAACTGGAGGCCCGTGACGTACCTCGCCTCGTCGGAAGCGAGGAACAGGACCGCGTTGGACACGTCGCGTGGTTCGACGTACGGCGCGAGGGGGTTCATCGCGGCGAGAGCGAACAGCGGTTCGCGCGCGGCGAGTTCCTCCACAGGCACGCCGACGGTGATGCCCGTGTCGCTGACGCCCGTGGGATGGACGGTGTTCACCCGGATGCGGTGCGGGGCGAGTTCGTTGGACAGCGCCTTCATCAGGCCGACCACTCCGTGCTTGGCGGCCACATAATGGGCGTACGGCACATGCCCGCGGATACCGGCAGCCGAGCTGGTGATCACGATCGAGCCGCCCTCCCCCGCCTCGATCATCCACGGGATCGCGGCCCGCGCCGTGTTCCAGGCGCCCTTGAGATTCACGTCGACGACGACGTCCCAGACCTCCTCGGACAGTTCCCAGGCGCTACCCGAACTCATGACTCCCGCATTGGCGACCACGGTGTCGAGCCGCCCGAACTCCGCCCGCGCGGCGTCGACGGCGGCCCGCATCTCGGCCACCGACCGGACGTCGGCCTGCACGGCGACGCACCTCCGCCCCGTCGCCCGCACCAACTCGGCGGTCTCCGCCAACTGGTCCTTCGTCGCCAGCGGGTACGGCAACTCGTCGCTGATGTCGTGGCAGACATCGGTGACGACGACGTCCGCACCCTCCTCGGCCAGTCTCACCGCATGCGAGCGGCCCTGGCCTCGGGCCGCTCCCGTGATGAGCGCAACCTTGCCCTCCACACGCCCCATGGCCACCTCAGCTCCCTTCCGAGTGGTCGGTCAGATCCTCAGCGGCCTCGCGCAGGGCACGCAGCCGGGAAAGGAGGAGTTCGCGCTCGGCCTCGTCGGCCGTGCCGAGTCCGGCAAGCCGTACCTCCGTCTCGGCGATCTCGGCGAGCAGCCGCCCGCGCGCCTCGTCACGGGTCAGCAGGTCGAGATCGGTCCAGTCGGACCGCTCCGACTCCGGACGCCGGCTCATGCGGGAAGGTTGTACAGACGGCGGGCGTTCAGCTCCACGATCCGGTGCACCTCGTCATCCGGCACATCCGCCAGCACCTCCGCCGCATAAGCACGGCTCTTGGGCCAGTACGAGTCGGAATGCGGATAGTCACACTCCCACGTGATCTTGTCGACGCCTACGTGATGACGGACCTCCACACCGAACCGGTCATCGATGAAACAGCCATGGAAATGCCTGTGGAACAGCTCCGACGGCCGCACGCTCTGATTCACGTTCTGATAGAAACGATGCCGCTCCCAGGTACCGTCAGCACGCTCCAGCAGATACGGAATCCAGCCGATCCCGCCCTCGGACAGACCGATCTTCAGCCTCGGATGCCGGTGCAGCACCGGCGAGAACAACAAGTCCGCCGTCGCGAACATGGCATTGCACCCGAACAGCGCGATCGTCACCGCGAACGGAGCCTCCGGAGCCGTTTTCGGCGGCTTCCCCGACGTACCGAAGTGCAGACACAACGGCATGTCCGTCTCCTCCGCCGCCGAGAACATCGGATCCCAGTAATCGGTGTGGAACGACGGCAGACCCCGCGGCGCCGGATTCTCCGGGAACGAGATCGCCTTCGCCCCCTTCGCCGCCGTCCGGTGGATCTCCGCCACACACGCATCGACATCCCACATCGGCATGATGACCAACGGAACAAGCCGCCCCGGCGCACTGGCACACCACTCGTCCAGCACATAGTCGTTCCATGCCCGCACACACAGCAGGGCCAGCTCACGATCCTTGCCGTCCAGGAAGACATGCCCCGAAAACCCCGGGAACGACGGGAAACACAAAGCCCCCCACACCCCGTCCAGATCCATGTCACGGATCCGCGCCACCGGGTCATAACACCCCGGGATCATCTCGTCATACCGGGTCGGCTCCAGACCGAACTCCTCAGGCTCCTTGCCCGCCACCGCGTTCAGCCCGATATACGGATACACCCGGTCCTCATACACCCACACCTCGGCAGGCGCCTGCCCCTCCCCCCTCGGCTGCTCCACGATACGCGGCCCCGCCTCCCGCAACCCCGCCGGCAACCGGTCCGACCACAGACGCGGCGGCTCGATCAGATGGTCATCGGTCGACAGCAACTTCATCCACGGCTGCAACGGCATCCTTGCGCTCCCTCGGTCTCACAGACTCTCTAACACCGGATGGATTGCGTGCACTGAACCGGTCCCACTCACCGGTAGCGATCATCAACGTCGCGCACGCTTGGTGGACGATCGGTCACCGCCAGACCGGGGACCGAAATTCGGAATACTCTTTACTCGTTGGTGATCATGTCGATGATCACCTTGCCGGTGGTACGCCGTTCCGCCACGTCCGTCAGGGCGGAGGCCACCTCGGCGAGGGGGTGGACACGGGAGACGAGCGGGCGCATTCCCTCCCGGACCATCCGGGCGAGCGCCCGGTCGCCGGCCGCCACCGCGTCCGGGGCGTACTGGCGCAGCATGCGGATCTCGAAGCCCCGCACCACCGCGTCCTTGAGCAGCACCAGGTTCAGCGGGATCCGGGGGATCTTCCCGTCGGCGTACCCCACCGTCACGAACCGGCCGCCCCGCCGCAGCGCGCGCAGGGCCTCCTCCGCGTGGTCGCCGCCCACGGGGTCGACGACCAGATGGGCGCCCTCGCCGCCGGTCAGCTCGCGGACACGTGTCTTCAGGTTCTCGCGGACGTAGTCGACCCCGGCCTCCGCGCCGAGCTTGCGAGCGACCGCGAGCCGCTCCTGGCTCGACGCCGCCGCGACGACGCGCATCCCGAGCCGGGTCGCGATGTCGACGGCCGCACTGCCGACCCCGCCCGCCGCCCCGAGCACCGCCACCCACTCCCCCGCCGTGCCCTGCCCGACGGTGACGAGGGAGTGGTAGGCGGTCGCGTACGTCACGTGGAAGGCTGCGGCGTGGACCATGTCGAGTCCGTCGGGGACCGCGCGCAGACCGGCCACCGGCACCACCACCTGCTCGGCGAAGGCGCCCGTGAGCACCGCCCCGGCCACCGGGGTGCCGACAGGGGGCCCGGTCACGCCGGGGCCCAGCGCTGCCACGACACCGGCGAACTCGCTGCCCGGGGTGAAAGGCAGCGGTGCGGGGACCTGGTAACGGTTCGAGACGAGCAGGACGTCCGGGAAGTTGACCGCGGCGGCGTGCACACGGACCAGGACCTCGCCGGGGCCGGGTTCCGGGTCGTCCAGTTCGACGACCTCCAGCCCCTCCGGGGGCCCGTACGCCGTGCAGCGCGCCGCTCTCATCGTGCCCTCCCGGTGGTCGGCATCGCCGGATCCCGGGGCAGGCCCAGTACCTGTTCGGCGATGGTGTTGCGCTGGATCTCGGCGGTGCCCGCTCCGATCGTCGAGGCCCGGGTGCGCAGGAAGCCCCACACCCAGCGTCCCCGCTGGACGGCGTGCGGGTCGCGGCGGCCCAGGATGCCGTACGGGCCCAGCAGTTCCAGGACGAACTCGTGCAGTTCCTGCTCGAAGGTCACGATGAACAGCCGTGATGTGGACGAGGCGGGACCCGGCTCGCCCTTCGCCATGATGTCGGCGATGGTCCGCATCCCGGTGAGCCGCATGATGGTCACGCGGATCTCGAAGTCGGCCAGACGGTCGCGCACCAGGGGATCGGCGGTGGCTCCGCGTTCGTGCGCCAGCTCGATCAGTTCGTCCAGGACCCGCCGGTACCGCGCCGCCTGGTTCATCGCTCCGGCGGCGCGTTCGTGGCCGAGGCTCGTGCGGACCAGCGGCCATCCGCCGTTCTCCTCGCCGATCCTGTCGGCGACCGGGACCCGCACGTCGTCGAAGAAGATCTCGCAGAAGTGCGCGTCCCCCGTCAGGTCGCGCAACGGGCGTACGGTCACGCCCGGGGCGTGGGCGTCGATCAGGAGGTAACTGATGCCGTCCTGCCGGGAGTCGGAGGGTCCGGTACGGACGAGGGTGAAGAGGATGTCGGCGATGTCGGCCGAACTGTTCCACACCTTCTGGCCGTTGACGACGTATTCCGCGCCGTCGCGGCGTGCCGTCGTACGCAGCGCCGGGAGGTCGGATCCCGCCTCCGGTTCGGAATAGCCCTGCGCCCAGACCGTGTCGCCGCGGAGCATGGGGCGCAGGAAGCGTTCCTTCTGCTCCTTTGTCCCGTACTTGATGAGGGTGGGGGCGGCGATGCCCAGACCGGTGCCCAGTGGTCCGGGGACCCGGGCTCGCGCGTACTCCTCCTGGTAGACGACCTGGCGGGCGAAGGGCAGATTCATACCGCCGTACTCGCGCGGCCAGCTCGGGCCCGCGTATCCGGCGTCGTACAACGAGGCCAGCCATTTCTTGTGCCACGCGAGGCGCTCCGCGGGATCCTTTGGGCGGCGGCCCGGGTGCTGCTCCGTCAGGAAGGCACGCAGGCGGGCACGGAAGTCCTCGTCGGTCTCGACCCGTCCGTGCACGGTCGCCGTCATCGCGGGGCCATGCGGATGGCGCCGTCGAGACGGATCGTCTGGCCGTTGAGGTAGGGGTTCTCCAGCATCTCGACGGCGAGGCGGGCGAAGTCGTCGGGGTCGCCGAGGCGCTTGGGGTGGGGCACGGAAGCGGCGAGACCGTCGCGGATGTCCTCGCGCAGCCGGCCGAGCATGGGGGTGTCCATGATGCCGGGGGCGATGGTGTTCACCCGGATCTGCCAGCTGGCCAGGTCACGCGCGGCGACGAGGGTCATGCCGTGTACGCCCGCCTTGGCGGCGGTGTAGGAGGTCTGGCCGATCTGGCCGTCGAAGGCGGCGACGGAGGCGGTCAGGACGACGGCTCCGCGGTCGCCGTCGACGACGTCGTTGCCGGAGAGGCGGGCGGCGGCCAGGCGCAGCACGTTGTAGGTGCCGACCAGGTTGACCCGTACGACCTCGGCGAAGGTCGCGAGCTCGCCGGGGGTGCGGTCGCGGTCGATGATCCGGGTGCGGTCGCCGCCGCGGCCTGCGCAGTGCACGACGAAACGCAGCGGACCGAGCCGCTCGGCGGCGTCGAGGGCCGCGGTGACCGAGTCCTCGTCGGTGACGTCGGCGCGCACGAAGCGGGCGGCGTCGCCGAGGTCGGCGACCGCCTTGACACCCTGTTCCTCTGAGATGTCGGCCAGGACGACCCGGCCGCCGCGGTCGATGACGCGGCGCGCGGTGGCCAGCCCCAGGCCGGAGGCGCCTCCGGTGACCAGTGCCGCCGAACCGTCGATGTTCACATCAAACTCCCTACAGGCCTAGAGACTTGCTGATGATGGTCTTCAGGACCTCGCTGGTCCCGCCGTAGATGCGGGTCACGCGCGCGTCTGCGTAGAGCCGGGCGATCGGGGACTCGAGGATGTAGCCGTAGCCGCCGTGCAACTGCAGACAGCGGTCGATCACACGGCCCTGCGTCTCGGTGCAGAACAGCTTGGTCTTGGCCGCGTCGGCCGGGCTCAGTTCGCCGGCGACAAGCGCCGTGATCGCCGCGTCCAGCAGCGTCTGGGCGGCCTCCGATTCCGTCGCCATGGCGGCGAGTTCGAACTTCGTGTTCTGGAAGTGGGCGACCGGCTTGCCGAACACGGTGCGGTCGCGGACGTAGGCGAGGGTCAGGTCGATCGCGGCACGGGTCTGGGCGACGGCTCCGACCGCGATGGCCAGCCGCTCCTGGGCGAGGTTGCGGCCCAGGAGGCCGAAGGCGGCACCCTCCTCGCCGAGGAGGTTGGCGACGGGGACACGGACGTCCTCGAAGGACAGCTCCACGGTGTCCTGGACGGCGAGACCGATCTTCTCCAGCTTGCGGCCGACGGTGAAGCCGGGCATGCCCTTCTCCACCACGAGCAGGGACAGTCCGGCGCGCCGGTTGTCCGGGTCGGCGGCGGTACGGGCCACGACGATCACCAGGTCGGCGTGGTGGCCGCCGGTGATGAAGGTCTTGGCGCCGTTGAGCGTGTAGTGGTCGCCGTCGCGGACCGCTCGTGTCGTGACGCCCGCGAGGTCGGAGCCCGTGCCCGGTTCGCTCATCGCGATCGCGGTGTAGAGCTCGCCGGAGGCCAGCCCCGGGAACCAGCGGGCGCGCTGCTCGGCGTTCGCAAGGCCCGTGAAGTACGGGACGACGATGTCGAGGTGGGTGCGCAGACCGCCGAGGGTGACGCCCGCGCGGGCGCACTCCTCCTGGAGGACGACGTTGAAGCGGTAGTCCTCCTGGCCGCCCCCGCCGTACTCCTCGGGGATGGCCGTGCTGATGATGCCCAGCTTGCCCAGTGCCGTGAACAGGTCACGCGGGACCAGACCGGCGCGTCGCCAGTCCTCGTACACCGGGAGCACTTCGCGGGCGAGGAAGTCGCGCACCAGAAGGCGAAAGTCCTCATGATCCTGCTCGAACAGGGTCCGGCGCATCGAATCTCCTTCGATCGGACCCTATTGAGTATACGTAATTAGGCTGAACGGTCCAGGCTGTCGACCATCCTGTCAGTGCCACCAGGGAATGAGTGCATCCAAATGCCGCCGCATCCGGTGGCGGGCGACCCCCGCGTCCCCCTGCTCGATCGCGTCCAGGATGCGCTGATGGACGTGCTGGACCTCGTCGGCCGCCCGGTCTCCGGGCAGCGGCCGGTCGTGGCCGGAGGCGTGCCTGCGGAACAGCTCGGTGATGATGGCGAGGAAGAGCGACAGCACCGGGTTGTTCGCCAGGGCCGCGAGCTCGGAGTGGAACAGGTCGGCCTTGCGGAGGTCGTCGGCCGGGCCCTCGGTGGTCCAGCGGACGGCCTTCGCGAGACGTTCGGCGACCTCGCTGTCGCCCTCGCTGTGCCGGGCGGTGACCCTGGCGATGATGCCGAGTTCGATGGCGTTGCGGACGATGCGCAGGTCGTCGGCCCTGACACCCTGGTATTCGAGGAAGAGGGCCATCGTGTCGATGCTGGCCTGCGGCTCGGGTTCGGTGACGACGAGGCCGCCACCCGGACCGCGGCGCATTCGCGCGACCGAGTGGTACTCCAGCAGCCGTACCGCCTCCCGCAGGACCGCCCGGCTGATCTCGTAGCGGGCCAGCAGGTCCGCCTCCGAGCCGAGGACCATGCCGACCTGCCAGCCCCGCGCGGCGATGTCGTCGTGGATCCGGGCGGCCACCACTTCGGCGAGCTTGGCCCGCGGCCCCTCGACCAGTTCGGGCTCGATCACGTTCCCGGAGACCCGCTGCCCGCGGCGCACCCGGTGCTTCTCGATCCAGCCGGCCACCGACTCCAGATGCGCGCTGAGCTCGGTCTGCGCACGTGCCCCGTCGTCGGCGATGACGGCTTCGACGACGGCCCGGTGTTCGCGGTGCGAGGTCTCCTTGGCCGCGTGCATCTCGGCCTTGGAGATACGGCGGGAGGTGTGCGCGTACCGGGCGGTGAGACGGGTGAGCACGTCGATGAACAGGTGCAGCACCGGGTTGCCCGACAGCTGTCCGAGCACCGGGTGCAGCGGGTCCTGCGAATGGACCGACGGGTCGTCCCAGTGGGCGTGTTCGGAGTCGAGGGTGGCCCGGAGGGTGGCGATGCCCTCCTCGGTGATCCGGTCGGCGGCCAGGCCGGCGGCGATCGGTTCGAGGAGCTGACGGGCCTGGAGCAGGTCCGTGACGCTGGTGCCGACGTATTCGAGGTAGATCACCATGGCCCTGGTCGCCGGTCCCGCGTCGGGGGCGCAGACGATCAGGCCGCCGCCCGGGCCACGCCGCATCCTGGCGACCTGGTGGTGCTCGACCAGCCGCACCGCCTCGCGCAGCACCGCACGGCTCACGCCGAGTTGCTCTCGCAGGTCCACCTCGGAGCCCAGCGACTCGCCGACGGGCCAGCCCTGCCGGATCACGGTCGACTCGATGCGGCGCGCGGTCTGCGCGGCCAGTTTGCCGACCGGGATGCCGGTCTCGCCGTCGGCGGGCTCGCGGTCGACGGCTGTCGCCATGGGCCAACTCCTCTGAGGGGTTATTGCGGATCCCCAGTCTATTCGCCACGGGCATCGGGTACTGGCAGACTGGCCAAGCCGACGGTTAAAGTATACTCATTTTGGCCACGACCGCAGGATGACGACTCGCGTCACGACTCATATGACGACCCGTATGACCACAAGGAGCGGCTGCCATGCGCCTGGAGTCCTCGCCCGAGCTGGAGGCGTTCCGGAGGAAGGTGCGCGCCTTCGTGGCGGAGCACGCGCCCGGCGTCAAGGAGCACTCCGGTGTGCGCGCGCCCGAGGCCGCACTGATGCCGGCCATCCGCGAGTGGACCGCGAAGCTCTACACCGCGGGTTTCCTCGGGATCGACTGGCCCGTCGAGTACGGCGGCCGGCCCGACGCCCACCCACTGGAGCCGTCCGTCGTCGCCGAGGAGATCGCCCGCGCCCGCACCTGGCCGCCGGTCGGCGCGGCCTCGCTGGCCTCGGCGGCTCTGATCGAGTTCGGCACCGACGGGCAGCGGGCACACTTCCTGCCGCGCATCCGCAGCTGTACGGACGTGTGGTGCCAGCTGTTCAGCGAGCCGGAGGCGGGCAGCGATCTGGCGGCGCTGCGGACGCGGGCGGTCCGCGAGGGCGAGGGCGACGACGCCGTGTTCGTCGTCGACGGCCAGAAGGTGTGGACGACCAACGGCCAGCACGCCGACATGGGGTACCTGCTCGCGCGCACCGACGCCGACGTCCCCAGGCACAAGGGCATCACGGCGTTCGCGCTGGACATGCGCAGCCCGGGCGTCGACGTACGGCCCCTGCGCGAGATCACCGGGACGACCGACTTCAACGAGGTCTTCCTCGACGGGGTCCGGATCCCGGCCGCGAACGTGATCGGACGGGTCGACGACGGCTGGCGGGTGGCGATGAGCAGCCTCGGCCGGGAGCGTTCCGGCGTGGCCGCGCGGGGCGCCGAACTGTCCGCCGTTCTGGACGACCTGGTACGGCTGGCGGAAGAGACGCCGATCGGGGGCCGGCCGGCGCTGGACGACTCCGCCACCCGGCAGGCGATCGGCGAGCTCGCCGCGCGGGTGCAGGTGAACGCCGCGATGATCGGTCTGGCGCAGTCGCGGATGCTGCACGGCACGCAGCAGCCCGCCGACGCCCTCATGGGCAAGATCTTCTTCAGTGAACTCAACCACGACCTGGCCGATCTGGGCCTGCGTCTGCAGGGCACGGACGGCCTGCTCACCGAGGCCGACCCGGAGGTGCCGGCCGAGGGCTGGTGGCAGGACGCCCATCTCTACTCGCGTGCGTACACGATCGCGGGCGGGGCGAACGAGGTCCTGCGGACCCAGGTCGCCGAGCGGGGGCTGGGACTGCCGCGCGAGTCCCGCTGATCCCCCTCCGCCGGTCACGCCCCAGCCGGAAACATTGATTGTACCGACCGGTCGTTGTAATGTTTCGGGCAAGCTACGAGAAGGCGAGGACCCATGACTGAGGACGTGTCCGCAACAGCCCGGGAACTGCCGGAGTTCCCCTCCCCTCGGTCGAGCAAGTGCCCGTTCGCGCCGCCGCCGGACCTGCTGGAGCTGCACGAGTCGGGGAAAGCCGTGCAGCGTGCCAGGACATGGGACGGGACCACCCCATGGCTCGTCACCTCCCACGCCGCCCAGCGCCGGCTGATGACCGACCCGCGGCTCAGCGCCAACATCGGAGCGCCCGGATACCCGTACACGACCGAGGCCATGAAGGCGCACGCCGCCCAGACGCAGCCGTCGATCAACAACACCGACGGCGCCGAACACGCACGCTGGCGCCGGATGCTGACGAACTCCTTCACCCGGCACCGGATGGAGAAACTCCGCCCGGAGATCCAGCAGATCACCGACGACCTGATCGACAAGATGCTGGCAGGACCGAAGCCGGTCGACCTCAACGAGGCCCTGTCCCTGCCGCTGCCGTCGCTGATGATCTGCGCGCTGCTCGGGGTGCCCTACGAGGACCACGACTTCTTCCAGAAGCACGCCGGAGTCACCAACGCCCGCTTCAAGACGCCTGAGGAGGCCACGCGGTCGACGGCGGATCTGCGCCGTTACATCACCGGCCTGATCGAGGCCAAGACGGCCGATCCCGGCGAGGACGTGCTGTCCGACCTCGGTGCCAAGGTGGCGGAGGGCGTGCTCTCCATGCCTGACGCGGCCGCGCTCGGGCACATCCTGCTGGTGGCCGGCCACGACACCAGCGCCAACATGATCACGCTGGGCACCGCGCTGCTGCTGGAGAACCCCGCGGAACTCGCCGAGCTGCGGGAGCACGACGACGACCCGAAGTACGTGCAGAAGGCCGTCGAGGAACTGCTGCGCTACCTCACCATCCCGCATCTGCTGGCCCGGCGGGCGGTCCTGGACGACATCGAGTTCGAGGGTGAGACCATCCGCGCGGGCGAGGGCGTCATCGCCTCGCTGCCGGCGGCCAACTGGGACCCGCAGGCGTTCCCCGAGCCCGAGAAGCTCGATCTCACCCGGACCGCGTCGCATCACCACGCGTTCGGCTGGGGCCCGCACCAGTGCGTCGGACAGCAGCTGGCCCGCATCGAACTGCATGTCGTGTTCAGCACCCTGTTCCGCCGGGTGCCGACCCTGCGGCTCGCGGTCGACGTCTCGGAGCTGAGGTTCAAGGAGGACTCGCAGGCGTACGGCATCTACGAGCTGCCCGTCACCTGGTGATCGGCAACCGGCAGAAGGAGCCGACTCCATGACCACCATGAAGTCCGTCCTGACCGGCGCGAAGAACGAGATCGACGTCGTGGAGACCGAGCGCCCCACCCCCGGTCCCAAGGACGCGCTCGTACGGATCCGCGCCTGCGGCATCTGTGGCACCGACACGCTCTTCGTCCGGATGGGCGGCACCCCCTACAACACTCCCGACGGCTCGGTCGTCCCGCTGCCGCTCGGTCACGAGCCGGCCGGTGATGTCGTCGAGGTGGGCGCCGAGGTCACGGACCTGAAGGTCGGTGACCGGGTGGTCATCAACCCGCAGGCGGCGCCGTCCGGAATCATCGGCTGCGGCGGCTCGTTGGGCGGGATGAACGAATACCTGCTCATCGAGAACGCCGTACCGGGCGAGAGCGTGGCGGTGTTCCCGGACGAGTTGCCCTTCGACGTGGCCGCGCTCAACGAGCCCATGGCGGTCGCCCGGCACTGTGTGAACCGCTCCGAGGCGGGGCCCGCCGACAAGGTCGTCGTCTTCGGCGCCGGGCCCATCGGTCTGGGCGTCACGATCTGGCTGAAGCTACGCGGCGTGGAGCACGTGGTCGTCGCCGATGTCATACCCGAGCGGCTTCGGACCGCGCTGGCCGTCGGCGCCGACGCGGTCGTCGACTCCGCCACCGAGGACATCACCGCCCGGCTGACCGAATTGCACGGCCAGGCGGCCGACGCGCTCGGCCAACCACGCGCGGGCACCGACATCTACATCGACGCCGCCGGCGTCCCCGCCGTCTTCCAGGCCGCCCTCGACGCCGCGAAGTGGAAGGCGAAGCTGGTCATGGTGGCCGTGCAGAAGAAGTCGGACGCCATCGACCTCGGCGGGATGTTGCGCAGCGAGCTCACGCTCATCGCCTCGCAGGGATACCCCACCGAGATCTTCGAGGTCACTGCGGAACTCGCGGAGCACAAGGACCGGTTCGCCGAGCTGATCAGCCATCGGGTGCCGTTCTCGGAGGTGGACCGGGCGTTCGAGCTCGCGCTGACGCCGGGAGCCGCGGAGAAGGTCGTCGTCACCTTCGACCCCGCATAGGCCCTTACTTCGCGTTCCTCAGCAGCATCGCCCCGGACGGCACTCCCCCGCCGGCGGTCACCACCGCGACCCGGGCGTCGTCGACCTGGCGTCCGGTCGCCTCGCCGCGCAGTTGCAGCATGGCCTCGCGGACGAACCCGTAGCCGTGCAGGCGGCCGGCCGAGAGCTGGCCGCCGTGCGGGTTCAGGGGGAGGTCGCCGTCCAGGGCGATGGTCTTGCCGCCGGCGACGAAGTCGGTCGCCTCGCCCGGGCCGCAGAAGCCCAGGCCCTCGATCCAGGACAGCGCGTTGAAGGTGAACCCGTCGTAGAGGAGCGCCACGTCGACGTCGGCGGGGGTGAGGTCGGTGCGCGTCCACAGGTGCGCGGCCGGCCCCCGTGACTGCGGCAGTTGGGTCAGGGTGTCCTGGTCCCAGCTGAGCCGTTCGAGGACGGCCGTGCCGACGGCCTCGACCAGGACGGGCGCGTGCGGGCGGTCGTACGCCGTCTCGACCGCGGAGACCACGACGGCCACCGCTCCGTCGCACGGCACGTCACAGTCGTAGAGGCCGAACGGCGTGGTGATCATACGGGCGTCGAAGTAGTCGTCGAGGGTCATCGGATCCCGGTGCAGAGCCTCGGGGTTACGGGCCGCGCCCGCCCGCGCGGTGACGGCGATCGCACCGAGGGCCTCCCGGCCGACACCGTAACGGTGCATGTAGTGCGAGGCGTTGCAGCCGATCCACTGCGCGGCCGACATGGCTCCGAAGGGCGCCCGGAACTCGAACATGCCCGTGGCACGGCCGCCGTCCGGCTGCCGGCGGCCGGAGCGGAGCAGCGCGGCGTGGGAGGACTCCCACACCGTGCGGAAGCACAGCACGTGCCGGCACAGTCCGGCCGCGACGGCCAGCATGCCGGCCGTGATCGAACCGATCTGGCCGGGCACTTCGCGGGCGCCGTTGACCCACGTGGGGCGCAGTTGCAGGGCCTCCGTGAGGGCCGTGACGCCGCCTTCGCTCATGCCGTCGGGGCTGGGGCCGGGGTAGGTGGAGAGGCCGTCGACGTCGTCGAGGTCGAGCCCCGCGTCCGCGACGGCGGCCAGGCAGGCGTCGACGGTCAGGGAGAGGGGGTCGACCATGAGGCGCCGGCCCACGCGTGACTGTCCCACGCCGGTCAGCGCCACCCTGTCCTCGTACTTCCGCGAGGAGGCCATGGGACGTGCGCGGACCTCGCGCGGCTCGGGCAGCGGCCCGGGGCCGTCGGCTGCCTCCGGGTCCGGCTCGAACAGGGGTGCGTACACGTCCTCTTCGAGCTGCTCGAAGCGCACCCGGACCCGCATGCCGACGCTCACCCCGTCAGGGTCGCAGCCCACGATGTTCGTCGTCAGGCGCGCCCGGTCGTCCTCGGCGAGGGCGACCACGGCGACGACGTACGGCGGCGGGAACTTCGGCAGCCAGGGCTGGTGGTTGACGCTGAAGCCGACGACCACGGCCTTGCCGGAGACGGGGGCGAGGGCCACCGCACGGCTGCGGCAGGAGGGGCACACCGGCAGCGGCGGATGGAAGTACCGTCCGCAGTCCGCGCAGTGGGAGATCCGCAGCACACCATCCGCTCCAGAGCTCCAGAACTCGGCGCTGGCGAGGGTCGGTTGGGGCAGCGGACGTTCGATCCGGGTCATCGCGCCAGCTCGAGGATCGTGGCGTTCGCGGTGCCGCCGCCCTCGCACATGGTCTGGAGGCCGTACCGGATGTTCTCGCGCCGCATCCGGGCCAGCAGCCGCGTCATCAGTATGGCACCGGAGCCGCCGAGCGGGTGGCCGACCCCGATCGCCCCGCCCAGCGGGTTGAGCCGCTCGGGGTCGGCGCCGGTCTCGGCCAGCCAGGCCAACGGCACGGGGGCGAAGGCCTCGTTGACCTCGTAGACGCCGATGTCCTCGATGGACAGGCCGGATCGGCGCAGCGCCTTCTCGGTCGCCGGGATCGGGCCGAGCAGCATCGTGATCGGGTCCGCGCCGCTGACCGCTCCGGAGTGGTAGCGGGCCAGGGGGGTGAGACCGAGTTCGCGGGCCTTCTCCGGGGTGGTGATGAGCAGGGCGGCCGCGCCGTCGGAGATCTGGGAGGAGTTCCCGGCGTGGATCACTCCGTCCTCCTTGAACGACGGCTTGAGGCCGGCGAGCTTCTCCACCGAGGTCCCGCGCCGCAGCCCTTCGTCCACACCGAACTTCGTGCCATCGACCTCGATCGGCACGATGTGGTCGTCGAAGACGCCCGCGTCGATCGCCGCGGCGGCCTTGGCATGCGACCCGGCGGCGAACTCGTCGAGGCGGGTGCGGCTCAACCCCCAGCGTTCGGCGATGAGTTCGGCTCCGATGCCCTGGCTGAACTCGAATCCGTCGTAGCGTGCGATCGCGGCGGGGCCGTACGGCTGTCCCGTGGTCCGGTGTGAGCCGAGCGGCACCCGGCTCATGGTCTCGACGCCGCCCGCGACCACGAGGTCGTACTGGCCCGCCATGACGGCGTGTGCGGCCTGGTCGACCGCCTGCTGGCTGGAGCCGCAGGCCCGGTTGACCGTGACGGCCGGGACGTGTTCGGGCCAGCCGGCGGCGAGCACCGCGAAGCGGCCCACGTTGCTGGACTGGTCGCCGATCTGGGTGACACAGCCCCAGACCACGTCGTCCACGGTGCCCGGGTCGATGCCGGTGCGCTCGACGAGGGCACCCAGGACCTTCGCCGACAGGTCCGCCGCGTGCACCGACGCGAGCGAACCGTTGCGCTTGCCGATCGGGGTGCGTACGGCGTCGACGATGACGGCCTCTCGCATGACAACTCCTTCGTCAGGTCGGATCGGGGGACCGCACGCCCCAGTCCCGGAACACGGCGCGGGTGTCGGCGCCGACGGCCGGCGCCGTGCGACCCGCGCTCGACGGGGTCGCCGAGAATCGGGGCGCGGCGGCGGGCTGGACCACGCCGTCGCGGGTGAACAGGCTTCCGCGCGCGGCCAGATGCGGGTGGGCGGCCGCCTCCGTGAGACTCAGTACGGGTGCCACGCAGGCATCGGTGCCCTCGAAGAGCTCCGCCCATTCGTCACGGGTGCGCTCCGCGAAGCGTGTGGCCAGCAGTTCTCGCAGCCGCGGCCAGGTCGACCGGTCGTGCTGCCGATCCGGGTCCACGTCCAGGCCGAGCAGTTCGACCAGGCTCCGGTAGAACTTGCGTTCCAGCGCGCCGACGGCCACATGGCGGCCGTCCTTGGTCTCGTACACGGCGTAGAAGGGCCAGCCGCCGTCGAAGCGGTTGACGCCTCGTTCGTCGCTCCACTCGTCGCGGGCGAGCTTGGCGAAGGTGCTGGCGAGGAGGTGGGCGGTGCCGTCGACGATGGACGCGTCGACGACCTGGCCCCGCCCGGTGCGGGTGGCCGAGTGCAGGGCGGCCAGTACGCCGATCACGAGGTAGCAGCCGCCGCCTCCGAAGTCGCCGACGAGGTTGAGCGGGATCTGCGGCGGGCCGGCCGCGTCGCCGATGGCGCCGAGCGCGCCCGTCACCGCGATGTAGGTGATGTCGTGTCCGGCCGCGGCCGCGAGGGGTCCCTCCTGGCCCCAGCCGGTCATCCGGCCGTAGACCAGGCGGGGGTTGCGGGCCAGGCAGTCGTGCGGTCCGATGCCCAGCCGTTCGGTGACACCGGGGCGGAATCCCTCGATCAACACGTCGGCCCGCTCGACGAGTTGGAGGAGCACTCCGGTCGCGGCCGGGTCCTTTAGGTCGAGTGCGACCGACCGCTTGCCCCGGTCGAGTACGTCCGCCGGTCCGCCCGCGTCCGGTTCGTCCGCCCGCCCGGGCCGGTCCACCCGGACGACCTCCGCCCCGAGGTCCGCCAGGAGCATCCCGGCGAACGGCCCCGGTCCGATGCCGCCGAGTTCGAGGATCCGGCAGCCGGCGAGAGGTCCTCGCGTCACGGTCAGCGTCCTTTCCAGACCGGCGCCCGCTTCTCCGCGAACGCCGCCGCCCCTTCTCTGGCGTCCTGCGACCGGAACACCGGCTCGGCGATGTCGAACTGCTTGCCCCACGCCTCCTCCAGGGTCCAGTCGGCGGTGGAGCGGGCGATCTGCTTGGTCGCCGCGACCGCCATGGGGCCGTTCGCCGCGATGGTCCCGGCGAGTTCCAGGGCCCCCGCGAGCGCGCCGCCCTCGTCGGTGAGCCGGTTGATCAGGCCGTGGGCGGCGGCCCGTTCGGCGTCGATCGGCGCGCCGGTCAGCAGCAGCTCCAGAGCGATCGCGTACGGGATCCGGCGCGGCAGGTGGAGGGCGGCGCCCGCGCGGGCGACCAGCGACCGTGTCACCTCGGGCACGCCGAGCCGTGCCGTGCGCGCGGCCACGACCAGATCGCAGGCCAGCAGCAGTTCGAACCCGCCGGCCAGAGCCCAGCCCTCGACCGCGGCGATCAGCGGCTTGCGCGGTGGTGTCATGCTGATCCCGCACAGGCCACGGCCCTCGATCGCCGGCGTCTCGCCGCGCAGCCACGCCTTGAGGTCCATCCCCGCCGAGAACGTGCCGCCCGCCCCGGTGAGGACGCCGACCCGCAACTCGTCCGACTCGTCGAGCTCGTCCACCGCGGCCGCGACCCCGGCGGCCACTCCGGCGTCCAGCGCGTTCTTCTTCGCCGGGCGGTTGATCGTGATGACCTGGACCGCCCCGCGGCGTTCCACCAGCACCTCGTCGGACACGCCTACCTCCTCGAATCGTGCGATTGATCGCCGGTCACGGCGAATCGGGCCAGCTCATGGGCGACCATGCCGTCCAGGTCCTCGGCGGGCGGCGAGGGGAGTTCGACGGCGCGGTCGCGGGTCGGCAGGAGGACGACGGCCGTACCGGGGGTGGTGACCTCTCCCCGCTGGTTCTCGCAGCGCACCTCGATGTGCACCTCGCCGCGCCCGCCCACCTGACGCTTGTCGACGACCGTGCCGCGCACCCAGGTGGTGTCGCCCAGGTAGTTGAACTTCCGGTGCTCGCAGCGCAGTTTCCACAGCCAGCCGTCGTCGCCGATCCAGTCGGTGAGCAGATGGCACAGCCAGGTCTCGCGCATGCCTCCGTAGTCGTAGGAGCCCGGGAGGCCCAGCTCCCGGGCCCGTTCCGGCTCCCAGTGCAGGCGCTGCACGGTGTCGGGGACGTTCAACGGGTTCGGCGGGTAGAGCCCCGGGGCCTTGCGCCGGACCCTCGCGGCGATCCCGAACGCCCCGGGCGGGGTGAGCTGCATGCCCCAGCCGAGGTGCCAGACGACGACGTCGGTGGTGGTCAGCGGCCCCTTCACCCGGGGTTGGAGCTCCTCGCCGATCTCGACGTCCTCCCAGTGGCGAGGGTGGGCTCCGCGCCGGTTCTCGGCCGCGTACGCCGCGTCGATCTCGGCGAGTTGCCCGGGGGTGTAGGGCTGTTGGACGAGTTTCTCCTTGGCCCTCTTCTTCGACGTGTGCCGCTCGGCGTTGATCCAGGTGCCGCGTCTGAGGGCGTGCATCTCGCCGTGCCCGTTGGCGTAGAGGTAGTCGCGGACCACGTGTGCGGTGCGCCCGCCGAAGCTGCTGGGCTTGAGGTGGACGCCGACCTGGGTCTGCAACACCCGGCAGCGGTCGCCGAGCCGCAGCGGACGCCACCACTCGAACTCCATCACCGCCTGGTAGGAGCCGAGCCCGGCGAAGGGGTCGCCCCTGAGCAGCTCCTTGGTCTCCGGGTCCGGTGCGGGGGCGGCGTCCTCGCCCATCGTGTACAGGAAGGTGGGCGGTGCGACGAGCGAGCCCCAGCGGGTTCCGGCCGCGTGGTCCGGGTCGCAGTACAGGGGGTTGTCGTCGCCGTAGCCGTACGCGAAGTGGCGTACGGCGTCCCAGGTGACCTCGTAGTTGTGCGGGGGGTTGCGCTGGGGCTGGGGAACGCCGAGGCGGCGGCGGGACCGCTCGACCGCCTCGTCGGTCAGCATCCCGAACTGCTCGGTGGTGGTCATCTGCGGTCCTCCTTGACGCGCTCCTGCTCTGCCAGTCGACCGCGGACGAGGTCGAGGAGCTCCACGCGGCTCACCTTGCTTGACGGGGTCCGGGGCAGTGCGTCCACGACGACGATGTGCGCCGGGACCTCGTACGGGGTGAGCCGGCCGCGGCAGAGGACGACGAGTTCGGCGACCTCCGGGGCGGGCCGGCCGGGCTCGGCCTCGACCGCCGCGACCGGCACCTCGCCCAGCCTCGCGTCGGGCAACCCCGCCACGGCCGCCTCCCGTACGGCCGGGTGCGTCTCCAGTACGCGTTTGACCGTCTCCGGCTGCACCTTGAAGCCGCCACGGATGATGGCGTCGTCCGCGCGTCCCTCGATCCAGACGAACCGGTCGGCGTCGATGCGGGCGAGATCACTGGTGCGCACCCATGCCCGGCCGCCCCGGGTGCTCTGCTCGGTCCGGACCTCCAGCCGGCCCGTCCTGCCGACGGGCAGCTCGGCCCCGTCCTCGCCGGTCACCCGCAGTTCGACACCGTCGAAGGCACGCCCGGCACTGCCCGCCTTGCGCTGCCACCACCGCTCGTGCAACGGCAGCGTCCAGCCGACCACCGCTCCGGCGAACTCGGTGGCCCCGTAGGTCATGAGCACGGGGATGCCGTACGTGCGGAAGAACGCGTCGGCGAGTTCGGCCGGACACGGCGCGGTGCCCGAGGTGACGACCTGCAGACTCGCCAGCCGCTCCTTCGGTACGTCCGCGTCGAGTACGGCGCGGATGGCCGCCGGCACCAGGCTCGCCGCCCGCAGCCGGTGGCGCTCCACCACGCTCACCCACGGTCCGACGGCGAACCTGGGCATCAGGAGCATGCGGCGTCCGGTCGCGAGACAGGCGAGCGCCCGCCACAATCCGCCGATGTGCACGAGCGGTGTGGCCACGAGCGAGGCCGAACGTGACAGCAGCCGCTCGGCCTTCGGGGTCTGCCCGCCCGAGACGAGCGCCTGGTCCAGCTGGCCGGTGCGCAGGTGGACGCGTTTCGGGGGGCCGGTGGTGCCGGAGGTGAGCATCTCCACGACGACTCCGGGGTTGGCCGGCGCCTCGGCGGGTGCCGTGCCGCCGGCGGGGCGCAGGGCGCCGTCGGCGCCCAGCTCCAGGGCCGCCCCGTGAGCGGTCACCGCTCCCAGGACGCCCTCGCGGGCAAGGGGTTCGGCGCCGGAGACGACCACGGGAAGCTCACAGCCGGTGATGTCGGCGGCGAGCCGCACGGCGGGCTGCAACGGGCTCAGCATCACCAGACAGCGTCCGGAGGCGATCACCGCGGCGACCACGGCGACGTGCTCGGGCCGGTTCTCGAGGACGACACCGACGCGGGCGCCCTCCGGCAGGCCCGCCGCGTCCAGCGCCTCGCCGACCTGCCGGGCGGTCTCCTGGACCTGCCCCCAGGTCCACCACGCGCCGTCGTGCTCGATCGCCTCGGCGTCGGCGGCCGCTTCGGCCAGCAGCCGGGACAGACGGTCGCGAATTCCCACGTGCTCAGCCTTCCGTCGCCGTGGCCACTGAGATTCCGACCAGGTCGGCCAGCCGTCCCCGGTGGGTCGCCGGGCTGCCGAAGAGCTGCTCGGACGACTTCGCGCGTTTCAGATGGAGGTGCGCGTCGTGCTCCCACGTGTAGCCGATACCGCCGTGGATCTGGATGTTCTCCTTGGCGGCGTGGGTGAAGGCGTCCGCGCAGTACGCCGCGGCGAGCGCGGCGGACACCGGTAGGTCGCCCTTGCTCCCGGTCGCCGCCGACATCGCGTGGTACGCCGCCGACCGCGCGCCCTCGACCTTCAGCAGCATGTCGGCGCACTTGTGCTTGACCGCCTGGAACGACCCGATGGGGCGGCCGAACTGCACCCGCACCTTCGCGTACTCCACCGCCGCGTCCAGACACGCCTGCGCCCCGCCGACCTGTTCGGCGGCGAGTGCCACGACCGCGAGGTCGGTCACGGTGCGCAGATACGCGGTGGCGTCCCCCTCCGGGCCGACCCGCAGCGCCGGGGCGGCGTCGAGGTCGACGCGCGCCAGCCGCCGCGTCGGGTCGAGCGTCTCCAGGCGGCTGCGGGTCACTCCGGACGCCCCGCCGTCGACGGCGAACAGTCCGGGGCCGGTGTCCGCGCGGGCCACGACGAGGAGCAGGCCGGCGCTGTGACCGTCGATGACGAACATCTTCGTGCCCGACACCCGCCAGTCGCCGTCGCCGCGGACGGCCTCGGCCGCCACGTCCGCGACGTGCCACGACCCGTTCTCCTCGGCCAGCGCCAGCGTGCCGGTCAGCGACCCGTCGGCGATCGCGGGCAGCCAGCGCGCCTTCGCCGTGTCGTCGCCGGACACCGCGAGGGCCTGTCCGGCGAGGGCCACGGTGGCGAAGTACGGCGAGGGCAGCAACACCCTGCCCAGTTCCTCCAGGACGATCCCCAACTCGACGGCGCCGCCGCCGAAACCGCCGTACTCCTGCGGCAGGGCCAGTCCGTGCAGGCCGAGTTGGCCGGCCATCTGCTGCCACAGCCGTGGATCGTGGCCCTCGTCGGACTCCATCCAGCGGCGCACCGACGCGCTCGGCGCCTTGTCGGCGAGGAAGCGGCGCAGTGTCGCGCGCAGTTCGTCCTGCTCTTCGGTGAACGTCAGGGTCACGTCTGCGCCTTCGAGCGGAGGTAGGCGTCGAAGTCCGGGATCCGGGCGCGGTCCACGATCTCGATCCGGACGCCGGAGGGATCCAGGTGGTAGGCGAAGACCGACAGGGCGCCGTCGACGATCGCGCACGCCTCCAGGGGGAATCCCGCCTCCTCGAGTCGCTCGGACGTCTTCCGGACGTCGTCGCAGAAGTAGCCGAGGTGGTGGGTCGCGATGCGTTCGGCAGCGGTCCAGGGGGTTCCGGGAACCTCCTCGACGAGTTCGATGTGCGGTGCGTCGAGCGAGTACGCGTAGCGCAGTCGCAGGGGGCGTTCGCCGTCGGCCAGACGGACCCGCAGGTCGCCGGTCATGGTCTCGGTCCAGCGGTGGCCCGCGACCTCACTCATCCGGGACTTCCACGCCTCGATGTCCGGGACCACGATCCCGGTGTGGTAAAGATCCGTCGCGTTGAGGGGAGGTGTCATTCCCGGTCACCACTCCAGACGCAGCGACTTGATGCCGTACATGTTCCCGTGCTGCCACAGTTCCTGGCCGGGGGCGACCCGGTAGTCGGGGATCCGCCGGTGCCACTCCTCGACCGCCACGTTGAGTTCGAGGCGGGCCAGGTGCGAGCCGAGGCAGCGGTGCGGGCCCGAGCCGAACGCGATGTGGTTGGTGGCCGTGCGGTGCAGGTCCACCTGCACCGGATCGTCGTACCGGCCGGGGTCGCGGTTGGTGACCGCGAGCGGGAGCATCACCATCTCGCCCGCCTTGACCGGGCAGCCGCCGATCTCGACGTCCTTCGTCGCCTTGCGCGCCGGGACGACGAACGAGTAGACGCGGAGGATCTCCTCGACCCCGGTGGCGATGAGGGAGGGGTCGGCGAGGATCTCCGCCCGCTGTTCGGGATGCGTGGCGAAGTGGTACAGCGCCCAGCCGATGGAGATCGGGACCGTGTCGAAGCCGGCCTGGAACATCAGGATGCAGAAGGCGTGCATGTCCCGGTCGTCGATCGGTTCGCCGTCGATCGTCCAGGTCATGGCGGTGGAGAGCAGGTCGTCGCGCGGTGTCTTGCGGCGCAGGGCGATCTGTTCCTCGAAGTAGGCCGACACCTCCCGCATGGCGGTCATCTGCCGGGCGCCGTCCGGGTCCTCGCCGTGGGACAGGTGCAGCAACTCGTGGGTCCACGCGAGGAAGGTGGGCAGGTCCTCCTCGGGCAGGCCCATCAGGCGCATGAAGATCAAGGTGGGGAAGCGGCGCGCGAACTCGTCGAGCACGTCGGCGCCGTCGCGGCTCTTCAGCTCGTCGATCAGCTGCCCCGCGACCCGGCGGACCTCCGGTTCCCGGGCGGCGACCGAGCTCGGGGAGAAGTAGCGGCCGAGGAGGCGGCGCCACACGGAGTGCGTGGGCGGGTCCAGCATCTCGGGTATCCACAGGAACTTCGGGTCCGGTTCGAGGGCGGTCACCGACTTGTTGGAGAAGGTCCGCCAGTCCTGCAGCGCCTTCTGCACCTCGGGGCCGTCCGTGACGACCCAGTAGCCACGCGCGATGGTGCTGCGGAAGCCGGAGTGGGTGCCGGCCATCTCGTCCCAGCGCTCCTGGTGGCTGAGGACCGGGCCGCCGAGCCGGTTGTCGAAGTGGTAGGCGGGCCGGCCGTCGTGTGTTCCGTCGGGTTCGAGGGTCGTACTCATCACGGCTCCTTTCTCGTACGTCCGTCAGGTCCCGTACGTCCGTCAGGTCTCTCGTACGTCCGTCAGGTCGCCGCGCCGTCGATCTTGAGCGCGATCAGCTCTTCCTCGCTCAGGCCGAGGGAGCGCAGGACCTCGTCGGTGTGTTCCGCGAACTGGGGTGCCCGGGTGAGGCCGACCGGGGTTTCGTCGAACTGGACGGGACTGGCGACCAGTTCGCGCTCGACGCCGTCGGCGTCCACGACGGGGGCGATGAGACCGTTGGAGCGCAGGGCGGGGTCCTGGCCGACCTCCCAGGCGTTCTGGACGGCCGCCCACTGCCCCTCGCCGCGGGAGAGGATCTCGACCCACTCCTCGTACGGGCGGGCCGCGATGAAGTCGGCGACGATCTGGGCGGCCTGGGCGGCGTTCGCCATCAACTTCTCGGTAGTGGCGAAGCGTTCGTCGACGCCGAGCTCCTCGTGTCCGGCCAGTTTGCAGAACTCGGCCCAGTACCGCCCGGGTTGCAGCATCGACAGCTCGATCCAGCGGCCGTCCGAGGTGCGGTAGGCGCCGATGAGCGGGTTGGTGGCCGAGCCGTGCCGGGGCGGGGTGTTCACCGGGAGCGGACCGCCGTTCATCAGGGCGAGGTTGACCGTGAACTGTGTCGCCCAGGCGCCGACACCGACCAGCGACACGTCCACGACGGACGGTTCACCGGTCGTGGCGCGGGAGTAGAGGGCGGCGGCGATGCCTCCGGCGATGGTCATGCCGCCCATCGAGTCGCCGTAGGCGCCGGCCGGCATCCGCGTCATACGGTCCGCGCCGGGCGGGGTGACGCCCGCGGCGCTTCCCCCCCTCGCCCAGAAGGCCGTGCTGTCGTAGCCGCCCTTCCCCGCCTCCTCGCCGCGGGTCCCGAAGCCGCTGCCGCGGACGTAGATGATGTCGGGGTTGATCGCCCGGACGTCCTCCACGTCGATCCGCAGCTTTGCGCGTGCCCCGGGCAGAAAGTTCGTGAGGAACACATCGCTGGCCCGGATCAGTTCCTCCAGCACGGGGCGTGCGGACGGCTTCTCCAGCGCAAGCCCGACACTGCGCTTCCCGCGGTTGGGCCCCTCCATGATCGGGAAGAACGAGGATCCCTTGCTGGTGGCCTCGTACCCGAGCACCCGGACCAGCCCGCGCTGCGCGTCGCCGCGTTCGGCGTGCTCGATCTTGATCACGTCGGCACCCCAGTCGGCGAGCACGGCACCTGCCGCCGGGACGAAGGTGAACTGCGCGACTTCGAGCACCCGCACGCCCTCCATCGGCCTCTGCATCAGACCAACTCCTCCGCGCTCATCTCGCTATTGCGCATACCTAATGCGCCGAGTCTGCCGTCAAGTATGGACCGAGGACACTAAAAAGTATACTGTTTTCGTCATGCTGGATTTCACCATCGAACCTGACTTCCAGGCCAAGCTCGACTGGGCGGCGGCCTTCGTGCGCGAGGAGGTCGAGCCGCTCGACCTCCTTTTCCCGCACGGCGGCGACCCGTACGACACCCGCAACGAGAAGGCCCGCGCGATCCTCAGGCCACTGCAGAAGCAGGTCCGGGAGCAGGGCCTGTGGGCGTGCCACCTGGGACCCGAACTGGGCGGCCCCGGCTACGGCCAGGTGAGGCTCGCCCTCCTCAACGAGATCCTCGGTCGCTCCTACTGGGCCCCGACGGTGTTCGGCACCGCCGCCCCGGACACCGGGAACGCCGAGATCCTGGCCATGTTCGGCACCGAGGAGCAGAAAGCCCGCTATCTCCAGCCACTGCTGGACGGGGAGATGGTCTCCACCTTCTCGATGACCGAGCCGCAGGCCGGTGCCGACCCCAAGGAATTCGTGTGCCGCGCCTGGCGGGACGACGGGGATGCCTCCCGCCCGGGCGGAGCCGGGGGTGCGGGAGAGTGGGTCATCGACGGGGAGAAGTGGTTCTCCTCCAACGCCCGGTACGCGGCCTTCCTGATCGTCATGGCCGTCACGGACCCCGACGCACCGCCGCACAGGCGGATGTCGATGTTCATCGTCCCGGCCGACACCCCCGGCATCGAGATCAAGCGCAACGTCGGCACGATGGACGAGCGCGAGAACCTCGACGAGGGCATCCACGCCTACATCCGCTACCACCAGGTCCGTGTGCCGCTCGACGCGATGCTCGGCGGCCCCGGTGAGGGATTCAAGGTGGCCCAGGCCCGCCTCGGCGGTGGCCGGGTGCATCACGCGATGCGGACGGTGGGCAAGTGCACCCGCGCCTTCGACATGATGTGCGAGCGGGCGCTGTCCCGCCGTACGCAAGGAACCTTGCTGGCCGACAAGCAGGCGGTTCAGCAGTTCATCGCGGATTCATGGGTGGAGCTGCAGCAGTTCCGGCTGCTCGTCCTGCACACCGCCTGGATCATCGACACCCAGCCGCACGGCGCCGCCCGCACCCAGATCGCCATGTGCAAGGTGCAGACGGCCAAGGTGCTGCACGACATCATCCAGCGGGCGGTGCACCTGCACGGCTCGCTCGGCACCACCGGTGAACTCCCGCTCGCCAAATGGTGGATGGCCGCCCCCAACCTCGCCCTGGCCGACGGCCCCACGGAGGTGCACCGCGCCACGATCGCCAAGCAGCTGCTGAAGAACCACCGGCCGGCCGAGGGGCTGTTCCCCAGCGAGCACATTCCGCCGAAGCTTGAAGCCGCCCGCAAGCGGTACGCGCACATCATCGACGACGACAGCCTCAGCGGCCGGGTGGACGCATGAGCGAGGATCGCGGGCCGCGCGGCCGTGACGACAAGTCCATCGCTCCTGCCGACCTGTTCGACCTGACCGGCAAGGTCGCGCTCGTCACCGGCGGCAGCCGGGGCTTGGGCCTGGAGATGGTGCGTGCCTTCGCCACCGCGGGCGCCGACGTGGTGATCGCCAGCCGCAAGCTGGACGCGTGCGAGACGGCCGCGGCGGAGGTCCGCGACCTGGGCCGGCGCGCCCTGCCGGTCGCCGCGCACGTGGGCCACTGGGACGACCTCGGCCGCCTCGCCGACACCGCGTACGAGGAGTTCGGCAGGGTCGACGTCCTCGTCAACAACGCCGGTATGTCGCCGCTGGCGCCCTCGTCGGCGCAGACCAGCGAGGAGCTTTTCGACAAGGTGATCGGGGTCAACTTCAAGGGACCGTTCCGGCTGGCCTCGCTGATCGGGCAGCGGATGTCCGAGGGCGACGGCGGCTCGATCATCAACGTCTCCTCCTCGGGAGCGTTGTTCCCGCAGCCGCGGTTCGGCCCGTACGCGGGCGCCAAGGCCGCCCTCAACACGCTCACCACCGTCTTCGCCCTGGAGTTCGGCCCGAAGGTGCGCGTCAACACCATCTCGGCGGGCCCGTTCCTCACCGACATCTCCAAGGCCTGGTCGGAGGAGAAACGCCGGACCACGCGCAGCGCCGTCGGCCGGCCGGGACGGCCCGAGGAGATCATCAGCACGGCTCTGTACCTGGCGAGCGACGCGTCCGGCTACACCACGGGGTCGCTGATCCGAGTGGACGGCGGACTGTACTGAGGCGGTGGTGACGAGCCGCTCAGGCGCGCCGGCCGAGCAGTTCCATCGCCTCCTCCAGCAGCACCGGCAACGCGGGCAGCATGCGCCGGTGCATGTCGGTCAGCTGCCCGGCCTTGCGGCCGCGCTTGATCAGCAGGGCGGTGGCGGCGGACTCCTTGTACTTCGTCAGCGCCTCGAACCACGGCAGGTCCGGCAGCTCCGCGCCCCGCTCCTCCTGATAGGCGTCGATCAGTTCCGCCTTCCCCGGCATCCCGGTCGGCTCCTGCGACGGGGACGCCGGGTGGGCGGCCTCGTCGGTGAAGAAGGTCAGCCAGGTGATGTCGACCCGGGGATCACCGAGCGACCAGATCTCCCAGTCGATGACCGCGTTGACCGAGTCGCCCTCGCACAGCGTGTTGCCGAGCCGGTAGTCGCCATGGGTGAACACCGGCATCATCGCGGCGGGCATCGTGGCACGCAGCCGTGCCTCGACCTCCTCGTAGCCGGTGCGCAGGTCCTCGGGAACGGTGGTGAACGCCCGGGTCCAGCGGTCGATCTCGGCACCGGGTGTGACAACGGGCTCCACGGCCAGGGCGGTTCGCTTGGGGTCCACTCGGTGCAGGTGTGCGAGCATCCGGGCCGCGTCGAGGGCACGGGCCCGCACCTGTGCGGCGGGAACGGTCCCGCGGGGCACGAGCACCGGCTCCACGCAGTCCCCGGGCACCAGCTCCATGGCCACGAAGGGCTGACGGGCCGGCGGTTCGCCCTTGTCGCAGAACAGCACCTCCGGGACGCGCACCCCCTGCACGCCGCCCAGCAGCTGCATGAGGCGGGCCTGCCGCAGCACGTCCCGGTTGCGGACCGGTTCCAGACCGGGCGGGGCCACCTTGAGGACGACCCGCTCGTATCCGGCAGGGACGCCCGACAGCACGGCGACGTAGGTGAGGCTGGACGTGCCGCCGGTGAGCGGCTCCACCGACTCCACCGCGGCCTCGGGAGCCCAGCCGCGCAGGACGACCGCCGCGCGCTCCGTCAGCTCCCCGGTCAGAGCGGCACTGTTGGCGACGATGCTCATGTCCTCATCCCTGTCGGCCGACGGCCTGACGGCTCTCGGCGGTCAGCGCCTCGACGATGTCGCGGCGTATGAGCTTTCCGGTCGGCGTGCGGGGCAGTTCGGGCCAGCGGGTGATGCGGTCCGGTGTCTTCGAGCCGCGCAGGGTCTCCCGCACCTGTGCGCGCAGGGCGTTGGCGTCGGCCGTCACACCGTCACGCAGGACGACGACCGCCTCGATCCGCTGGCCCCACTCCTCGTCGGGGACGCCGACGACGACCGCGTCGAGGACGTCCGGGTGGCCCAGCAGGACGTCCTCGATCTCGGCGGGCGCGATGTTCTCGGCACCGCGGATGATCGTGTCGTCGGCCCTGCCCTCGATGTGGAGATAGCCGTCGGTGTCGATGTGGCCCTGGTCGCGGGTGTGGAAGAAGCCGCGCTCGTCGACCGTCGAGCCCTGCCCGGCGTACTCCCCCGACACCTGCTCTCCGCGCACCCAGATCTGGCCGGTCTCGCCGGGGGCGACGGCCGCGCCGGACGCGTCGCGGACCTCCAGTTCGACGCCTGGCACGGGCAGGCCGGCCGAGCCGAGCCGGGCCCGCACCGCGGGATCGCCGCTCTCCACCGCCGTCCGGTGTTCCTGCGGTCCCAGGACGGTGATCGTGGACGAGGTCTCGGTGAGTCCGTAGGCGTTCACGAAGTCCACGTGCGGCCATTCGCTCAGTGCCGCCTCGATGACCCGTACCGGCATGCGCGCCCCGCCGTAGGCGAGCGTGCGCAGCGTGGGCACCGACCTGTCCAGACCGTCCGTGTCCATGATGCGGGCGAGCATCGTCGGCACCACCATCGCGTTGGTGATCCGCTGCTCCCGCACGAGGCCGAGCCAGCCGTCCGGTGTGAACTGTTCCAGGGTCAGGGCCCGGCGCCCCGCGTACAGGTTCGTCAGCACATTGGAGACGGCGGCGATGTGGTACGGCGGAACGCTCACCAGGGCCGCCTCGTCAGGGCCGGCTCCGGCGAACTCCACCGTGCCCAGCACGTACGACACCAGGTTGTGGTGGCGCAGGACCACGCCCTTCGGCGCGGAGGTCGTACCGCTCGTGTAGATGAGGACGGCCGGGGCGTCGGAGTCCGCCGGATCGTCGCCGACGGGGGGTCCGGCACTCTCCGCGGCCTGGGCCAGCCACTCGGCCGGGCTCCGCACCGGCAACCCGGCACGGCGCAGCGCCTCACCGTGCTCCGGGTCGACGATGCCCAGCGCGCGGGGATGGTTCGCCAGCAGCGCGTCGAGTTGCGCGTCGCCCAGGCGGTAGTTGACCGGTACCAGCGGCACCCCGGCGCGGGCCGCCGCGAACAGCGAGACCGGGAGGGCCGGACCGTTCACCGCGAGGTACACGATCGCGTCGGCGTCGGCGGCGCGCACCAACCGCGCCCCGCCGGCCGCCAGTTCGCGCAACCGCGCGGCGCTCAGCCCGTCCTCCGCACGCCCGATGACGACCCGGTCGCCGAATCCCTCGGCGGCCATGTCCAACAGCATCGATATGTTCACAGGCCGCCCGTCCGCTCAGTCCGAGGCCGGGAGCGGCTTGGCGCTCTTCATCGGCATCGGGACGCCGTTGACGGCCAGCGTGCCGGGTCCCGGCTTCGTGCACAGGAGCTCGAGACCGAGGTTCTCGTCGGCGTACCGCTTGCCCAGCAGCGCACCGCCCATCTGGTCGGGGGCGGGTGCACCGGTGGCGCCGGGCCCCGGCCCGTTCCCCTCGGTCATGGCGGCCCCGCCGCACGTGATGTCAAGGTCCTCGTCCGGGCACCGCACGACGATCACCGCCGTCGTGTCGACCGTACTGGCGAGCATCTGCCCCACGCGTGGCCTCATCGCAGTGTCCTCCGCGGCTCTCGTGGTACCGGGTGAGGGGTACCGAGTAACCCTAGAAAAGTATACTACTTACCTCGATCACGTCGAGATCACGTCGCGAACGGAGCTGCCGGATGGAACTCGAGACCGTCCTGTTCGAGGTGACCGACCATGTCGCCACGATCACCCTCAACCGCCCCGAGGCCATGAACGGCTTCAACCAGCGGATGCTGGAGGAGTTCACCACCCTCTGGGACACCGTCAAGTCCGACGACGACATACGCGTGGTCGTGCTGCGCGGGGCGGGTGACCGGGCCTTTTGCACCGGCATGGACGTCAAGCAGGGCATCGACCGCCACCCCAACGTCTGGTCGCAGACGGATCCCGGGGAGTACCTCTCACCGAAGCTCAACCAGGTGTGGAAACCCCTGGTCTGCGCGGTGCACGGCATGGCCGCCGGCGGCGCCTTCTACTGGCTCAACGAGGCCGACATCATGATCTGTTCGGAGGACGCCACGTTCTTCGATCCGCACGTCAGTTACGGACTCACGGCGGCCCTGGAGCCGATCGGCCTCGCCCGGCGCATCCCGCTCGGCGAGGCCCTGCGCATCGCCCTGCTCGGCCTCGACGAGCGCGTCTCGGCTGCGCGTGCCTTGCAGATCGGCCTGGTCAGCGAGGTACTCCCGCGCGACGGGCTGTGGGACCGGGCCGACGAGATCGCGCGCATCATCGCCGCCAAACCGCCCGCCGCGATCCAGGGCACGGTCCGGGCGATCTGGGAGTCCCTCGACTCGACCCGCACCCAGGCACTGCGGACCGGGCTGTCCTACACGCAGATCGGCAACCCGATCGGGAAGGCCGAGGTCGACCGGTCCGCGGTGCCCCGGGGGCGGTGGACAGTGCGCTGACCCTCCCCTAGTCTCCCAAATTAAGTGTACTTTTTTACGGTATTCATCAGGGTGACCATCAGGAGGCTCTCATGCGGTTCGGCATGCCCTGGCCCGGCCGGGACGTCGGGCGGGAGGCCGAGCAGGCCGGTGCCGGCGCGTTCTGCGCCGGGGAGTTCGCCGACCACGACGCCTATCTCACCGTGGCCGACATCGTGGCGAACACCGAGCGGGCTCTCGCGGGCCCCGCCATCGCCTACGCGTTCGCCCGCACTCCCTACGCGCACGCCACCGCCCTGCGCCACCTGCACGCCCAGGCACCGGACCGGCTCTTCCTCGGTCTGGGCAGCGCCGCGTTCCGGATCAACCGCGACTGGCTGGGCGTACCCGCCGACCGCCCGGTGGACCGGATCGCCGAGACGGTCGGTGCCGTGCGGGCCTGGCTGCACGCGGAGAACGGCGAACGGGTGCGCCACTCGGGCGAGTTCCACTCGCTCGACGCGGATGTCCGGGCCCCGGTGCTCGGCCGGCTGGACATTCCCGTGCTGCTCGCCGCGTTCAACACCCGCATGGCGAGGACCGCGGGGCGGGTCGCCGACGGCGTGATCGGGCACGGCCTGTTCACGGACTCGTGGTGGAACGACGTCGTACGCCCCTCCGTCGCGCGCGGCGCGGAAGGCGGCGCCGAGGGCACCCGCCCACTCGAACACGGCTGGATCATCACCGCCGTCGACGACGCCGCACCCGAACGCGCCGTGGCCGACGCCCGGCGGATGATCGCCTTCTACCTCACCGTCAAGACCTACGACCCCTACGTCGCCCATCACGGCTGGGAGGAGCCCGTCGGACGGCTCCGGGCGGCGTTCCGGTCGGGTGACACCGACGGGATGGCGCGGGCGGTCACCGACGAGATGGTCACCGAGATCGCCCTGTGCGGGACGACCGCCGACGCGAAGGACGCCCTCGCGCGCCGCGCCGGCTCGCTGCCCCGCGACGTCGGCTACTTCGCGCCCCCGAGTTTCCTGGTGAGCCCCAGGCGCCGGGCCGCGTACGCCCGGGCCGCCCTCGCACTGATCGGCGCCGTACCGGACCGGCCCTGAGGGCCGGTCTGCGGGTCGGTTGGGGTTGGGTGGTTCAGCTGTCCTGGGTGGCGGGGGCGAGCTTGCGGCTCTTGTCGAAGTGCACGACGTCGGCG
>NZ_JBEOWF010000076.1:0-25158 GCF_040295925.1 Streptomyces sp. NPDC002588
ACCCAGCGAACGCCGAACGCCTGACCGGCCGCAATACCCCAACGTCACACCATCGAGCGATCACAAGCCGGACAGAAGGTCACGTTCCGCACTCTCAGTACCCCCGGTCGATCCACTCGTCGAGATGTGGGGCCTCGGCGCCGTGTGGCCAGGCGTGTGCAGCACGGTCAGTTCGAAATCGGCCACGCTGATTCGGCGCATGTCGGTGAGGTAGCCGTCGGGGTTCCGGTCCGGGTGGTGTGTTTCCACAGCAGCCGGTCGTCGAGGTGGATCAGGATCGGCGCACCCGGTGGAGTCGGCGAGTGCGGGAGCGGCGTCCATGTGGTCGTCGTGGCCATGGGTGCACCCGATCCCCCTGAGCCGCCGGTCGCCGACGGCAGCCCTGATGGCCTCGGCATCGTGGGCGGCGTCGATGACGATGACTGCTTCGTCGTCGCCCACGATCCACACGTTGTTGTCGACGTCCCAGGTGCCGCCGTCCAGACTGACGGTGGCGGAGGTGACCAGGTGCTCGATGCGGGCGGCCATCACAGCACGACCACGGAGCGCAGCACGTCGCCCTTGTGTGTCCGGGCAAAGGCGTCCTCGACGCCGTCCAGGGCGATCGTCTCGCTGACGAACGCGTCGAGGTCCAGGCGGCCCTGGAGGTACAGGTCGATCAGCATGGGGAAGTCCCGGGAGGGCAGGAGGTCGCCGTACCAGGACGACTTGAGCGTGCCGCCGCGGCCGAAGACGTCGAGCAGCGGCAGTTCGAGCTTCATATCGGGCGTGGGCCCGCCGACGAGGACCACCGGCCCGGCCAGGTTGCGGGCGTGGAATGCCTGTTGGTAGGTCTCGGGGCGGCCGACGGCCTCGATGACGACGTCGGCGCCGAAGCCGCCGGTCAGCTCCCGGATCGCCTCGACCGGGTCGGTCTCGCGCGAGTTGACCGTGTGAGTGGCGCCCAGGTCGCGGGCGGTCTGCAACTTGCGGTCGTCGACGTACACGGCGATGATCTTCGCCGCGCCGGCCAGGTGGGGGCGTCCTCACCTGACCATCCTCGGATTTCTTCCACATGCGTCAAGCCCACGGTTCATCCCGGTGGCGGGCCCGGCGCACGCCCTGGAAGGCTGTTGAAAAGTCCAGCGGTGGCGCCGCTCGTGCATCCGCTCGCCGCCCTGAAGGCCGTGCCCGGACAGCTCGCCCTTGCGTCTTGGGGCCTGTCCGTACCAGCCGCGACGCCGACGCTCCGGTCCGGCCGATTCGGCCTGCTGGGGTCGAGGTCGGCGGGCGGCTCGGGGCGTCGGCGTCGTCACGTGCGAGGACGGTCAGGCGGGCTTCTCTTCCTGGTTGGTGATGAAGTCGGCCGGCATCTCGGGGCTCCAGATGGCGGCCGGGCAGTCCCAGTCGTTCGGCTTCCAGTTCTCGGTGATGCAGTCCATGTCGCCGGAGTACTCGATCCAGCTGCCCCAGGGGTCCTGGATGTAGTGGAAGAGGTTCGAGCCGAGGGTGTGGCGGCCCAGGCCCCAGCCCTTCGTGTAGCCCGAGGCGGCCATGTTCTGCGCGCCCCTGGCGATCTGGTCGATGTCGGACACCATCCAGCTGGAGTGGTGCAGGCCGGGGTGCCCCCCCGGGACGAAGCCGAAGACGTGGTGGTCGCCGGGCCCCGAGTTCAGGAAAACGGGCCCGCCGTTGATGATGCGGTCCGACAGGCGCAGCCCGAGCGTGCGCGTGTAGAAGGCCTCGGAGGCGCTCACGTCGGAGCTGAAGATCAGCATATGGCCGAGACGCTGGGGGCTGGTCTTCTCGGTCGCGGTCAGCCAGCGGGCCTGGTCGATCCGGCGGACCCGGTCGCCGACGTTGGCGTCCTGCGCGTCCGTGGTCCCGAATGCGCGCCAGGGACGGATCCCCTCGTCACGGAGGTTGACCAGGTTTCCCTCGTGATCGCGGAACCACAGCCCGCCGGGCACCGCGGTCGGCGCCTCCAGCAGCTTCAGGCCCAGGCTCTCCAGGTGCCGCTGCCACTCGGGCAGGGAGTCCGGCTCCACCGCGAAGGCCACATGGTGAAACCGCTTGACCGGCCCCTCCATCAGCACCGTCTGGTCCTGGTCCCGGCCGTCGCAGCGGATCACCACCGCGTTGTCGCGCTCCGCCGTCTCCAGCCCGAACGCACTGTAGAAGCTCGCACCCGTATCCAGTGAAGGCACCTGGAGTCCGTAGTGCAGAAGACCTTCGACACGCAACATGTGCACTCCTCGTTCCGGGCCCGCGTCCCCACGGGCACCAATAAGTGTGTACACCTTTATGGGTGTAACGTCCAGCCATCCAGGGGACACGTTTCGACCCGGAACCGCAGATCGTGCCCGTCGCCACCGGACGTCGCGGGCTCCCCGCCCAGGGGCCGAGCCCCCGATCGCCTGGTGCGCTGCAGGGGTGAGATGTCCGTCGATGAGTCGCACGGCCCGGTGGGGCCCCAGTCGTGACCGCGGCGGAGGGGTCATGGTGCTCCTGGCGGCGCTGTGCGGGCTCGTTCCGGTGTTCGGCCCTGTTTCACCCGAGCGCAGCGCTCCCTGTCCTGCGCGTGCGAGGCGATCGTACGCCGGGTGGTGGGCGTGCGTCGGGCTGTCGGGAGCTGGCGTGAGGGGTGGTGGGCCTCGTGTCGGGGGGTGGAGTCCCACCCTGTTCGGCGCGGTCCGGTCGTGCGCGTCCAACGAACCGTCCGTAGTCGGCCATGCACTCCTGTCGCCCTCGCCGGATCGATGATCCCAGCCTCTCATCGCCGCCGACAGTTCTTCGGCGGCCTACCCTTCCCATCATAATGTGTATGCACTAGCGTCCTGCTGCCACGTATAGAGCCGCCTGTCGGAGGAATGCATGACACCGCCTGAATGGTCCTTGGTGCAGTACCGGGTCGACGACTCGGAGGAAGTCGCCGTCGGTGTGTACATCGACGGCATCGTGGTTCAGGGGCCCCCCGGGACCGGAGGCCTCACGCTGATGGAGGTGCTGGGCCGATGGGAGTCGCTTGTGCCGCTGTTCCGTGACTGGGCGCCGGCAGCGTCGGACGCCGTTGCCGGCGCCCGGCTCGCTCCGCCGTTGACGTATCCGGGCAAGGTGATCTGCGCGGGCGCCAACTACTGGGACCACATCGCCGAGATGGGCTGCGAACGCCCCGATGAGCTGGGTGACCCGTTCTTCTTCCTCAAGCCCCCGACGACGTCCGTGACCGGACCGGGGGACCCGGTGCCGCTGCCTGCCTACCCGGGTGCACGCGTCGACTGGGAGGCCGAACTGGCCGTCGTCATCGGTCGTGGCGGCCGTAACCTCGCGCCTGAGCAGGCCATGGACCATGTGGCCGGCTACCTGGCGGCGAACGACATCTCGGCCCGGGACCGGATCAAGGCCTCCAAGCCGGTCGCCGAGCCGTTCACCTTCGACTGGGTCAGCCACAAGGGACAGGACGGTTTCTGTCCGCTCGGCCCCGGACTGGTGCCCGCCTGGCAGATCACCGACCCGCAGAACCTGAAGATCCAGCTCAGCATCAACGGTGTGCTGAAGCAGGACTCCTCCACCGCGCAGATGATGGTGAAGATCCCCGAGGTGATCGCGGCGGCCAGCCGCATCACCCGACTGGAACCCGGGGACGTCATCCTCACTGGCACACCGGCCGGCTGCGGAGTACCGCGCGGGGAGTTCCTGGCTGCCGGGGATGAAATAGTGATTGAGATCGAGCGAATCGGTCGCCTGCAGAACACGGTGGTGGAGTCATGAGCAACACTTCGACCCTTTCTGAGCTCGGCTGGTCGGAAGCGCTGCCCGTTCCCGCAACCATGCAGGCCATGCTGTTCCGCAGGTTCGGACCGCCCGACGTCCTGGAGCAGGCCACGGTGGACACACCGCGCCCCGGCCCCGGACAGGTCCTCGTTCAGGTCGCCGCGGTCGGTATCGGCCGGTTGCTCGACCTCACGGCACGCGCGGGCAACCACCCCTACGCCAAGATCGAGCTGCCCCACATCCTGGGCGCGGACCACGCCGGCACCGTCGCCGCACTGGGGGAGGGCGTGGACTCCGCACGGGTCGGCGACCGTGTGGCCGTCCTGCCCGGTGTCGCCTGCGGCACCTGTGCTTACTGCGCCGACGGCCGCGAGGAAGTCTGTGACGCTCTGACCGTGATAGGCACCCACCGCCCTGGCGCATACGCGCAGTACTGTGTGGTGCCGGCGGCCAACGTCCACACGGTTCCGGACGGGATTCCCGCCGCGATGGCCGCCTCGCTCGCGCTCCTCGGCGCGGTCGCCGCCAACCAGATGGCCCAGGCAGGACTCCGCCCCGGACACTGGGTACTCGTCCAGGGCGCGTCTTCCGCACTCGGCTCCACCACGGCGGCCTACGCCCAGCATCTGGGCGCGAAGATCATCTCGACTTCCCGCTCGGCGGAGAAGCGCGCAGCCATGGCCGCGGCGGGAGCCGACCTCGTGCTCGACACCAACGCGCCGGACTTCGTGGAGCGTGTACGCGCGGCGACCGGCGGTCGCGGTGTCGACATCGCCGTCGACAACCTCGGTGACCCTGCCGTCTGGGACGCCACCATCGATTCCCTGGCCCGCGGTGGCGCTGTGGTCACCTCCGGCGCCTTCCTCGGCGGCAAGGTGGGGATCGATCTGCGGCGTGTGTACTCCGACTGCTACCGCATCATCGGCGTACGCACGGGCAACCCGGCTGCGGTAAAGGAGCTGTGGACGCAGGTGCAGAACGGATTCCGGGCCGTCGTCGACCGCGCGTTCCCGATCGCCCGCGCCGCCGACGCCCACCGCTACATGGAGGATGACAACAGCCTCGGGCGGGTGGCACTCACCCTGGGACAGGGCGACTGGGAGGCCTGAGGACACAGTTTCTGCGGATACCGGAGGTTGGTAGTCTGGAGGCGACGCAGAACCGTCGCCTCCAAGGACAGCTCTTCGGATGTGGCCCTCGTACGTCGCCGGATCCGCATACTCTTCCCCATGCCTCGCGACGTCACTCTGCCAGGATGAAGGCCAGGGGAACACCCACCACCACGTCGTGTCCGGCGTCACGAAGACCCGCCGCTGGTGATGCCGAGTGCGTGGGGCTAGCACTCCGGGGCGACGTCGGCCGGCACGCTCAACGTGGTGCGCGCGAGATGCCGGTGGTTACCTGGGCCGGTTCTGCTCCTGGGGCGTAGTCGACCGGGCCGGCAACCGGCTGACAGTCGGTGCCCTGGCCCGGTCGAGTGGATCCCTCGTAGCGATGACGCTTCGGAACGCCGTTACGGCGGGCCACAGGGTCTCCTCCTGTGCCGACGCGCATCAAGCCTTGAGGAGCGCCGGGGACATGAGGCAATCTGCGGGCACCGCACCGCACTGCCATCGGGAACGAGCAGCGTGGTGGAGTCGGCCCTTCGGGGACCTGGAACAGCCGCGCTACGCATACTGAGGTTCCCCCGGTGTGGGGAGGTGCTGATCAGCTGGTCAGGGAGGGTTGACGGGGTTTCAGGTTCGTTCGTTCGGCCGTTGCCTGGTCGGCGTAGTGCTTCTCCTCGAACTCGATCGGGCTGAGGTAGCCGAGCCGTTTCTGGATGCGCCGGGAGTTGTAGAAGCCGTCGATGTACTCGAACAGCGCGAGATTCGCCTCGGCCCGGGTGGCGAAGACGCGGCCGCGGATGCACTCCGTCTTGGTGATCATCCACAGGTTCTCCGCGAGGGCGTTGTCGTAACTGTCTCCGACCGAGCCCATGGACGCCTGAACTCCCGCGCGCAGCAGACGGGTTGTGAGCTTGATCGACGTATATTGGGCGAGTTCAACCAGTCGTTGCAACACCGGGTTGTTGCAGCGAGCGTAGCTGCTCTTCGAAGACCTCGGCGGGTGTCCGCCAGCCGAGGGTCTTGCGGGGCCGGTTGTTGATCGCCATGGCGACGGCTTCGAGGTCCGTGGACGACCACCGGGACAGATCGGTGCCCTTCGGGAAGTACTGACGCAGCAGCCCGTTCGTGTTCTCGTTCGTCGGTCGTTGCCAGGGGGAGTGGGGATCGGCGAAGAACACCTTCGTCCCGGTATCGATGGCGAACTGGGCGTGGCCGGAGAGTTCCTTTCCGCGGTCCCAGGTGAGGGTTTTGCGTAGTTGCTCGGGCAGCTGCGTCATCGACGTCGTGAGCGCCGCGTTCATCGCGATCGCGCCATAGCCCCCGAGTGAGGTGCCGTTCTTCACGGGCGGATTCTCGCCCCAGCCCTCGAGCCGGGGTAGGTGCACCAGGAGCGTGGAGCGGCTGCTGCGCTCGACCAGCGTGCCGATCGCGGAGCGACCCGCCCCGATGATCAAGTCGCCTTCCCAGTGTCCGGGGACCGCGCGGTCTGCGGCCTCGGCGGGGCGTTCGCTGAGGATGACGTCCGCGGTGACATGCCCCTGCGGTTTGTTCTGTGACCGTGCATGGGGAGTCCGCAGCGCCCGGCCGGTGCGCAGGCACGTGACCAGTTCCCGCTTGAGCGCGCCACGGCCCGCGATGAACAGCGCCTGGTAGATCGCTTCGTGGCTGATGCGCATGGACTCATCATCGGGGAAGTCGGCATGGAGACGGTGCGAGATCTGCTCCGGGCTCCATGCCGTCGCCCATCGTCTGTCCTGCCGGTGCGGCTTGTTCAGCCCTTTCCATGCGGGCGTCCTGGGTCCGGGGACGATCGTGTTGTCGGGGCGGCGGACGCTGCCGGCGAGCCGGTCCTGCACGTACTCACGCAACCTGTCGTTGCCTGTGAGCTTCGCGGTCTTCGGGCGCTTGGCGGCCTGCTGTGCTTTCCACTGGGCGACCGTCGCGCGGTACTCCTGCTTGCCGCTGCGCGTGGCGGCGTTGCGGCGCAGTTCGCGAGAGATCGTTCCGGGGTCACGCCCCAGGGCGCGGGCGATCTCGCGCACGCCCTTGTTCATCGCCCTGAGGATCGCGATCTCCTCGCGCTCCTCGAACGCGAGGTACCGGCCCGTAGGCTCGGCCAACGAGATCGGAGGCATGCCGCCAGCGTGACGAAACCACCTCGCACCCACCGGCCACGACACGCCGACCGCCAACGACGCCTCCACCGTTGTGACCCCTGTGGCGATCAGCCGCCAGAACTGGCGCTGCACGACTCGAGACGGATCAGGCCGCCCCGGCGAACGCATCGCCGGCCGCAATGCACGATCAGCGCGCCACTGCCGACGCCGACCCTCCGGAACATCGCTGGTCTTCAAACTCCAGTCCGCCGTGGCCACGTCGCACACCTCCGAGATCAAAGTGTTGCGACGACCAGTTGAATCCACCTTGACAGCCGTGGTCCGCGTGATGAATGAGCTGTCCGGGCTCGACCTCGCGGGAAGCGAGGGCGTACTCGAGCGTGGACAGCACCAGGTCGGCGTCCGCGCGGGCGGAGGTCTCCCAGGCCACCACCCGCCGGGAGAACGCGTCCCGGATCGCGGACAGCCACAGCGGGCCCTCGCCGGTCGCGATCATCGTCAGGTCGGTGACCCACAGCCGGTTCGGCGCACTCGCGGTGAAGTCGCGCTGGACCAGGTCCGGGGCCAGGGTGGCCTTGGGGTCCCGGATTGTGAAGCCCTTGCGCCGCGGGCTGATCCCGGCGATGTCGGCCTCGCGCATCAGGCGCTCGACCCGTTTGCGGCCCACGTGGACGCCCTCGCGCTTGAGCACGGCGTGCACGCGCGGCGAGCCGTAGATCCCACCCGAATAGGCGTGGATCTCCTTGATCTGCCCGGTGAGTTCCGCGTCCCGGCGGACGCGTTCGCACGGCTCGCGCTCGGCACGACGCCAGCGGTAGTACGTCGAGGAGGCGATGGAGAGTTCCCGCAGGATGCACTCGACCCCCAGGTGCGGGTGCTCGTCAACGAGCGCTGTCACCTGGGCCGGGTCGGGTCGAGCTGCGCCGCGAAAAAAGCCGAGGCCGTCCGCAGAACCTCGTTCGCCCGCTTGAGCTGGACGTTCTCCTTGCGCAGCGCGGCGAGCTCCGCCCGCTCGTCGGTGGTCAATCGGTCATCGCGCTCGCCGGCATCCGCCTCGGCCTGGCGGATCCAGCCGCGCAGGGCCTCCGGATGCACGCCGAGATCGACAGCGAGCTTCTTGATCTGCGGCTTCGGGTCGGAGACGCGATACATCCGTACCGCACGCTCACGCAACTCCAGCGAGTATTTCCTGGGGGCAGCCATGGTCGATGTTCCTCTCATGAGTCCCATCTGACCCTCTGTCACCACACTCCGCATCTCGGGGGAACCTCATACACCGGCACGACGTTCCGGATCCCGGTGAGTTCACCGACGTGCTGGGCCCTCCGTGCCCTGCGGCAAGCCCCGCAGGAGACGCGTCACCAGCCTGGGCGGACACGGCATCAGGCCTGACCGTTACCCACGATCCCCAACGCAGTGCGCGTGGCGGCGGGTTCATACTCCGGGGCGATGTCGGCCAGCACGTTCAAAGCCGTGCGTGCGAGGTGACGGGCGATCACACGTGCCGCTTCGTCCGGGTCACTCAGACGCAGGGCCTCCAGCAGCGCTTCGTGCTCTGTGTGCGCCCGGCCCCATGAGCTCGGTTCGCCCAGCTGGGCCAGCCGGATGTAGCGCTCGCTGTGTTCGCCAAGCGACGCGAGCATGCGCCGCAGATGCGGCCCCACCGCCTTGGTCGCGATGAAATGGAACTCCTTGTGCGCGGCGTGCCACTCGTCCAGCTGGTCTTTGCCCGCCACTTCCTGCATGCGCTTCAGTGCTTCGCGCATGCGCTCGAGGTCCCCAGTCGCGTGTGACTTGGCCGTCATACTGACGGCGAGCGTTTCGAGCATGATGCGGGCCCCGTAGACACCGTCCAGGTCCTCGGGGTCCGCTGCCCGCACCCTGGCTCGCTGGTCGGGCTGTGCGTCGATCAGCCCTTCCTCCTGGAGCAGCCGGAACGCCTCACGCATCGGTGTGCGGCTGACACCCAGCTTTCGGGCCATCTCGGCCTGGAGCAGCGCCGACCCCGGAGGCAGCTCACCGCTGAGGATCATGTCCCGCAGCCGTCCGTGCACGTCGAGAGCCAGTCGGCGTCCGCCCGAGGCCTGCCCGGGTGTTCCGTTCGGCGGCTCGGATAGGACCTGCGCTCCTCCTCCGTTCTCCGCCGACCGTTGTTCTTCGGGGATGCTCCTCCTGCTCATGCCAGGAGTGTAGCCAATGTGTATGCAGTCCGGTACCGAAAGGCGGTAAGGGGCGGGCCAACCCTGCTGGAATCACCCGTCACGGCCGGGTTGCGACAGGGGCGGCACTGTATCCACTCACCTGTGCACTCCGCGAGGGCATGGCAGAGCCCGGACGTCCACCTGTACAGGGGCAACCGCCTGTACAAGCGGATCGGCCCGGACCGATCGACTGCCGGCCTGTGTCAGCCCTCCTGGCGGGGACCGATCAGGGACTGGAGCGGGCAGGGCGGCTGCCAGGCCGGAGTGAAGCGGCGGCGCAGGTCGGCTACCGCCTCCATCCCGCGCAGGGTCACATCGGGTGAGGTGGACAGGCCGGCGGGCCCGAGGAGTCCGGGGACCGCGGCTCGGGCGGCGGCCGTCGGCAGACCGTGCCGTACCAGAGCCGCTTCTATGCCCTGCGCCCCGGAGGTCAGCAGTTCCGCAGTGCTCATGCGGCAGACCTCGAGGTAGACGCGGGTATGCCAGGTGTCGGCGGTTTCGCGCGGAGTGACCACCACGTTGGTGATGAGGTCGGGTGCGACCTTGAGGTGGCCGCCGATACGCGGGTACCCCTTCTCGGTGGCGAGGACGTCGAAGGGCGGATGGAGTGTGGTCCCGTCCACGGCGCCTGTCGGCAGGGCCTGAAACCTCTGCAGGGTTCCGCCGACCGGGACGAGCTGGCTGTCGGTGACTGGCGAGTCGGCGACATCGGCGAGTACGGCACGCAGCACGAACGCGAAGGCGCTTTGCGCGTTGTCGACGGCCCACCGGTCCGTCGGCAACGGTGAGCCGGGGCGCCCGTGAACGGCGAGTTCGCCGATGCCCTCGGCCCGGACGGCTACCGGATCCCGCTTCAGGATCCCACGCAGCAGATGGTCCGGAGAGCTGTGCATGATGTCGAAGTCCCCGTCGTTCCAGCCGGCCATCTGCTGGTCGGATGAGACGACCTGGACAAGGTTCACCTCCAGTCCGGCCTGCTGGAAGTAGCCGGAGTCGAGGGCGTGGAACAGATGGACGCCGCCGGCGCCGGGGAAGATACCCACGGTCAGCTGTCGCACGGGCTGGCAGGGCACACGGAGCGCATCCAGCGCAGGGAGCATGGCTGCACCGGCCACCGCGCCGTCGACGCTTCGGCGATCGACGGAATTTTCCGAAGCTTGCATGGGGACCATTCCTTTGGATCACAGGGCAAGAGAAAGACTGAAGTTCGCCTCCGTGCGGTGCGCTGGGGCGTGCCGGAGGTCCTGCACCACATCGGTGCGGCACCGCCGCACCGTTCTTCGAGCCGCCCGCCCATCGTCGTCACGGTCGGCACGTCGGTGATGCGGGTCAGTGAGGATCGCCCGGAGCGCTTGAGCCGGCCAGCCATTTCGCGCCTTCGTCGTACAGGCGCTGCACGACCTCGCCCGTCAGGCCCGGCAGCCCGGTCTTCACTGTGAAGCCGGCCTTGGTCTGCAGGTAGCCGAGGTGGCGGTAGCCGACGGGGAAACGGCTCAGCAGTTCCGGGTCAAGGTGGAGCGTCCCGGACGGATCGACAAGGTCGAGACGGTCCTTCTCGTAGATCGGTTGCCGGCGCACGATCTTCCACGCGCCTTCGTGGCGCGCGCAGAAGTCGTAGAAGCGTCCCGTGCAGACGACGTCGACGTCGACCCCGTCGACCTCGGCTCGCTGGTTGATGGTCATCTTGGTCTGGGCGATGGCGCGGTCGCCGACGACGTCGGCGGTGTGTCCGCCCAGGAAGTGCAGGATGCTGACGCCGTTGTCGAAGCCCTCCCGGCTGACGGCGATGAAGTCCGTCGCCGAACCCTGGAACCATGTGGCTGTCATCCAGCCGTCGAGGGGGTGCCACACGGTGGCGAACCGCTCCCAGTCACCGGCGTCGCGCCAGAGTGCCCAGTTCTCGACGAGCTCGCGGAGTTCGTGCTTGGCTGTGTCGATCTTCGGCATCGAAGACCTCCGTTCTGCGTGAGATGGCTGTGGTGGATGCTGGCCGGAAGCGCGGGAGCCCGGCGCCGACGCCACACGGGGCGACAGCGCCGGCCTCCCGGCTCATCGGGCCAGCTCTTCGAGAGCGCTGCTACGGGTCTCGATGCCCGTGCCGACCAGCACTGTCGAGCCCAGCACGGCGACGAGCAGGAACATCAGCAGGCTGGTACAACTCCGCGCCAGGGCCGCACCGATCGACAACAGACCGAAGGCGGCAAGCGAGACGGCGAACACCTTGCGGCCTCCCAGCTTCTCGGTCAACGCGTCCGCGACGAGGGCACCGACGAGCTGACCGACGCAACCCGTACTGACGATCAGGCCCGATTCGGCGAGGTCGACGTGGAGGTAGTGGGTGATGACGGTGAGTGCAACGGCGATGGAGATGGCGCCGAACGCGTCGAAGAAGCCGCCGATGGGCAGGAGGACCGCCGGACGACCGTGGAAGGAGTTCGGCGGGTGCGATCCAGGCGGGCGGCGATGAGACTCGTGTCCCAGGTGCACGTGGGAACGCCATTGGTGCCCGGAGACCGTGTGGACGTTGTGTCAGCCATGGACTCTCCTCACCGAGAGTGCAGCCCGGACAGTCGTCGTCAGGGCGAGAGAAAATGGTGTCAACCGCGACACATCAACGGCCAGGAACGGTAATCGCTCTTTGGTAATCAGTCGAATGACTGTTGTCCATGCGATATATAGATCTGGTGAATAACACTCCGCGGCCGGCGAGCGCCGTGACTGGCCTGCATCGCGTCGACCTCAATCTGCTCCCGTTGCTTGCCGCCCTCCTCGAGCACCGCAGTGTCACTCGTGCCGCCCAGGTGGTCGGGCTGACACAGCCGGCCATGAGCAACGCCCTGGGCCGCCTGCGGCGCACGCTGGGCGACGAACTCCTCGTCCGGGTCGGCAGGGAGTACGTACTCACCGCGCGTGCCAGCGCACTGATCGGCCCGGTCAACCTGATCCTGGAGACCGCGACCAACCAGGTACTCATGCCTCCGACGTTCGATCCGGCGACATCCGACCGCACCTTCCGTATCGCTGCGGCCAGTGCCGCCGCCTTGACCGTCCTTCCCGCCCTCAGTGCCACGCTCGCCGCATCGGCACCGGGCGTTCGCCTGCATGTGGAAACGTTTGAGCACTCGATGGTGGTGACCCTCGGCGAGTCGACCGCGGACGTGGTGCTGTTGCCGGACGTCGTGCCGACCACGCTGCCCAGGGAGCGGCTCTACCAGGAGGAGTGGGTCGTGGTCGCCGACGCGGACAACGACCGCATCGGCGCGACACTGACCGTCGACGACCTCGCCCGGTTGCCTCACGTGGTGTTCGAGTGGGAAGGAGGGCGAGTCGGCGCACAGCAGCTCCTCGCCGAGTTGATCCCCGATCTCGTCGTGCAGATCGTTGTCTTCGAGTTCCTGATGATCCCGTCGGTGGTGCGCGGCACTCCCATGGTCGCGCTGCTGCAGCGTCGGCTTGCTCAGCAGGTGGCGGCTCAGAACGGGCTGCGGGTGATGGAGCCGCCGATTCCCCTGCCCACGCTCGGGATCGATCTGGTGTGGAACCCACGTACCGCCGGCGACCCTGGGCGGGCATGGTTGCGCAGGCAGCTCATGAACGCTGTTTCATGAACATTGTGAATGTCATGTATTTCCATCATTCATTGGACGCATGTTCGCTCGCTGACTAGCGTCGTCAGTGACCCAAGAGGCGCCGCTGCCTCCGGGAGAAAGGGCACCGGCCGATGGTGGCGCAACCGATGACCGGCCCGAGTCGCGTGGCGAGCATGGTCCTCACCGCTCTCGTCGACTCCGGCGCAGGCACGCTCTTCGCGCCGCAGGCCCGCGCTCTCACCGGCCTTGACGACCGGTCTTTCGAGGCGGCCGTCGCCGAACTCGACGACCGTGGGCAGATCGTGGTCGAACGTCACCACGCTCCCGACCCCCACCTGCAAGGTGACTGGCGGTCCCTCTCGCTCCTCCGCCCGGGTCTTGCCCGGGCGGAGGCGGCCGCGGCCGGCCGTGCCTGTTTCGACCGCTGGGTCCGGGAGTTCCTCCAGCAGCACCGCTGCACCTGATCACCACCCGAGCCGGCCGCACACGCCGGCGTACGTTCACGGAAGGCCGAGGCCCCTTGGCACACCGCGTCGCCATCGACATCGGTGGCACATTCACCGACGTCGTGTCCTATGACCACGAGAGCCGTGAGATCACGTTCGGCAAGACCTTGAGCACGCCCGACGACCTGGTCCAGGGCATCCTCTCCGGAGTATCGCTGTCCGGCACCGGCATCGACCAGACCGGGATGCTCATCCACGGCAGCACCGTGGTCATCAACGCACTCATCGAACGGCACGGCGCCCGGACCGCCTTGGTCACCACCGAGGGCTTCCGTGACGTCTACGAGATCGGGCGGATCAACCGCCCGGACGCCTTCAACCTGTCGTTCCGCAAGCATCGGCCCCTGGTGCCCCGCGAGCTCGTGTGGGAGGTGCCCGAGCGGATCACCGCGCGCGGTGCGGTACGTGCCCCGCTCGACGAATCTGCGGCCCGCGCCGTGGCCCGGGAAGTGCGCGAGTCGGGCGTGGAGGCGGTGGCCGTGGCCTTCCTGCACTCCTATCGCGAGCCGGCTCACGAGCAGCGTATGGCGGAGATCCTCCGCGAGGAGTGCCCGGATGTCTACGTGAGCATCTCCCATGACATCTCCCGGGAGTACCGCGAGTTCGAGCGGACCTCCACCGTGGCGGCGAACGCGTTCGTCGGCCCGCGAGCGAGCCATTACCTCAGCCGCCTCGACGAGGCCCTGCGGCGCCCGGACGGGAGCGCGCCGGTGCTGACGATCATGCAGTCCAACGGTGGGCTCTGCGACGTGGGCACCGCCCGCCGGCAGCCAATCCAGATGATGGAGTCGGGCCCGGCGGGCGGCGTGGTGGGCACCATCGATGTGTGCCGCACCCTGGGCTACGACAAGGCGATCGCCTTCGACATGGGCGGCACCACGGCGAAGGCCTCGGTGATCCGGAACCTGACGTTTCCCCAGGCCAGCGACTACTTCGTCGGCGGCTACGGAGAGGGCCTGCCCATTCGTGTCCCCGTACTCGACATCGTCGAGGTCGGGACTGGTGGAGGGAGCGTCGCCTGGCTCGACGAGGCGGGCGGGATCCACGTCGGGCCGCGCAGCGCCGGTGCCGCACCCGGCCCTGCCTGCTACGGCCGGGGCGGAATCCAGCCCACCGTGACCGACGCGTCCGTCGTGCTCGGCTACCTGCCGGCGCAGGGGCAGCTCGCCGGTGGGCTCCAGCTGGACGGAGCGGCGGCGCACGAAGCCGTCGCAGCGGTGGCGACCACGCTCGGGCTGGACACGATCGAGGCAGCGACCGGGATCCTCGCGATCGCCGCGGCGAGCATGGCCAACGCCGTCCGCGCGGTGACCACCGAGCGAGGCCTGGACCCGCGTGACTTCGCGCTGTTCGCCTACGGGGGCAACGGTCCGCTGCACATTTCGCTCATCGCCCGCGAGCTCTGCACCAGCCGCGTGGTGATCCCGCCCTACCCGGCGCTCTTCTCCGCCCTCGGCATGCTCACGGCCGACCTGCGCCACGATGTCGTGTCCACCGACATCCGTCGGCTGGACAGGCTCGACGAGGGCCACCTCGAGTCGGAGGCGCGGCAGCTCGAGCGGACCTGCCACACCGCGCTCCTCGACGGCGGAGTCGAGTTCCGGGAGGTCTCCTTCGTACGCGCCGCCGACATGCGCTATGCCGGCCAGGAGCACGCCGTGACGGTCACGCTCCCGCCCCTCACCGGAGAAGGCGGGATCGCCGCACTGAAGGCCCGGTTCGACGACGAGCACCGCGAGCGGTTCGGGCACAGCGCACCCGACGAGCCCGCCGAGATCGTCAGCCTGCGCGTGTCCGCGGTCGGCGCGCTTCCTCGCCCCGAGCTGGCGAAGATCGCGACCGGGTCCGCCGAACCGGAGGAGTCGGCCCGCATCGGCGAGCGCGACCTGGTCTTTCCCGGCCACGGCCCGGTGCGCACCCCTGTCTTCCGGCGCTCTGGCCTGCTGGCCGGCAACCAGCTCACCGGCCCGGCGGTCATCGAGGAAAGCACCGCCACCACCCTGCTCCGCCCAGGCGACCTTGCCGAGGTCGACGGGTACGGCAACCTGCTGCTCACGATCGGAGGAGGGCAGTGACCCCCGACCCGAACGCCCCTGACACCGTCGCCGGCGCGGCCTCGCAGGTGGACCCGATCACCGCTGAGATCATCCGTGGCGCCCTGGTGTCCATCACTGACGAGATGAAGACCAATCTCATGCGGACGGCCTACAACCTCATCATCTACGAGGCCCAGGACTTCACGGTGGGCCTGTTCGACGCCACGGGCGAGACCATCTCCATCGGGCTCGGGCTGCCGATGTTCGTGGGCGGGTTGTCCGACGCCGTCAAGGCGAAGCTCGAGTTCTACGGGCCAGGCGGCATCGAGCCCGGCGACATCATCCTCACCAACGACCCCGACATCATGGGCAGTCACCTCAACCACATGATCTTCACCATGCCGATCTTCGTGGACGGGGTGCTGGTCGCCTTCGCCTCGTCGATGGCGCACTGGATCGACGTGGGCGGGGTGCTGAGTGCCACCACCACCGACATCTACTCCGAGGGCATACAGGTGCCCATTGTCAAGATCTTCAAGCGGGGCGAGCAGAACGACGAACTCACCCGGCTGATCGCCGGCAACGTCCGCTTCTCTGATCTGGCAATGGGTGACTTCCGCGCGCAGGTGGCCGCCATCCGCACCGGTGAGAGCCGGATGGTGGCACTGTGCCGGCGGTACGGGACCGAGGCCGTGCTGGCCAGCATCCGGGAGATGTACGACCGCAGCGAGAGCCTCGCCCGCCAGGCGGTGGCCGCCATCCCGGACGGCACCTACACGGCCGAGGCGTGCATGGACGACGACGGTGTCGACATCGCCCGCCCGGTACCGATCAAGGTCTCCGTCGTGGTGTCCGGTGACCGGATGACCATCGACCTGAGCGAGGTCGGCCCTCAGGTCGCGGGCTACTTCAACTCCGGCATCACGGCGGGCCGTTCGGCCGCGCAGGTTGCCTTCAAGTGCCTCACCTCGCCCGGGCTGTTCCCGATCAACGCGGGGTCCTTCCGGCCGGTGATCGTCGAGCTGCCTCCGGGCCGCGTGATCAGTGCCAGCAAGCCGGCGGCCATGCGCTGGTGGATGACGTACCCGATGACTGTCGTCGACTGTGTCTTCCGCGCACTGGCGGACGTGATTCCCGGCGGCGGCATCGCCGGGCACCACGCCGACCTCGCGGTCACCAACCTCTACGGCGTTGACCACCGCACGGGTTCGTTCTACATGCTGTTCGGCGGCCCGCAGGGCGGCGGTTGGGGCGCAACCCCCGACAAGGACGGCGAGTCCGCCACGATCTGCGTCAACGACGGCGATACCCACAACACACCGGTCGAGGCGGTCGAGGCGAAGTACCCGGGCCAGATCATAGAGCGCTACAGTCTGCGCCCCGACTCCGGCGGCCCGGGCCGCCGGCGCGGCGGCCTGGGCACCGTGGTCGTCTTCCGTACCTTCACCCCCGGCCGGCTCAACTCGTTCCTCGAGCGGTCCCGCCAGGCCCCCTGGGGCCTCGCCGGGGGCCGCGACGCCGCACCGAACGGCATCACCGTCCAGCGCCACGACGGGACGATCGAGACCTTCCCCAATGCCAAGCTCGACGGCTTCGCTCTCGGCGAGGGCGACGCCTACACCGTGAGCACCGGCGGTGGCGGCGGCCACGGCGACCCGCTCGACCGCCCCGTCGACGAGGTCCTCGCCGACGTGCGCGCAGGCTACGTCGGCATCGACAGCGCAAAGCACGACTACGGCGTCGTCGTCCGCTCCGGTACCCGGCCCCGCGAGTACGTCGTCGACGGGGAGTCGACGGACCGGGAACGGTCCCGGATGCGCGTCGCCGGCGCCGGGCGACCCGAGAACCGCGTCGTCCGGCCGCCGGCGCACTGACCCGCAAGCAGTCCGCGCTGTTCTCGGTTTCCGACTGCAGCACGTCAACAACAGGAGGAGTAGAACCGTCATGTTCCCGCTGAATGCCTGGTATGCCGCGGCATGGGATACCGATCTGGGGCACAGTCTGTTGCCGCGTACCATCTGCGAGCGTCCGCTCGTCTTCTATCGAACCGGCTCCGGGGAGCCGGTCGCGCTCGCCGACGCCTGCTGGCACCGTCTCGTGCCGTTGTCGATGGGCGAGCTGCACGGTGACGACGTCGTCTGCGGCTATCACGGTCTCGCCTACGGACCCAACGGCCGCTGCACCCGGATGCCCGCGCAGGAGACCCTCAACCCGTCCGCCGCGGTCGCTTCCTACCCGGTCGTGGAGCGGCACAGGTTCGTCTGGGTCTGGCTGGGCGACCCCGCGGCGGCCGACCCCGATCTCGTACCCGACCTGCACTGGAACGACGATCCGCAGTGGGCCGGGGACGGTGAGAGCATCACCCTCGACTGCGACTACAGGCTGGTCCTCGACAACCTCATGGACCTCACTCATGAGCAGTTCCTCCACGCCGACAGCCTCGCGAGCGACGAGCTCTCCGAAGCCGAACCCGACGTGGCCCACGACGACCACTCGGTCACGCTCACCCGGTGGATGCGGGGAATCGAGGCGCCACCGTTCCTCGGCATGCAGATGCGCCGGAAGAACCCCGGCTACGACGGTCCCGTAGACCGGTGGCAGGTCATCCGCTACACCGCTCCCTCGACGATCACCATCGATGTCGGTGTCGCGCCGACCGGAACCGGTGCGCCGGAAGGCGACCGGAGCGCCGGCGTCAACGGCTACGTGCTCAACACAGTGACACCAGCTGCGGCCGGCACCTGCCACTACTTCTGGGCTTTCACCCGCAACTACCACCTCCACGACCAGAGCCTGACCACTTGGCTCCGCAGCAACGTGTCACGGGTCTTCGGCCAGGACACCGAGATGCTCAACGCGCAACAGCGGGCGATCGAGGCCAACCCGGGACACGAGTTCTACAACCTCAACATCGACATCGGCGGGATGTGGGTGCGCCGGATCCTGGACGCACAGGTCGCACGGGAGCAGGGACGGCACCGCACACCCCCGAGCCGCCTGGCCGCCGTCGCGGCTACGACGAGGGAGACGGCATGACGACCACCGCCGACACCTCGAAGCCGTTCCCCGGTTCAGGCCCGCATGGCTGCACGGCCGACACCGCGGTCGTGGTGGGACGTACCGAACTCGTGCCGGACATAGTCGAACTGGTGCTGCGCCCGTCCAGGCCGGTTCCGTCGGTCCCTCCGGGCAGTCATATCGACATCACCGTCCCCTTGCCGGGCGGGTCCGAGCCGCGCTCGTACTCGCTGGTCGACCACGGCCACGACGACGGCCTGCTCCGCATCGCCGTACGCCTCCAACAGGACGGCCGCGGAGGATCGCGGTGGATGCACGACCTGCGCCCCGGCTCGGAGATCACCTTCGTCGGCCCGATCGACGAGTTCCCGCTCAGCCCGGGGCGCCTGCCGAGCGTGCTCCTCGCGGGCGGCATCGGTGTCACACCCATCGTCGGGCTCGCCCGTGCCCTCCAGACGAGAGGCGCCGACTACCAGCTCGTCTACGCAGGCCGGTCACGCGACCACATGGCCTTCGTCGAGGACCTCGAGCGAGAACATTCCGGGAGGATCCGGGTCGTCGAGGACAGGCAGGGCGACCTCGTCGAGCCCGACGAGGTCGTCGCGTCCGTCCCCCACGGGGGCGTGCTGTACGTCTGCGGCCCGATGGGGCTGCTGACGGCCGTACGAGCAGCCTGGCAGCGCGCCGCCAGGCCACCCGGCGGGCTGCGCTTCGAGACGTTCGGCACGAGCGGAGCCCTCCCCGCGGTACCGTTCCGCGTGGAGGTTCCCGCACGCGGACTGAGCTTCGACGTACCCGTCGGCACGAGCCTCCTGGACGCCCTCGAGAGCGTCGGGGTGGAGATGATGTACGACTGTCGCCGAGGCGAGTGCGGCCTGTGCAGGGTCTCGATACTCGACGTGGCCGGCAAGGTCGATCACCGTGACGTGTTCCTCTCGGAACGTCAGCGCGCGGAGAGCCGGGCGATGTGCGCCTGCGTCTCCCGTGTCGCGGGAGCCTCCGTCACCATCGACTGCTGAACGACGCGAACCCAGCCGCAGCCTTCGGTCACGCTCCCGGCAAGGCTGGCAGCGTCGCGGGAGCGCTTGTGTACCCAGGTTCCCCGGCGGTATGCGGGAGCGGGAGGTCCTGCTCCGCCCAGATGCATTTGCCGTCGTGGAGATAGCGGGCGCCCCAGCGCCGGGAAAGGGCGGCGACGAGTTGCAGGCCGCGTCCGCCTTCGTCGGTGTAACTGGCGTGGCGGATGCGGGGGGTTGTGAGACTGCCGTCGTAGACCTCGCAAGTCAGGGACCGGCTGCGCAGCAGGCGCAGGCGGATGGGGCCCTTGGCGTGGCGGACGACGTTGCCGACCAGCTCGCTCACCAGTAGCTCGGTGGTAAGCACGAGATCGCCGAGCCCCCAAGCGTCGAGCTGCTCGCGGATGTACGCCCGGGCCTGTCCGGCTGCCCGGGGATCGTCCGGGAGGCTGCAGGAGGCGACGTCACGGGCGGCGGTGAACCGGGTGTGGACGATGAGCAGGCCGGCGTCGTCATTGGTCTGTTCGTGGTCGGGTAGCAGAGCTGACACGACCATGTCGCACAACTCCTCCAGCCGTCGGACGTCGTCGTCCTCGTCGGCGGCCTCGAAGCAGGCGGCGTCGGCCGTGGCCTGGGAGAGCATCTTCCGCAGTTGGGCCAGACCCTCGTCGGCGTCCCGGTGGACGGATTCGACCAGCCCGTCGGTGCACAGGACGACAAGGCTTTCGTCGGGCAGGTGCAGCTGGTGCGTTTCGAAGGGCAGCTTGGCGGCGCCCAGCGGCGGGTCCGGAGCCACGTCCGGGCTGTGGACGGTGCCATCGGGGTGGACGACGACCGGCGGGGGGTGACCGGCCAGGGAGTACGAGCATGTGCGTGCGACGGGATCGAAGACGGCATACAGGCACGTGGCGTAGAAATCCTCGCCGAGGTCGGAGACCAGGTCATTGAGACGGCTGAACAACTCGTCGGGGGACATCTCCAGGTCGGCGAGGGTACGTACGGCCGTGCGCAGTCGGCCCATCGTGGCCGCCTCGGTGATGCCGTGCCCCATGACGTCGCCGATCACCATGGCGACCCGGTCGGCGGACAGCGGAATCAGGTCGTACCAGTCGCCGCCCACCTCCTCGCCCCTGCCCGCAGGCAGGTACCGGGCGGCAGCACGGGCGGCGGGCAGGCGGGGCAGCGTCCTGGGCAGCAAGCCACGCTGGAGTTCCTGGGCCCGGGCATGCTCCACGTCGTACAGGCGGGCACGCTCCAGCGACTGACCGACCAGACCACCCAGAGCCGTCAGCAAGGTGCGCTCCTCGTCGCCGAAGGAACGCGGCTCACCGAAGGACACCACACACAAGCCGATAACCCGTCCCGAAGCCATCATGGGCAAGAACGCCCACGCCTCCTTCGGGGACGCATCGTTCAGACGCCTCAGCGTCGGATAGCGCCCGGCGATCTCCGCTCTCGATTCGATGAACAGAGGAGTACGAGTGCGCACCGCGTCCTGAATCGGGACATGGGCGCCGAGCGGAATGCCGTCGACAAGGCTGAGGTACTGCTGCGGATATCCTGCAGCGCCGACGACTTTCAGGCGGTCCCCTTCCAACAACTGGAATATCAGGCCGTCGGCGCCAAAGGGGGCGAGGACGAACTCGGCGACGGCCCGCACGACGTCACGGGCGGTGACGGCCTCGGCGAGTGCGGCGGTCAGCTCACCCATGCGTACGGATCGCTTGGCCTCCGTCACCGGGCCGGGTCCGAGCGAAGTGCCGGGCTCACTGCCCAGGCGCGCACCGGCCCACCCCGCCAACGCGCGCAGCAGGAACCGCTGGGCTTCATCCGGCTCACCGGGCCCTGCCATGAGCACGGACAGCACACCGACCGGCCCATCGGCGCCGGGCAGGGGTACTGCCGCCGTGCCGGCCGCGCCGATGCCCAGACTGTCCCCGGCAACGTTGACGAACGCACCACGCCGTATGGCGTGCGCCGGCGCCGCGTCCTGCTGGTCGGGCAGATCCGCCCACGCCTCCGCGCTCTCACGGGCGAGGCCACTGGCCGCGACCAGGCGCAGCCGACCGGCGGCACCGTCGTGCCGGTGCACCAGAGCGCCCAGGCCGCTCAGGCATGTCGTCGCTTGGCGGAGGACGAGGTTCAGTGTCTCCGGGCCTCGCTCCCCGACCCCCCAGACGTCTTCGTCCGGGGCCGCGAGGAAGCCGGACCGGAGATGCTCGCGCTGCTCTTGCTCTGCACCGCTCACGACCTCAGCCTTCTCAGCCGTCACCGCGCCTCCCGTCCACCCACAGGCGGTAGAAGCGGCCGGGCCTCCACCACTGGAAAACTGGACGAATAGCGCATATCAGAACATCAAGCGCAAGGCTACCATCACCACTCGGTAAGTCATTTCTCGCTGTGCCCGTCTTCCCGCCGCGATCGTCGCGACGGACTCTGGGTGAGCCGTTTCGTCGGGTCATCGTCTCCCAGTGCACGCCTTCCATCATCGTCCGTGAGCGTGGCGGCCGTTTTGTGGTGTCGGATCGGAAACTGTTTCACCGAGCGCCTGGACACAACTCGCAAGGTGTACACACTTAGTATGTGGTGCGGTTCGTGAGGGATGCGGATCCACCGGAACCATGAGGAGTGCACTTGTTGTGTGTCGAAGGTCTGTCGCATGACCGCCTCCATGTGCCCTCCAAGAAGACAAACCCGCCTGACCGGTCGGGCTTCGTCCGTGCGGCCGCATCCAGTTCCAGAAAAGCCGACAACAACCCAACGAAGCGGTGAAGAACCCGTGCCCACCGACTATGCGTGCCAGTACGCGGCGGAATCCGCCGCAGAACACCTGGGCCTCCTCCGTGCCTTCCTGGGGCCCGGTCATCCGCTTGGAGGAGGGTCGGGAGGTTCCGACGATTGGTCGATGGGTGCATCGGCCCTGCTCGTCATTCTCACCGGCCTTCAAGCCGATACTCCTGGTGAGTTGACACAGTGGCACGCCCGTATCGGCGACCGGATCGGTGAAGCCCTCGGCCTGCGTGTCGCCGGGGCCGATGGCCTCTGGCCGGAACAGCGGCCGTATGGATGGGAGGCTCTGGCCCATGTACAGCACAAAGCACGAGAACTACTCACCGACTTGGCGCAGCCCGGGCGCCTGGGCCGGCCGGGCGAGTTCTCGAGACAGCTGGAACTCGTGGAGGACGCGTTCGCCGGGGCCTTGCGGCGGATGGCTGTCCCGGAGGAGGCATCAGTGCGATGTGCCGCGGCGCTCACGGAGGCAGCAGGTTCACTGTTCGGCCTGCGCCCGTCCCCGCCGCCCCGCTCTGCCACGCCCCAGCCGGCCGGCACCCCGGTCACCGAGCCTCCGCTCCAGCCCGACTGGAGGCGAGCGTTCCCGCTCTAGCGCCGCATCAAGCAACGTTCGCCCTGCCGGGCGGTCTGAGACGTTGGGCTACGACGAGGAAGTCATTCCCATTCTTCGCGTCGAGGTCGCCCGTGGCGGGGTGCGGTTGTTCTTGTCGGAGCACAAGGGCGACGCCCGCCCCGACATGTCGGTCTACCTCAGCATTCGTGATGTCGAGACCATCGCTTCCGAGTTCGGTGTGCAGGCGAAGGATGCTCCGTGGGCGCGTGAGATCGAGCTGCGCGACCTTGACGGCAACCGGCTGCGGATCGGCACGCCGACGGAATGACGGCCGTCGGCGGGGCGCGGCAGGGAAGCTGTGCTGGTAGCTGAGCGAGTACGCGTCCGCGAGATCGATGGCGACGAGGGGGGAAGCGCCTGCTGCGGATTATCCGCCGGGGCAGCGGGTCGGTGGTGACCTGGCGGCGGGCCCAGATGGTGCTGCTGTCCGAGCAGGGCATGCCAGTGGCGAAGATTGCCGAGGTGACAGGGGCGGAAGGCCGGGAACGTTCACGCTGCCCGTGCGGCGCGAGATCAAGAAGATTGCCAAGTTCAAGCCGGCCGAGCATGGCCTGCCGTTCTCGATCAGGAGCCTGGCCAAGCCGGCCGACTTCCTGGTCGCCGAAGGTGTGGTCGACGACATCAGCCACGAGGGCATTCAGGTCCTGCTCCGCGAGGAGGGCGTCTCATTTCAAGGCATAAACTCCGGGTGAGTCCGCAGTGTCGGACGCCCCCATCCTGGCCCGCCGATGCAGATGGGCAACGTTTTCCAAACAGGGAATCCAACGTTCAACCGAATGGTTGAACGCCCCTTGCAAGGCTCGGTGTGGAGACCTCACTCCGGCAGTCGTGCCGTGGTTTTGTCGCGGCGAGAGGGTGACCTTGGCCGACGGCCGGCCACGATCGGTGATCCGCTCCAGGAGGAGGCGTACGGCGTTCCTGCCCATCTCGCGGCCAGCCTGGTCCACGCTGGTCAGGGAGATCGGGCGCCGAACGCGGCGAACGTGGAGTTGTCGTAGCCCGCCACCGGGAGGTCGCCGGGAACGGACGCCCGGCCTCGGCGACCGCTTCGAGCACGCCCATGGCGACGATGTCCGCTCCGGCGAAGACGGCCGTGGGACGGGTGGGGGCGGTACAGGGCAGCAGCTCCTGCGTGCCCCGATAGCCGCCTTCCTGGGTGTAGCTGGTGGAGACCACGTCGATCCGCTCCGCCGGCCCGTGCGCCCGCATGGCCATCCGATAACCTTTGGCGCGGCGGGCGTTGGGCATCTCCATGAGGCGGGTCGGGTCGGTCTCGTGATGCTCGATGTGGGCGATTCGGCGGTGTCCGAAGCCGACGAGGTGGGCGACGACCAGGGCTGCGCCCTCGATGTCGTCGTCGGCCACCGTGTCGTACACCGGAGAGGAGCCGTGCCGCCCGATGACGACGGTCGGCACCGCGGTTCCGACACGGTCCAGGTGCGCGCGACGACACCGGCGCGACCAGGATGATGCCGTCCATACCGCGGTCGACCATGGCCTCGGTGACGCGGGCCTTCTCCTTCTCCCCGTTGCAGCCCATCCCCAGGAGCACCTGGTACTCGGTGTCCGCCAGCGAGGATCTCGGGGAAGTACGGGTTGCGGATGTCGGGCAGCATCACGCCGATGGTGTACCTCTGCCCGCGCAGAGCCCTCGCTCCTGCGTGTGGGCGGTAGCCCAGCTCGTTGATCGAGCGGCGAACCTTCGTCTGCATTTCCGAACTGGCCCGCAAGCATTGCGCAGCACCTTGGACGCAGCGGTCGTCGGGACCCCTGAATGCTTCGCGACGTTACGAGGCGGTTGTGCCCGACAACAGCGAGGCCACCCTGCGGATTCCGGCCGTCTCGGCGGATGCCGTGCGTGAGGGACGTACCCCGCTCGCGCGGGTCGACGGGGTACGTCTCCTCGCCTGGTCGGACGGCGTGGCCTCGCACAGGCTGCCGTCCGGCCGGTTCCGTCTGGCTGCCCGGCTGGGCTGATCAGCGGGATTCGCGGACGACGGCGACTCCTCCCGGTGGGACGGTGACGCTGTCGGTGATCGGTGTGGTGGTGAGGAGTTCGACGCCTGCGGCGGGCGCTTCGGCGCCCTTGCCGGTGTGGTCGATGAGGAACAGGTAGTCGGCTTCGGCGCCGCGGCGCCGGACGACTTCGATGCCGGCGGGTGCCTCGTGCTCCGGTGTGACGTCGGCCTCCTGGCGTATGCGGTGGAGTAGGGCGGAGAGAGTGTTCTGGTCGGGGTGGGTGCCCAGGTACCAGGTGGTGCCGTTGCCGTGCCGGTGGCGGGTGACGGCGGGGTGGCCCGCCAAGGGGCCCTCGGCGTAGGCGGCGATGGCTTGCGCGCCGGTGAGCCGTATGCGTTCCGACCACAGGTCGGCGGTGGCGGCCGGAGGCACGTCGCCGGTCAGGCC
>NZ_JBEOWF010000077.1:0-24348 GCF_040295925.1 Streptomyces sp. NPDC002588
TGCACACCTACAATCACCACCGCGGACACACCGCGCTGCAAGGCCAACCACCCGCCAGCCGCGTCCCCAACCTCACAGGGCAATACAACTAGTGCTTTGATTGGGAGGGTTCGGCAGGTTAAGGCGTGCGAGATGATCGCGTCATGAATGAGATCGTCTTGATGTCAGACCCGAAGGTCACCGCGATCCCCGTTGTGGAATGCGGTGAGCGTCTCGTGGATGTCCGCCGCAGCGGCTCGTTGCTGGTCGACGCACGCAAAGAGGACCCGGCAGATGCCTTCGCGTACCTGCGGGATGGCGTGCTGGGGCGGTTACTCAAGGCCCAGGCGATGCTTCCGCATGGACTGCGGCTACTTTTCGTCGAGGGGTACCGGCCGCCTTCCCTCCAGCGGGAATACTTCGTGGAGTATGCCAACCAGCTGCGTGCCAGCCATCCTGGTTGGTCCGACGGGCAGATCCACTCGGCGGTGAGCCGCTATGTGTCCCCGCCCGACGTTGCCCCGCACAGTGCCGGCGCGGCAGTCGACCTCACCCTGGCCGATGCCAGCGGGCGCGAGCTGGACCTGGGCACACGGATGAACGCGGACCCGGAGGAGAGTAATGGTGCCTGTTACACCCACGCCCTCAACATCAATGAAGAGGCCCGCACCAACCGGAATCTGCTGAACTCTGCGCTCACCGCTGTAGGGCTCGTGAACTACCCGACGGAATGGTGGCACTGGTCATTCGGCGACCGCTACTGGGCTCTGGTCACCGGGGAGGCCGCAGCCCTCTACGGCCCGAAGGAGATCACCCTGCGCCGCTGACCAGCCCGACTTTGCCGGTACCGAGCAGTGACGGAGAGGGCAAGGCGAACGAGTCCAGTCGTGATGGCCAGCGCGAAGGCGGCGGAGGCTCCCAAAGTCCCGATCCCCCACGGGACCGGAAGGTCTACTACAGAGCATCGCCCAAGATGGGCTCTCTCCCCTCTTGCGGGGTATGCGCCAGAACTGCGGCGGCAGCAAAGCAGACAGATGCAACGAACAGCGCCATGCCCGCACCGAATTTCTGAGACACAATGCCGCTTATCGCCGAGCCAGCGGCCCCACCAATGGACATAAAGGAAATGATCCACGCCTGGGCCTCGGCCGCCCTGTCTGCGGGAGCCAGGTCGCCGACGGTGCCGTACAGGGCAACGAAGGTCGGGCCGAGGGCCAGTCCCAACATGGCCGCCGCCGCGACGAGGACACCTAGGTGAGTCTCACTGGCGGCAGCCGCACTGCCTGTCCCCACAGCCAGGGCGGTGAGCGTCACCGAAAGCCCGCATCTCTTCGACCACTTGGGCGGCAGCGCGCCCAGGACCAGGCCGCCGGTGACACTGCCTATCGCCATGGTGCTCAGCAGGACGCCGCTCATCAGCGGCATGTCGTGTTCCTCGGCCCAGGCCGGGAACGCGAGATCGATAGTCTGCAATGCGAGGAAAAAGAGCAGGGCCGATGCCAGTACTTTTCGCAACTGTCTCAATCTCAGCGGCCCCAGCCAGTCACGTACGGCGGGTGCCAACTGCTGTTCGGGCAGTCTGCCGGAGAACAGCAGCAGTATTGTGGCGATTGTCATAAGTAGGGCGGAAGCGGCCAAGCCGGCCCAGGGTGCCACCCATTGGACCAGGAAGACAGCCAAGGATGGTCCGGCGATGAAGCCAACGTCGGTCAGGACCGCATCCAGGGACAAGGCGGTGGTCCGAAGATCCCCGGTGGCAAGGGAACGCCACATCAGCCGCGTGACGATAGCCACCGGCGGCAGCGTGACGGTGGCGACCACCGCGCACACCCCCGTCACCGCCAGCGGTCCTCCCGCACGCTCGTTTACGACCAGAGCGCTCAGCACAGCAAGGTGAAGGAACAGAGTCGGCCACATCACCCGTGCGTAGCCGTATCGGTCCAGCAGTCTCCCGCGCAACGGCGAAGTGGCCCCTCCGAGAGAGTAGAGCGCGACAACGATGGCTGCGGTGTGCATAGACCGGTAGTGCGCGACTGCCAGTAGGAGTGATAAGGGGAAGATCCCGGGCTGCAGCTTCCCTGAGGTCGCGGCGATCAGTGATCCGCCGAACCCGGGCAGGGTGAACAGGCGTTGATAGGGGGAAGACAGCCTCACTTCGCCCCTTGCACGGTTGTCGGCCTGCAGAGAACCCGCGAGCGGGTACGTATGGGGGTGGCGAACTGTGGGTCATCGGTCATGCGGAGATGATGGACGCGGCCCAAGGCCGGGTGCGGTATTCCCAGCCACATGTGGTGCACCGTGTGGCAATCGTCCGCATGCGGATGGAAGAGGAAGTGTTGGAGCCATCCGATGTTCGTGATCGTCGCGGCGAAGGCCGATCACTACGTCGTCATCACAGCGTTGCACCGCGAAGCACCGCCGGGCAGGATCCGCGATCATCTGGCTCAGCACTACGGGCATCTGCGGCACAGAACGAGCGAGCACACGCCGGCGGGTGGATCCCAAGGCTGACTCCTTACCCAAGGAGCCCGCCAACCCCTTCCGAACAGGCCCGCACGCTTTCGCTCCCACTCTCCTCACACGCTCTGTCCGAGATCAGCGCAGGGCAGTGGGTGCGAGGCGGATCGTCTGTGACTGTATCCGCCGGATGCGTATGGGTTTGGGGCTGCCGACTGCCTTCACCGGTTCGACTGGGTGTGGTGACGTGCGAGGCGGTCGGGGAGGGCGGGTGAGGCGGCGGACCATGAGGGTGATGAAGGTCCAGGTGATGTGGGCCTCGCTGTGGGAGATGAGTCTCTCGTAGTCGCGCACGTTCCTCCTGGCTCTCATGATCCACGAGATGGCCCGCTCGACCCTCCACCGCTTCGCCAGGACGGCGAAGCCGTCCTGGTCCTTGCGGCGGGGCACCGTCTTGAGGGTGATGCCGAGGAAGGAGTGGGACCAGTCGACGAGGGTTCCGCCGTAGGCAGAGTCAGCCCAGGCAACAGCGAGTTCGGGATGGGTCAGGCGCAGGCGGAAAAGCTGATCACGGGCGGGGATAGAGTCGTGCGGGGCAGCAGGGGTGACCATGACGGCCAGAGCCATGCCGCGCATGTCGACGGCCAGGTGCCGCTTCCTGCCGTTGATCAGCTTCCCGCCGTCGAAGCCGCGGGTGTCCTGGCCCACCGTCTCCGCACCCTTGACGGACTGGGAGTCCAGGATCACCGCGACGGTGCGGGCATTGAGGCCGTCGTGAACACGGACCATCTGGTGCAGCTCGGCATGGATGCGGGCCAGGTCCCCGCTCGCCCGCCACCTCTGAAAGAAGCCGTAGACCGTGCGCCAGGGGATCCCGAAGTCGACGGGAACGGCCCTCCACTTGCACCCGTTGTCGTTGACGTAGCGGATGGCGTCTATGACGTTGCGGCGCGAATGTTTCTCCGGGCGCCCGCCCGTGGGTAACTCGCAGGCCGGGACGGGCAGCAGCGGTGTATTGACTGAACTAGCATCGATGTTTCTGCAGCTCAGTGACCTATTCAGCGTGTTGGCGTTAGCCGGTGCGTGAAGGATGCTGAAGGACTGAGCCGGAACCTGGCGGCCTTCGTCGTGCCGCAGATCGGGCGTCTGGAAGAGACCGGCGAAGCTGCCGAGCCGTACCAACTGCTAGACCCCGACGGGCAGTTCATCCTGCCAGTAGCGATGTTCTTCGCTGATCTGCAGGCCGCATCGAAGCCGGCAACGACGATCCGCTCGTACGGGATGGACCTGCTGCGGTGGTACCGGTTCCTCTGGGCCGTCGATGTGCACTGGGATCAGGCGACCAGAGCCGAGGCCCGCGACTTCTGCCGGTGGCTCCAGCTCACCGACAAGCCGGTACGCGTGCACTGGCGCCACCAGCGCAAAGGCATCACGGCGCCCACGGTGCCGGCCCCGAGGGCGGAGCCGGGGACGCCGAACCCGGTCACCGGCAGATCTGCTCCGGGCCGGAAGTACGCGCCTTCCACGAGGGCCCACTGCGAAACGGTGCTGCGGACCTTCTACGACTTTCACCTCGACGAAGGCACCGGCCCGATCATCAACCCCTTCCCTCTCGATCGCTCACGCCGCAACTCCCGGGCTCATGCACACCACAATCCGCTGGAGCCGTTCCGTCCCGAACGGCAAGGTCGCTACCGGCCGAAGGTGCCCAAGCGCATCCCGCGGCGGATCCCGGACGAGCTGTTCAACGCGTTGTTCGCCGCGCTGAAGTACAACCGCGACCGGGCCCTGCTCGCGTTCTGGGTCTCCACCGGGGCCCGCGCCGAGGAACTGCTCACCAGCCGGGTGAAGGACGCCCTGCCCGGCCAGCAGCTTATCTGCGTGACCCGCAAGGGAACCCGCGCCTACCAGCAGATTCCCGCCTCCGCTGACGCGTTCGTCTGGCTGCGGCTGGCTCAGGAGGAAGCCTGGCGCAAGGGGGCACCCCACGGCCACAACCACCCCTTGTGGTGGACTCTGCGACGCCCCTGGCGGCCGCTGAACTACCACGCCGCCCGAGCCATGTTGAACCGCGCCAACGACCTGCTCGGGTCGAACTGGACCCTGCACGACCTCCGGCACACCGCTGCCTACCGGATGGCCCGCGACCCACAGATGTCGCTGACCGACGTCCAGTGGGTCCTCGGACACGCGCATCTGTCCACCACGGAGATCTACCTGGCCGCGAGCCAGGAGGAGGTCATCGAGCAGGTCCTCGCCCACCACGCCCGCCGGGCACAGCAACCGGCGAAGCCGCTGGCGCCCGCCCCGGGCTACAACCCGGCCTCGTTGGAAACCCTGTTCGGAGGACTCCCGTGACCACCGCGCCAGCGACTGCTGCCCAACCAGCCCAGGCGGGAAGCCACACCTCCGAGTCTCACGGCGAGGCGGCCCGGAGGCTGCTCTCGCAGTTCCCGCCGCGGCCGCGGCCCTCCGCATGGGCCGCAACCGAGGAGACCCGCGAGGCGGTCTTGGCCAGGATCGACCGACCGCCGCTGCGAGCACGCGTCAAAACGACGCACGAAAACCGTTGGTACGGCGCCCGCAGGATCCTCAGCTGGCTCGAAACCTTCCCCGGGGCGACATGGCAGGAGCGATGGCAGGCCACCCCGGCGAACACGCTGGGCCTGAAGTGGACCGACGTGGTGCTGCCCTGGCTGGCCGAGCGCGGAGAGAGCGCCCGGGAGGAGGCACTGCGAAGCGGGTTGCTCTGCCTTTTCGTCGCAGATGTCATCCGCCCCGACCTGCCGTTCTTGCTGCGGATCGTCCAGACCCGCTACTGGCGCGAGGCCGTGGTTGAGCACCGCGACCCAACGGGATTCGCCCGGATCGAAGAATCCGCCGACCCGGTCGTGCTGTCCTCCAGACCCGGGCTCAAGGCTTGCACCCAGATCGCGATGATCCTCCTCGCCAAGGGCGGTGGAGTCAGCGACATCACCGTCGGTGACTGCATCGAACTGCGGCAGACCGAGACCGTCGCCCTGGAGAAGAGGGGTGGTGACAGCCGGTTCCTGTTCTACTCCCTCCTCAAGGACATGGGGCAGTTCCCGCCGGACGCCCCTGCCACCCTGCGGGCCCTGACTGTGTTCTCCGGGCAGTTCACCCCCGATGAGCTGGTCGACCGCTATCAGCTCGAATGTCGGCCGGTCCGCGATCTCATCGTCGATTACCTCTCCGAACGCCAACCGGCCCTGGACTACGCCAGTTTCGAAGACCTCGCGCGCGTGCTCGCCCTGCACTTCTGGAAGAACCTGGAGACCCACCATCCCGGCATCGCCTCCCTTCACCTGGACCGCAGCGTCGCAAAGGCATGGAAGGAGCGGCTCCGCACCAAGACCGCCCGCCGCCGGATGCCCGACAGCACCATGGTCGAGGTGACGACTCCCCGAGCCAGCTATGCATCCCTCCTGGGCTTCGTCCGTGCGTTCTACCTCGACATCGCACAGTGGGCTCTGGAAGAACCGACCAGGTGGGGACCGTGGGCGGCACCCAGCCCGATCAGCGGAAATGAGATCACCTACAGGAAGGACATCCGACGCCGCTAGGCGCGGATGGACCAGCGCACCCGAGAACGCCTGCCAGTGCTGCCGGCCCTGGTCGCCGCCGCGGAGAACCGTCTCCAGGAGGCACGGACCCGGCTGGAAGCAATCCGCCAAGCACCAAGCGGCGGCGTCTTCACGGTCCTCGGCGAGACCTTCACCAAGGCCGGCAAGTCGACTCGGCTCGAAGCCAGCGGCTCTGCCTGCGCTTATGACACGTCGGGCCGCCGACACCACTTTGCTCTGGCCGAGCACCGCGCGTTTTGGGGCTGGGCGGCGATCGAGTTCCTGCGGCACACGGGTGTTCGGATCGAGGAGATGCTGGAGTGCAGTCACCACAGCATCACCCAGTACACCCTCCCCTCGACCGGCGAGCTCATCCCGCTTCTGCAGATCGCCCCGTCCAAGACCGACGAGGAGCGGCTCCTGGTTGTGAGCCCGGAACTCGCCGATGTCCTCAGCGCGATCGTCAGCCGGGTCCGTGAGGCCAGCGGGGCCATCCCCTTGATCCCCTTCTACGACGGCCTAGAGAAGATCTGGCATCCGCCAACTCCAACTATCAGCCCCACGACTTCCGGAGGATCTTCACCACAGAAGCGATCATGAATGGAATGCCGCCTCACATCGCCCAGCTCATCCTCGGCCACAAGAACATCAACACCACCATGGGCTACAAGGCGGTCTATCCCGAGGAAGCGATCAACGGCCACCGGGCCTTCATCGCCCGCCGCCGGGCACTGCGTCCCAGCGAGGAATACCGCACCCCAACCGATGCAGAGTGGGAGGAGTTCCTTGGCCACTTCGAGCGGAGGAAGGTCGCTCTGGGTGACTGCGGTCGCGCCTACGGCACCAGTTGTCAGCATGAACACAGCTGCGTCCGCTGCCCAGTTCTCCGCGTCGACCCTGCTCAGCGGCTCCGTCTGGAGGAGATCCGGAGCAACCTGCGCGAGCGGGTCGCAGAGGCCGAACGCGAAGGCTGGCTCGGCGAGGCCGAGGGGCTGCGCGTCAGCCTTGCCGCCACCGAAAACAAACTCTCTCAGCTCGACGACCGCCGACACCGGGCTACGACCATCAACCTCGGGATCCCGACCTTCCGCGAGATCGCGGGCCGCACCTCGTAGTGCAAAGAAGGGTCACTGGCCTCACTTGGCACGCTGTCCGACACGCAGGACACTCAGATAACGGCGTGACGCTCGGTCGCCCATTCGCGTGCGAATGCGCTCGGCGATGGCGTCGAGCAAAGGCTCACGGACATCCCGGTCGAGTCTCCGATACAGCGACAATGAGCGAAGGTGATCGGCGAAGCCGTCCCCGTTGAACCACTGAACGGTTGGATACCAGCGCACGATCGTCGGGCCGAACAATTCTCCGGGATCGTCGACCAGGCCCCAACCCTCGTCGGTGGTGCGCACCTCGTCCTCCAGCGGTGGATGACCCCAGCCGGGGTTCCCGGGGCAGAACTGCTCGTGCAGATCGGCGGTCTCGGCGTACACCTCCGGCTCTCCCGGCAAGCGGACAACGACGTGGCCGAGCAACGCCATCCAACCCCCGAGAGAAAGCACGTCGTGCGCTCGCTGCCAGCCGGTCGACGGGTCGACCCAGTGCCACGATGACGCAGCCACGAGAACATCGAAGCGTCGGCCACGGTCGTCCCACTCCTCAAACGTCGACGTCTCGACTTCGACGTTGCGGAAGGAGGCGAGCCGCTGGCGAGCGAGTGCGGCCATGTCCGCGCCCGGCTCGACGGCGGTCACTGAGCATCCGAGCGCTGCCAGCGAACGCGTCGCCTGACCAGTGCCGCAGCCCACCTCCAGCACCGACGCCCCTTCGTCCAAGCCGGTGACGGCGACAAGGTCCGCGAACAGTTCGTCGGGGTATCCCGGCCGAACCCGGTCGTAGAGCTCCGGGACCTCGTTGAACACTCGGCCGAGGTCGTGGGGATTCGGGAGCATCTTCGGATCATCGGTCACGAGCGCACAAGCTATTGGGCTTGTCCACGAAGACGCCACTCGTTTACCAGCAGCCCCTGACACGCTATCGACGGTAGTTCAGAGAAGGTTCGAGGACGGCCCATTCGGCGTCCGTGGTGTCACTGGGGTAGCGCCGCTCGCGCACGGCCGGCGGCTGGTTCGCGGTGATGCTGGTCATCAGCGTTCCATGCGGGTGAGGACTTCGAGGGTGGCTTTGACGCCGCCGAGCTGGTCCAGGACCAGGCGGATCCATTCGTCGTCCGGGGCTTTCCTGGCGTGCGGGGCGATGATCCCGGTGATGAAGTTGGTGACCCGGTGCAGTTCTGCTTGGAAGATCGCCCGCTCGTAGGAGATCCAGACCTCGCTCTCCTCCGACATCTGAAAGCCGTCCCGTCTGCTGTAGGTCACCGGTGCCAGTCCTTCCTTGACTGCGACCTTCCGCAGGAACCTCAGGCCCGCCCAGACCTGCGACGGCGTGCGCTTGGTCGCCCGGCACAACTGCGGGAGCGTCAGACCCGCCGGCCGCGCCTCCTGCAGAGCCTTGCGTACCGCCTGGCCGTGGACGTGGGCGGGCAGCCCCGCCCCCATGGCTACTGGCCCCGCAGCAGCTGGGCGAGCTGTTCGTCCAGATCGACCTGCCCGGTTGCGACCGCGGTCTCGATCCAGTCGGCCGTCGCGCGGATCTTCTCGAGGTGGTTTTCCAACACTTTCGTCTGGGTGTCGGTGAACTCGTGCCCGCGCAGCTTCGGGACCAGTCGCGTGGCCCCGGCGATGAACCCCTGACACACGGCGATCAGATCGCTGAACTCCATCGACTTCCGCCAGCTGTGGACGATGCGGACCGGGTCGTCGAACGGCTCACCCTCTTCAGCGAAGGCTTCCTCGTACTCCTCGTCGAACTCATCGTCGACTTCGGCCTGCTCGAACTGGGCCTCGTTCACGTTCTCCCGGGCCTCGGCATCACGCATGGCCCTGAACGCCACCTCCGGTTGGCGCAGGAAGTCGGTGGCCACCTGCGCCGCCACTGCCTCGTCACCACGCGCCAGCTCACGGATCGCCTCGACCTTCTCCTCGGCGGTGACCGGGACCAGAACCTCCTCCGTCTTCCAGCCCACCACCTTCTTGGCCACCTCTGCACTCCACCGGCGCCGGCCGGTGCGCTCGCTCAGGGGAGGGTTCTGAATCAGCTCGAACCGGTCCGGCGCGGAGGCCAGGATCCGATGCACCTCGTAGGAAACTCCCGCCTGCCGGTGTGCGGCCGGCCACTGCGCGGCCACCCACCGGTGCGTGCGGACCGTATAGAAGGACAGCCCGATCTCGTCGGCGAACAGCCGCAGCGACTCCTCCACACCATGGTCACCCTCGTCGAGCGGCAGGTGAACACCATGCCCGCGCAGCGGCTCCAGCTCCAGCGCCGAGTCCCCGAGCGCGAACTGGCAGCGGGTGTCCTCCTCCACCATGTCCACAGACTCGGCCACCAGCTCGTCGTAACGGCTCCGTGTGACCTTCCCGACCATCTCCACCATTGGGCCCATGGCGCACCACCCGGCGCGGGCCGAAGCATCGGCGTCCCTGCGTCGGCTGTGGAACCCCGGCCCGGCGATGCGCTCAGACTCCACCTCACACCACCAATATCACCAGACGCGGAGCCAACATGGCTAATTCCGGCCCCTGTTGCAACCTGGGTGCCCGGCTCCATCGACTGGTCCACCAGTCACAGAACGTCATAGATCACCGGTTCTGACACAGCTTCTCAGCTTGGCATTTATCCTCTGAGCAGGTTTCGTTCGGTGATGCTTTCTGGGCGTTTCACGGTTTTGCCCACGTCGTGGCGGGTGGCGGGCCGTCGGTTCTTCGAGCCGGGTGGGCGTCCTGGTCCGGGTTTTGAGGGTTTGGGTGCGCGGGCCGGACAGGCGAGGTGCGGGCGGAGGTTCCTGAACCCCCGGCGGACCCGGGCCGGGGTGAGCCGGCCGGGCCCGGCTGGTTTCTCCCAGGGGCGGCGGAGGTCGGCGGCGGCCTCCCGCAGGAGGCGGAGCTGGGTGTGCGCGGCGACGACAAGCCAGGTCCAGCGCTCGCCCGCCTCGGGGCTGCGGAGTTTCGGGCGGGTCCAGCCGAGGGTCTGTTTGATCATGCGGAAGGTGTGTTCCAGGTCGAACCTCCGCAGGAACGCCTGCCAGCGCAGGTCGACGTCCGCGCGGGTCATCCCGGTCTTCGAGGACCACAGCCAGAGGGGCAGCGGGTCCCGGCCGCCGGGCAGGCGGTCGGCCTGAAGACGGATCAACGTCCCTTCGAGGAGCGGGAGTTCACCCTCGTGGTCGATCCACGCGCAGCGGGTCGTGAGCCGGGGGTGGATGCGGTCCCAGGCCATCGCGCGGGCGGCGCCATACCGGTCGGTGACCTGCACCGTCTCCGTGTCGGGCTCGCCCCAGGTGTCGGGGCCGGCGAAGCGGAACTCCTTGCCGTGCCTGGGCGGGTGGCCGCCGCGGGGGTGGGCCCGGTAGTACTCCTCGCGGGAGGGCGCCGGGCGGCGCATGACCCGGTCCGCGCGCATCCGCCCCAGGACCTCCACCGGCAGCCCGGCCAGGAGGTGGGCCATGCGCGGGGCGTCATAGCCGGCGTCGAAGACGATGAGGATGTCGCGGTCCCCGGCGTGCCAGCGGCCCATCTCGATCAGGTCGGTGACCACCCGGCGGACCTGGACGGCGGTGACCTCGGCGATGTCGTCGGCGGGCCCGAGACGCACGGCGTCCAGGACCTGACACCAGGAGGTCCGGCCCGATTCCAGGGCCGCGACGAACGAGTACCGCCAGCCTGGGACGAGCTGGTCCGACGACCTTCCGTTGCGGCCGTAGACGTGGCAGAACAGGCGCTCCGGGCTGGTGGGCGCGTCGGGACGCAGCCAGTGGCTGATGTCGACCGCGAGGACCAGACGCCCGTCGGCGGCCTGCGGCATCGGGAGCCCGGCCAGCACCTGCCGCAGCCGGGGTACGTCCACGCTCCCGCTGTTCAGCGCGTCGTACATCGCGCCGTGCCCGCGACGGTGCTCGGCCACCAGCGTCAGGTCCACCGGCGCCCTCACCGGACCGTCCGCACACAGCAACGCGTCGGCCAGCTCGAACAGTTCGTCCCCACGCGCGGTCAGACATTCGAACAGGTCCTCCCGGAAGCGGGACGCCGTCGCGAACACTTCCCCGGAAGCGGGATCAGGCGGCAGACTCATGTTCACGGCCTTCGTCTTGATCGGTGCACCTTGGTCGGAGCACATGATCAGACGGAGGCCGCACCACTGTCCGGCGAATACCCAGGTGAGCGGCCTAGTTCGAGACCCATTTCGACCTCAGACCATAAAAGACAAGCTCAGCCACCGCTCAAGCTCCCGCAGCGTCAGCGTGGCCATGGCGTCGCTGTCGTAGCGCCGCGCTCGGCGGTGCTGGAGAACGTGGTGCCCGGCAGCTCGTGCACATCACGCATCAGGGTGCCGATCAGCCGCTCGATGATCCCGCCGAAGTGCGGCTGCCCGGGCGGCCGGTTGCGCAGCCGGATACCGTGCTCGTCACAGCCACGGCGCAGGGCCTCGCTCTTGAACTCCGCGGCATTGTCCACGTACAGCTCATGGGGCTTGCCGCTCATCGGCCACGCCGCCTCCACGCCCGGACGCTCCAGCCATGGCCGCTTGTCGATGGCCGCCTGAGCCAGACACAGCCCGACCGAGGTCGCCGAGGGCGCCTCCAACGTCACCACCAGGCCCACCACGCACCGGCTCGTCACGTCGATCGCCACCGTCAGATAGGGACGGCCGATCGGCTTGCGATGCTGCTCGTCTACCACGATCACGTCCACAGGCGTGTGGTCGATCTGGACCTGCTCCAGCAGACCGGTGATCTCGGGCGGTGTGCCTCCAGCCGGCCGCAGCGGGCGGGTCGCCTCGCGCCCCTCTCTCGCGGCTGTCGAGGCGACGGGGTCCAGGCGCGCGATCCGGCGCGCTACCGCGCCCCGCGAAGGAACCCGCAGGCCGCGTACCCGGCACTACCGCGCGACCTCCTTGCAGATGGCGGACACCGGGCGGCGCTGCCGGGTCAAGTACCGCCTGTTCACTACGTCCTGGACGATCGCCTCGACCTCGTCCGGCGACCGTCCTCCTCCGCGGCCCCCGCTGGAACGGCCCGGCAGCAGATCCGAGACCATTCCCTGGCCCGCCCGCCACCGCCCGAGCAGAACGTACACCTGACGCCGGGAAACCCCCAGCCTCGTCGCGGCCGCATCAGCCTCCACCAGGCCCACCATCGGCTTCCCGGCAAGCGGCCCGATCACCTCGGCCTGCCGGACCGCCTTATCCCAGACCTCGTCGGGCGCGGTCAGTACCCCGCGCTCGGCCACCGGTACATCTGCCATCCGGAAGCCCCCTCGTCGCGCACACGACTACGGCCAAAAGACCGTAGTGCAGGAGACTCCGGGATGTCCGGAGGATGCACAGTCCCTTGCACATCACGGTGAACCCCCAGCTCACCCGTGCACACGACTACGGACATTCACACCAGCGCCACCTGTGCGGAGTACACGGGCTGGGTGCCGACAGCCGGGGCCGGCTCCTCGAAGCACTCGATCAGCAGGTCGCCGCGCAGCGAGTCGAGTTCGGTCCGGGCCTCCTCCAGGAAGGCGGCGACCCACGCTTCCAGGGAGGAGTCCCTCAACCCCCGATTCGGAACCTGGCTGAACTCCGGTCCGCCCAGTCCCTGCCACCCCGCCCACGGCTCATCGACCGTACGAATGCGCAGGCGGTACCAGTAGGACTGCCAATAGGGCTTCGGCTTTGCCATCAGGACCCGGCTCCTGACATCACGCCGGTGACCCCGGCCACCTCGCCCTCGCCGAGATCCCCGGCTTCGAAGGGGGCGTACGGCGCAAAGCGCTCGGCCTCGGCTGCCGCCGCGCCCGGCAGGACGACGGTCTGCCCGGAGAGTCCGGCGCGGACCGCTGCGGCGATGGCGACTCCGAGGATGGCGATGAAGAGACCTGGCATGCATCGATCATCAATGGATGTCGAGGGAACCTCAATCGACTTCGGGCGTGAGGATCCCGAGATCCGAAGCTTGGCCGCGCCGCATGCCGGGCAGGCCCCTCCCCGTACCGTCGGGGGCTTTTGTGAGGACGAGAACCTCGTCCTCGGCGGTCCAGACGCGGCGTTCGGTCTTGTCGGGGCACAGGGTCACGGTGTGCGGTCCGTGGCGGCGGTAGCCGATCGCGCACTCGCCGCGGTCCAGGGCCGCCGCCACCACCGTCGCGAACGACGTCTCCCGGCCGGGCCGGACGTAGTGGTCGGCGGAGCGGAGGGTCAGTGCGCCGCCGCGGACGGCGAAGATCTCCTCGAACACCGCGGCGAGGGCGGGGTGGTGGGAGATCTGTGCCAGCAGGAGAGCGGCCAGCTCACCGCGGACCACCACGTCGGAGGCCGGGCCCAGCGGGGCGAGGTCCCGGTTGCGGGAGTCGCGCAACTCGGCCACGACCGGCAGGGTCCGGCCCGTCTCCTCCTCCAGCGACCGCAGGGTCAGCAGGGCCAGCAGCACCCAGTCGTCGGGCCGTTCGGGACCGGCTCCCGGCTCCGGACCCAGCACCAGGACCCGGTCGTGGCCGAACACGTCGAGGGCGCGCAGGGCGTCGGGGCAGAGCGGGTCTCCGATGTGGTGCACGACGTCGAGCCGCCCGCCTGACGGGGCGTCGGCCGTCGGCAGCCGTGGTACGGACTTCGCCTCCGGGTCGGTGAGGACGTGCAGCACGGAGCCCGGGCGGGCGGTCCGGCGCAGTACCTCCACGACCGAGGGCGCGCGCCGGTTCCAGCCGAGCAGCAGCATCCGTGCGGGGCCTTCGGACCGCGGTCCCGGAGCGGCGGCGGCCGTACGGTCGACGTGATCGCCGCAGTCGACGGCCGCGCCGGGCGTCTCGTCGTGGGCCACGACGACGAGACGGTCGCCGGGCGCCAGGACGGTCCCTGGCGCGGGAGTGAGCCGGGGGCGGCCGTCGGCCGGCAGGAGCCCGACGACACTGGCCCTCTCGTAGCGCAGTGCGACCTCCGCGAAGGTGGATCCCTCCTGTTCGGGGGCGTCGACCACATGGAACTCGGCCCCGGCGAAGTCGAGGAGATCCCGCAGGGCGGCCGACAGGCCCGGGCGGCGGGCGGACTGCACCAGGAGGTGGGCCGTCGTCGGATCGGTCTCCAGGACCGTGCCCCGGGGCCCGGCCGCCCGCCGCGCGGCCGGGAGGTACCGCCCGTCCCGCAGCGCGGCCAGGACCGGCGGTCCCGTCTCGCCGTCGAGCACGGTTCGCAGCGCCAGCAGGACCCGTACGACCTCCAGGTCCGCGTCGGGACGCTCCGACGGGAGCAGCAGCACCGACGCGGCCGCGGCCGGGGTGACCAGTCCGAGTCTCTCGGGGTCCGCGGGCGAACCGGTGCGGCAGACCAGCCGGACGTCGTCCGGGACGCGGAGCCGGGTTCTGAGTGCCGTCTCCATCTCGGTCGGGTCCCGGTCGGCCAGCACGGCGATCACGGTCTGCGCCCGGCCCGCCCGCGCGGCCGCGAGTTCGCCGACCACCGTGTAGATCTGCTCCGACCAGCCGAGCACGACCGCGTGACCGCTCTCCAGCACCGTCGAACGGCCCCTGCGCAGCTCCGCGACCCGTTCGCCGAGGCCGGTGGTGATCACGCCGACCAGGGTCGACACGCAGAGCAGCGCGATCAGTCCGAGGAGCGCGGAGAGCAGCATCCGCAGCGGCGCGCCGGTCGCTCCGCCCAGCCTCAGGGTCTCGGTGCTGGTGCGCCAGACGGCCGTCAGCCGGCCGGGCAGGGAGCGCGGCGCGTTCGGGTCCGTCCACACCAGCAGGGTGCTGACCGGCACGACGACCGCCAGACAGCACACGGCCAGCCAGCCGAGCAGTGTGCCCGTGCTGCGGGCCAGTGTCGTGTCGAACACATAGCGCGCCCGGTCCCGCGCCGAAGCCTGCCGCCGTTCCTCTGCCGCCACCTGTGTCCTCCTCACCGACTGCACGCCGGAAGCGTGCGCGTCCCGAGGCCGCGACACGCCGTGCCGTCAGCACATTCACCCTTTCGGGAGACGGCGCGGCGAGCCGTCCGAGGACGGCTGTGTCGCGCGGCGGTCCGGTCGGCGAAGGCGCCGCCCGCGCGGACGAACGCGGCGTACGGCGGGACGGTGAGCGGGACGACCTCGCGTACCGACGGCGGCCGAGCGCCGGTGCGGCGTACAGGGTGACGAGTTCGCGCGAGCGACCGCTCCGGCGGAGGGCACGGCGGTGGCGCTCCGCGACCCGGAAGGGGCGGGTGCGTCGTCGAGGTCCGGGCGTGTCGTCGTCGGGCAGGGCCGGGTCGAGTACGGCGGGTCGCGCCACGGCGGCCGGTGTCCGCCGGCCCCTCGGGCAGCGGCCGTAACCGTTGTGACGAGGTGGATCGCGCCGAGGGCGGCACCGCCGGGACGCCGGATTCCGCCGGCGGGTTGCGGGGCAGGCACGCGGCCCGGGCCGAGTGCCGGGGACACGAACCGGCCCGCCGCCCACGGCCATGCGGGTGGCAAACGCGGCCACGGCAAGCCGAGTCCGGTCCACGGGCGTTGTACAGGTCGCCCATCCACTCCCCCAGGGAAAGGCCCCTCCATGCGCCGTACCACGCTGCTCGCCGTCTGCGCCCTCATCACCGCCGCCGCCACCGGATTCCTCGCCACCACCGCGATCCGCAGCCGCTGACCGACCACACCTCGCGATCGACGGGCACGGTCGTGGCCGTGTCGGTGGACCGGACCGCCGCCTCCCGGAGTCGGCGGTCCGGTCCCGCTGACGGGAACCGGCCACGAATCTCGCCCGGCATTGGCATAGACCTGACAGCCGCACCGCCGCTAGGCTCTTCCGCGCCACACCTGAGAGCGCTCTCACCCCGCTGTTCCATCCCCACTCACTGGAACGACGAAGGGCAACTCCCATGAGACGCACGAGACTCAAGCACGTCTGTCTGGCCGCGCTCCTGACGCTGACCGCGTTCGGCGGCGCGGGCACCTTCCCCGCGTCGGCGAGCGGCACCGGGGCCGTGGGCACCGCGGCCTCCTCCGCACCGGCCACCGACACCCCTGCCTCCGAAGGCCTGCTCCAGGCCATGCGCAGCGACTTCGGGCTCACCGAGGACCAGGCGGAAGCCCGGCTCGAGGCCGAACAGAAGGCCACCACGCTCGAACCGGCAGTGCGCCGCACGGCGGGTGCCGCGTACGCCGGGTCCTGGTTCGACGCCGCCGACGGACGCCTCACGGTGGCCGTCACCTCCAAGTCCTCGCAGGCGGCACGCGCGGCGATCCGCGCCAAGGGCGCCGAGGTCCGTGTCGTCGAGCACAGCGCACGGCAACTGGACGCGGTGAAGTCCCGCATCGACAAGCTCTCCGCGCCCGCCGCGGTGGGGGGCTGGCACGTCGACCCGAAGGCGAACACCGTCGTGGTCAGTGTCGTCGGCGACAAGCGTTCCGACAACGATGTCGAACGGTTCCTGACGCAGGCCCGTGCCGCCGGTCCCGTCACCGTCGAGACCGTCGCCTCGGCCCCGCGCACCCTCGCGGCGGGCACCGTCGGCGGCGACCCGTACTACACGGGCAACGTGCGCTGCTCCATAGGCTTCTCGGTGTACGGCGGGTTCATCACCGCCGGCCACTGCGACCAGCACACCGGCAGCGTCTACGGCTGGGACGGCTCGTACGTCGGCAACTTCCAGGGCTCCTCGTTCCCGGGCGACGACTACGCCTGGGTGAACGTGGGCAGCGGCTGGTGGACGGTCCCGGTCGTGCTCGGCTGGGGCACGATCTCCGACCAGCTCGTGCGCGGCTCGGCGGAGGCCCCGGTGGGCGCCTCCATCTGCCGCTCCGGCTCGACCACGCACTGGCACTGCGGCACGGTGCTGGCGAAGAACGAGACCGTCAACTACAGCCAGGGCGCGGTGTACCAGATGACGAAGACCAACGTCTGCGCCGAAGGAGGCGACTCCGGCGGCTCGTTCATCAGCGGCGACCAGGCGCAGGGCGTCACCTCCGGCGGCTGGGGCGACTGCTCCACCGGCGGCGAGACCTGGTTCCAGCCGGTGAACGAGATCCTCAACCGCTACGGGCTCACCCTGCACACCTACTGACCGTCCACGACCGGCCGACGGGTTCCGGGCACGGCGCCCGGAACCCGTCGCCCCGTCCTACTCGTCGATCGCCGCGCCGAAGAGCGCGTCCGTGCCCGAGACTCCGAAGGAGCCGCCGCCGTACAGCCAGGAACCGACCGCGGTGATGCCCGTGGTCGCGGCCGGGAAGGCGATCGCGACGCCGTCGTCGGTGTTCTCGCCGGGGGCGGCGGCCAGCAGTTCCGCACGGCCGTCGGCGTCGGTGTCGACCAGCCGGACCTGGGCGCCGAAGGCGTCGCCCGCCTCGGCCGAGCCGGGGACGTTCGCCGAGTTCTGGTCGAACGAGCGCACGCCCGCCGGTGTCCAGCCGCGCTGCTGACCCCGGATCACCCACACCGCGCCCGCGTCGGGCACCGTGCCGATGTCCTCGCCGGGGGCGCCGACCGCGATGTCCGCGTAGCCGTCGCCGTCGGTGTCGGCGACCGACAGGTCCGCGCCCCAGTTGTCGCCCTCCTCGTCCGTGCCCGGGACTCCGGGCGAGTCCTGGGTCAGCTCGTCTGCGAGCTCGGTGATGCCGTCGTCGCTGCCGTACCGGAGAGCGATCCGCCCGCCGCCCTTCTCGCCGGTGACCAGGTCGTCGAATCCGTCGCCGTTGACGTCGCCGGCCGCCGCGGAGGGGCCGCCGGTCAGGTCACGGTCGTAGGTGAGGGCGTACTGGCCACCGTCGTACACCACCGAGCGGCCGCGCACCCCCTCCTCGTCCAGCAGGCTGTACCCGGAGACGACGAGGTCCGCGTAGCCGTCGCCGTCGAAGTTCCCGGTGGTCAGGCTGACCGGCACGACGGCGACGCCGCCGGGGTCGGCGACCGTCTCCAGGCGGGTGACACGGAGCATGGGCCCCTCGTCGGAGAACAGGTCGACGCCATCGTCGTCGGACACGGCGATCCCGTCGCCCGGGGTCTCCGAGGTGAAGTGGGCGGCGGCCACCGCGCCGCCGTAGTTCGCCTCCCGCGTCGGCTGCACGGGCTGCAGATCGACGCTGCCGGTGCCCCGCAGGCCGCTCGCCGAGCCGTACAGCACGGTCGCCCGGCCCACGTCCACCAGCCCGGCCAGGTCCTCGTCGGGCGAGCCGATGACCGCGTCGTCGTAGCCGTCCCCGTTCACGTCTCCGGTGGCGACGGCGCCGCCGAAGGCGTCCCCGGTCTCCGCCGTGCCGGAGATCCCGGCCGTCGACTGGCTGAGGACGGCGGTGCGGACCCGCGGCAGGGTGCCGGCGGTTCCGATGCCGCTCGCCGAGCCGTACTGCACGGTGACGTAGCCCGCACCCTTCTTGCCGTCGACGGTGCCGCCGGGGGCGCCGGTCAGCACGTCGTCGTATCCGTCGCCGTCGAAGTCGCTGTTGCGGTCGACCGCGAAGGTACCGCCCGGTGTGCCCGCGAAAGCGGCGGGGGCGACGGTGATTCCGGCTCCGGTCATGAGCAGGAAGGTCGCGGCACCGAGCACGAGACTCTTGCGATTGATCATGGATTGTCCCCGTTTCCACGATGGTCGGTCGGATTCCGTTTTGTCACCGACACCCGGTTCGACAGGGGATGCGCAAGCGGAGTTGTACTGCCGTGCCGGACTGTGACCGGCCGGTGACAAAAGGCGACGGGAACGAGCCACCGGGCTCGGCGGCGGCGCCGGATCAGAAGATGCCCTGGCCCGGGACCAGGACCCCCAGCGGGTCGTACGTCCGCTTCGCCGCCTCGAGCCCCGCCCAGGCCGGCCCGAAGTGGCTGCGCCAGTCGGCGGGCGTGAACGGGATGCAGCCGACGGGGTAGTGGGTGCCACCGGCCGCGGCGGCGGCGTCGTAGGCGGAGCGGTTCGCCGCGAGGAGGCGGTCGACGGCGGCGCCGTCGTCGGGCGGGGCGGCGCTGAGGACGTCGAACAGGTACGACACGTCCTCGTCCGAGGTGCGCAGCAGCGGGGTGGTGAGCCGATCGGCCAGCAGGGGGTAGAAGAGGATGACGGCGCCGGGGCCGACGGTGGCGGGCGTGTGGGACTCCAGGACCTGGCCTGCGACGGCCGCCGCGGAGGAGGCGGGGAGCATGAGGTTGAGCCAGGGGTGGGCCCAGCTCCAGATGCCGGCCTCCTTCAAGGCCGCGACGACGGGCGCCAGACGGTCGAGGAAGTCGTAGTAGGGCCGGTCCGTGTACCGGACGTTCGCCGGGTCGTGCCGCAGGCCGTCGAGGAGCGCCGTGTCGTCCGGAGCGGGGCCCACCGGCGGGCCGTAGGCCACCGCTTCCAGGCTGTAGGCGCGGAAGGCCCCGTCGGCGTCGGCGTGGACCTGGCCCTCGACGTAGTCGAAGCGGCCCTCCTCGACCAGGATGCGCTGGTCGTCGAGGAAGGTGGCCAGGTCGTCGTAGGCGAGCTGGTAGTGGCGCACGGTGTCGGGCGCGGGCACCAGGCGCAGGGTGGCCTCGACGATGACGGCACACTGGCCGAGACCGGCCAGGACGGCGTGGAAGAGGTCGGGGTGCCGGGTCGGGGAGCAGCGCACGAGTTCACCCGCACCGGTGACGACCCGTAACTCGGTGACGTTGTCGACCTGCGCGCCGTGCCGGTGGGCCTGGCCGCCGAGACCACCGACCGAGAGGGTGCCGCCGACGGAGAGTTCGAGGTAGTCGGTGAAGACGGGCGGGGTCAGGCCGTACGCGAGGGTGGCCTGGGCGACCTGGCTCCAGCGGGCGCCCGCGCCGACCGTGACGGTGGTGCTGCCGGAGCCGAGAGGGCCGATGCCGGCGAGGGTCGCGGTCTCGACGACCAGGCCGCCGTCGGCCTGCGCCTGGCCGTAGGGGGCGTGGCCCTGGCCGCGCGGCGCCACGGGCAGACAGTGGTCGTTGCAGAAGCGGACCATGGCGACGACGTCGCGGACCGAGCCCGGGCGCAGGACGGCCAGCGGGCGGTGATGGACGATGTGCCCGTAGTCCTCGGCCGCCGCGGTGAGCGACGGCACGTCCGTGAGAAGCGTTCCGTCCAGGTGGGGGATTCCGGCCAAGGTGGTGCCCGACGCCGCGGTGGTCGGCTCCTCGGTGGTCGCGGCCCAGGTCCGGGCGGCCGGGTCGAAGCCGGTCACCACCGCGCCGGTCAACGCCGCTCCGGAAACCGTGAGCCCACGCAGAACGGCCCGTCTTGACGGTGTGCGGGACATGCGCACTACACCTCTCAAACATCTCTGAATGGTCAAGTCCCGGTAAGAATAAGGGAGTTACGTAGAAATCCCGTGAAGAAAAAGAGGAGGCGAAGGTTCCCCGCCGTGCGCGCGGAGGCCCGGCGCGCGCCACGCTCGTGATGGGGCCGCCCGTACGGGCTCGCGAGCGTCGCGACCTTCACCGGCCTCGTCGTCCGCCGTGCTCAGCCGGCCGGACGGGCAACCCCTCCCGCTGCGCCACCACCGCGGCCGTCGCTCTCCGTTTCGGCGCGGTTTCCGTTGCGTTCAGGTGCAGAAGCGATGGTCAAGAGTTATGCATGAACGCTTGTGTGGATTTGCGCGGCGAAGGATCATGGCCGGATCCCGCCCGTCCCCCAAGCACGCAGGAGCGCCCGGTGGCCGCTGGTCAAATCGTCTCCGAGCCGGCCGACACGCCGGCCGCCGCCCTGGCGGAACGGCAGAAGCTGCGCAAGCACTTCGGCCGCTTCGACATCCTCTTCTTCCTCCTCTGCACCATCGTCGGGGTGGACACCATCGGCACGGTGGCCTCCTCCGGTGCCGAGGCGTTCACCTGGCTCATCGTGCTGGCCGTCGTGTTCTTCGTGCCCTCCGCGCTGCTCACCGCGGAACTCGGGGCCGCGTTCCCGGACGAGGGCGGCCCGTACATCTGGACCAGCCGGGCCTTCGGGCGCCTGGCCGGCGCCGTCAACAACTTCCTGTACTGGATCACCAACCCGGTGTGGCTCGGCGGCACACTCTCGGTCTCCGCCGTCACGGCCTACACGACCTTCTTCAACGACGGCAAGGACCTGAGCACTCCGGCCTTCTACGTCTTCACCCTCCTGTTCGTGTGGGTGGGCGTGCTCGCCGCGATCCTCTCCTTCGACGTCGGCAAGTGGATCCCGACCATCGGCGCCTGGAGCCGTTTCCTCCTCCTCGGCCTGTTCACCGTCACGGTCGTGGTCTACGGCGCCCAGCACGGCCTGCACGGATTCGGGCCGGGCGACTTCTCCCCCACGTATGCGGGATTCGTCGGCCTGGTCCCCGTCCTGATGTTCAACTACGTCGGTTTCGAACTGCCCAACACCGCCGGCGACGAGATGACCGACGCGCAGAAGGACGTCCCCTTCGCGATCTTCCGCAGCGCGGTGTTCGCCGTGCTGCTGTACGCGCTGCCGATCCTCGGCATCCTGCTGGTCCTGCCGGTCAAGGCCATCACCGGCCTCGGCGGGTTCATCGACGCGATCCGGCAGGTGTTCACCGTGTACGGCGGCCATGTCGCCGCCGACGGCACCGCGACCCTCAGCGGCGCGGGCAGCGTGCTCGGGGACCTGGCCGCGGTCATGTTCATCCTCACGGTGCTGTCCTCCGGCGTCACCTGGGTCATGGGGTCCGACCGGGCGCTGGCCGTGTCCGGCTACGACGGTGCGGCGCCCCGCTTCCTCGGGGTCATCTCCAGCCGGTTCGGCACCCCGGTACGGGTCAACGTCCTCAGCGGCGTCGTCTCCACCGCCGTCCTCGTCCTGGCCCACGAACTGACGAACGGCAGCGCCGCCAAGCTCTTCGGCGCCGTCCTCGGTCTCGCCGTCTCCACCACCCTGGTCAGTTACCTCGGCATCTTCCCGGCCCTCGCGGTCCTGCGCCACAAGGCTCCGGACGTCCACCGCCCCTACAAGGCGCCGGCTCCCCTGGCCATCAGCATCGTCCTCACCGCGCTCGTCCTGTATGCCACCGTGCAGCTGGTCGCTCCCGGAGCCGGCGACCACTGGTTCGGCCCCGACTACGCGCCGGACGGCTGGAGTCACGGCGAGCGCGGAAAATACCTGCTGACCGAAGCCGTCCCCCTCGTCGGCTTCATGCTCCTCGGCGTTCTCTTCTGGGCCCTGGGCAAGCCGACCCGCGACGCGTCCGTCGCCAAGGGCTGAGGGCGGACGTCCCGACCCTGGCCCGCGGCCGGAACCGTTCCTGGAGAAGATCGCCCGGGTCGGGCGGGAACACATCGACTGCGCCGAGGAGTCGATCAGGAGCAGCGACCGGCTCGAGAACGAACTCGTCGCCATGCCGACCCGCTGTCCGACGGCCGCGCCGACGGCGTGAGCCGTGCGGCGCGAACCGTCCGAAGCCTCCGCTACGACAGTGAGTGCAGCCGGAGCTGGAGCATGGCGGCGAACCGGGCCTCCGCGTCGGCGAGATCGATCTCGCCGACCTCGCCGACCCTGCGCAGCCGGTAGCGGAAGGTGTTGGGGTGGACGTGGACGGAGGCGGCCGCGGCGATCACGTCGCCGAAGGCGTCCAGCCAGGCGCCGAGGGTCTGCACCAGACGGGCGTTGTGCCGCTCGTCGTAGACGAGGAGCCTGGCCACCGGGCCGCTTGGGCCGTCGCCCCGGGCGGCGGCCATGTCCCGCAGTTCGAGCATCAGCGACTGCACATGCACGTCCGGCAGCCGGGCGACCCGGAGTTCGCCCGGTCGCGAGCGCAGGACCCGCAGGGCGCGGTCGGCGCAGGCGCAGGCGTGGGCGAGCCCGGTCACGGCCTCGGCGACGGGGCTGACCCCGATCACGGCCGGCACGCGGTCGCCCATGCGGTCGACGAACTCCGATGCGATACGCAGGGCGCGTTCCTCCCCGTCCGCGACGTCGCGTCCGGTGGGGACGAGCGCGTAGGCCACATCGCCGACGAGGGCGGCGGCGCTGCGCGGGTGGACGGCGCTCACGTGCAGGGCGAAGGCGTCGGCGACGCGCTGGCGGCCGGCGGTCAGCACCGCGTCGGCGTCGGCGGACGGTTCGTCGACCGGGTCGGACAGGGCCAGCGCGAGCACGACGACGGGCTGGTCGGCCAGGCCGAGCCGGTGCAGCGCGTCTCGTGCGCCGGGGCCGCCTTCCAGTGCGGTGCCGACCAGTTCGGCGCGCAGTCTGCGTTCGACGTCGGCGCCGGCGCGGACGCGGAGCATGTGCAGGGCGACGAGCTTGGCCGCCTCGCGCAGGGTCTGGTCCCGTTCCGCTTCGAAGGGTTCCTTGACGGCGGCCCAGATCGAGCCGAGGATCTCGTCGCCCGCACGCACCGCGATCGCCACGCGGGGCAGCGAGAAGCCGGCCGTCTCGCCGTCGGACGGGCTGATGAAGACGGGGTCGTGGTCGCGGTAGAGCTGCTGGAACACCCCGCGCTCGACGAGCTCGCGCGAGTACCGCTCGGGAACCTGCCTGCCGAGGATGGCCTCGACCCGCGCCGTGTCGGCCTCGTCCTGCCGGCCGGAGAAGGCCAGGACACGGGAGCTGCGGTCCTCGATGGTCACCGGTGCGTCCAGCAGCGCGGCGATCGCGTTGGCGAGGCTGAACAGATCCCCGGACGGGATGCCGCCCAGCGTCGCCGCGTCGGGGTCGGTGAGGTCGCCCTCGGCGAGCAGGGAGCGCAGCAGTGCGGCCAGTTGGGTCCAGGAGGCGCCCGGGGTGAGCCCGAGCACCGCGACGCCGGAGCGTTCGGCGGCCGCCCGTACCTCGTCGTCCGCGGGTAAGGGCGCGCGGAGCACCAGTCCGGCCGCGCCCTGGGCGCCCAGGGCGTCCAGGAGCGTGACGACGTCGGCGGTCCGGTGGACGCCGATGCCCAGGACCAGGGCCTGGGGTGCCGGCGCGGAGGCGTCGACCGGGTCATGGATGACGACGTCCCCGATGTTCCGGCCGTGCGCGGACCGGCCGTGGACGAGCTGGAGCAGGGTCGTTCCGAGATCGTCCAGGAGCCGGCCGAGGCTGGTTCGGGGTCGCGGGTTCACTGGAGGTAGCACCACCTGACCGACGCTAGCCGGGGGGAAGGCAGCGTAATTCGTCCGGGTGAACGAGAATCTCCGCCGGTTTCGTTCCCGCCGACGAACGGGCCTCGCCGTCCCCCTGCGGACGGCCGGCCGCGACGCCCTCGGGGCCGTGTCGACGGTGTCCGGCTACGAGTTCGCGGGATCCGCAAGCGATGCGAACTGGTGCTTCAGGAACGCGCCCGACCAGGCCATCAGGTCGGAGGGGACGTAGTAGCCCTTCT
>NZ_JBEOWF010000078.1:0-24312 GCF_040295925.1 Streptomyces sp. NPDC002588
GCGTTGTCGGAACATCCGCATACATCCAGTATGCGGATGCCCCTCCGCCTTGCGATGCACCGCATCTGACGCCGCGCGCTGATCCACCGGGGATTACGGGACAGCCCTTAGGGGCGATTCCGGTCCCCGGGGGCCGAAGCGGTCGATCCGCGCACCACCAGTTCGGGCATGAACACGAACTCGCTGTGCGGTGCCGGCGTCCCGCCGATCTCCTCCAGCAGGGTGCGCACCGCCGCCTGGCCCATCGCCGGGACCGGCTTGCGGATCGTGGTGAGGGGCGGGTCGGTGAAGGCGATCAGGGGGGAGTCGTCGAAGCCGACCACCGAGACGTCCCGGGGGACCGCGAGGCCGCGCTGCCGGGCCGTACGTATCGCGCCCAGCGCCATCATGTCGCTGGCGCAGACGATCGCCGTACAGCCCCGGTCGATCAGGGCGGCCGTCGCGGCCTGGCCGCCCTCCAGGGTGTAGAGGGAGTGCTGCACGAGCTCCGCCCCGATGCGCTCGGCGCTCAGGCCCAGCTGCTCCTGCATGGCGCGGACGAAGCCCTCGATCTTGCGCTGCACGGGCACGAACCGCTTGGGGCCCAGGGCCAGGCCTATCCGGGTGTGGCCGAGGGAGACGAGGTGGGTGACCGCGAGGGTCATCGCCGCACGGTCGTCGGGGGAGATGAAAGGCGCCTGGACCTTCGGGGAGAAGCCGTCGACCAGGACGAAGGGGACGCCCTGTGCGCGCAGCTGCTCGTAGCGCTGGGTGTCGGCCGTGGTGTCGGCGTGCAGACCCGAGACGTAGATGATGCCGGCGACCCCGCGGTCCACGAGCATCTCGGTCAGCTCGTCCTCCGTGGAGCCGCCCGGCGTCTGGGTGGCGAGCACCGGGGTGTAGCCCTGGCGGGTCAGGGCCTGGCCGATGACCTGGGCCAGGGCCGGGAATATCGGGTTCTCCAGCTCGGGTGTGATGAGGCCGACGAGGCCCGCGCTGCGCTGGCGCAGACGGACCGGGCGTTCGTAGCCCAGGACGTCCAGCGCGGCGAGCACGGACTGACGGGTGGTGGCGGCGACGCCGGGCTTGCCGTTGAGGACGCGGCTGACCGTCGCTTCGCTCACCCCCGCCTGCGCGGCGATGTCGGCAAGCCGTGTGGTCACGGCACCGGACTGTACCGGCCGTATCGTCATCGCGGTCCCTCTGTTCTCGTCGGCGCCCCGCTCCCATAAGGGATGATCCCCGCGTCGGTGACGGATGGCAAGAGCTTGCAGAGTCTTGCACAACCGGGTCCTTGCCCGCTCAGGCCCGTAAAACAAGGGTCTCGCGGCGGTCGACGGGGGGTCACGGCGGCGTAACTTCCGTATCCTCTTGCACTTTTTTGCTGCAAGGACTTTCGCGGCGCTTACATCGCTGTTACGTTCGGCGTCGCCCGGCGGCGGCAACGGTGCAGCCGGCGAAGTCGGCAGGGACGGTGGACGGGACCGCCCCCTGTAGCTACACGGGCCTTCACCCTCAAGGAGAACTCATGCGGCGTGGCATAGCGGCCACCGCGCTGATGGCGTCCCTCGCCCTCGCGGCGACGGCCTGCGGCGGAGACGACAGCGGCAGCGACAACTCGAGCGGGCCGGTCACCATCACCTGGTGGGACACCTCCAACGCCACCAATGAGGCGCCGACGTACCAGGCCTTGGTCAAGGAGTTCGAGGCCGCCAACAAGAACATCAAGGTCAAGTACGTCAACGTGCCCTTCGACCAGGCGCAGAACAAGTTCGACACGGCCGCCGGTGCCTCCGGCGCCCCGGACGTGCTGCGCTCCGAGGTCGGCTGGACCCCCGCCTTCGCCAAGAAGGGGTTCTTCCTGCCGCTGGACGGTACCGAGGCCCTCGCCGACCAGGCCAAGTTCAAGTCGAACCTGATCGAGCAGGCCAAGTACGACGGCAAGACCTACGGGGTACCGCTGGTCACCGACACCCTCGCGCTCGTCTACAACAAGGACCTGTTCAAGAAGGCCGGCATCACCACGCCGCCCACCACCTGGGACGAGCTGAAGACCGACGCCTCCCGGATCGACGCCAAGCTCAACGTCTACGGCTACTGGGGCTCCACCCAGGCCTACTACGCCCAGACCTTCCTCTACGGTGAGGGCACCGACACCGTCGACGCCTCCGCGAAGAAGATCACCGTCGACTCGGCCGCCGCGAAGAAGGCCTACGGCACCTGGCTCAGCCTCTTCACCGGGCAGGGCCTGCACGACGCCGACACCACCGCCGACGCCTACGCCCACATCCAGGACGCGTTCGTCAACGGCCAGGTCGCCGCGATCATCCAGGGCCCCTGGGAGATCACGAACTTCTACAAGGGCAGCGCCTTCAAGGACAAGGCCAACCTCGGCATCGCCACCGTCCCGGCCGGCTCCACCGGCAAGGCGGGCGCCCCGACCGGCGGCCACAACCTGTCCGTCTACGCGGGCTCGGACAAGGCCCACCAGGCCGCCGCACTGAAGTTCGTCAACTTCATGACGTCCGCGAAGTCCCAGGAGACCATCGCGCTGAAGAACTCCACCCTGCCGACCCGCGACGACGCCTACACGGCCGAGGTCAAGGCCGACCCGGGCATCGCCGGCTACGGCGCCGTGCTGGCCGCCGCCCAGCCGCGTCCCGCGCTGCCGGAGTACAGCTCCCTGTGGGGTCCGCTCGACACCGAACTGCCCAAGATCGCGGGCGGCAAGGAGTCCCTCGACAAGGGCCTGAGCAACGCTGAGCTCGCCATCGCCAAGCTGGTGCCGGACTTCAGCAAGTAAGCACCGACCGGCCGCCGGGTCCGCCTTTTCGGGGGACGGACCCGACGGCCGTCGGCCTGTGAGCCGTACCCGCCGTTGAACTAAGAAAGTGTCGAATCATGACAGTCGCCATCGACCGCGCGACCGGCAAGCGCCGCGGTGACCGTGAGCCAGGGCCCGGCCTGGGCGGGCGCCTCAAGCGCGGCTACCAGAAGCACTGGTACGCCTACGTCATGATCGCCCCGGTGGCGGTCGTCCTCGGCGTCCTCGTGCTCTACCCCCTGGTGTACGGCCTCTACCTCACCCTCACCGACGCCAACAGCCTCAACACCGCGCGCACGATCGGCGTCAACCACATCGACGCCACCTACAAGTTCATCGGCCTCGACAACTACGCCGACATCCTGTGGGGCCCCACCGCGTACGACCGCTTCTGGTCGCACTTCGTCTGGACGGTCGTCTGGACGGTGGCCTGTGTCACCCTGCACTACACCCTCGGCCTGGGCCTCGCCCTGCTGCTCGACCAGAAGCTGCGCGGCCGGACCCTGTACCGGCTGATCCTGGTGCTGCCCTGGGCGGTGCCCACCTTCGTCACCGTCTTCGGCTGGCGTTTCATGCTCGCGGACGGCGGCATCATCAACTCCGCGCTCGACGCACTGCATCTCCCCTCGCCGTCATGGCTGGAGGACACCTTCTGGCAGCGGTTCGCCGCGATCATGGTGAACACCTGGTGCGGTGTGCCGTTCATGATGATCTCCCTGCTCGGCGGCCTGCAGTCCATCGACGCCTCGCTCTACGAGGCCGCCGAGATGGACGGCGCGAGCGCCTGGCAGCGCTTCCGGTACGTCACCCTCCCGGGCCTGAGGACCGTCAGTTCCACCGTCGTACTCCTCGGCGTCATCTGGACCTTCAACCAGTTCGCCGTGATCTTCCTGCTGTTCGGCAACACCGCGCCCGACGCGCAGATCCTCGTCACCTGGGCGTACTACCTCGGCTTCGGACAGCAGCCGCGCGACTTCGCCCAGTCCGCCGCCTACGGCATCCTGCTGCTGGCCATCCTGATCGTCTTCACCTCGTTCTACCGCCGCTGGCTGAACCGCAACGAGCAGCAGCTCGCGATCTGAGGCAGGAGTTCTTCATGAGCACGACCACAGCGGAGACCTCCGCCCCCGTGAGCAAGGCAGATCCCGCGCGGACATCCCGCCGGGTCCGGCGGCGCGGCGAGACCGGCCTCGCCGGCGCCCTCGTCTCCCACGGCCTCCTGACCGTCGCGAGCCTGATCGCGCTGTTCCCGATCGCCTGGCTGGTCTATCTGTCCCTCGGCCCGGACAAGGACGACTACCTCCACCCGGGCGGCATCTGGAACAAGATGACGTTCGACAACTACACGTTCGTCCTCGAGCACACCAAGTTCTTCGACTGGCTGAAGAGCTCGCTCATCGTCACGCTCGGCACCACCTTCATCGGCGTGCTGATCGCCGCCACCACCGGCTACGCGGTCTCCCGCATGCGTTTCCCCGGGTACAAGAAGTTCATGTGGGTGCTGCTGGTCACCCAGATGTTCCCGGTCGCCGTCCTGATGGTGCCGATGTACCAGATCCTTTCCGACCTGAAGCTCATCGACAACTACTTCGGCCTCGTCCTCGTCTACTGCACGACGGTCATCCCGTACAGCGCCTGGCTGCTCAAGGGGTATTTCGACACCATCCCCTTCGAGATCGACGAGGCCGGACGCGTCGACGGGCTCACCCCCTTCGGCACCTTCTTCCGACTGGTACTCCCGCTCGCCAAGCCCGGCCTCGCGGTGGCCGCCTTCTACAACTTCCTCACCGCCTTCAGCGAGGTCGCCTTCGCCTCGACGTTCATGCTCAGCGACGACAAGTACACACTCGCCGTCGGCCTGCAGTCCTTCGTCAGCGAGCACGACGCCCAGCGCAACCTCATGGCCGCGACCGCGGTGCTGATCGCGATACCCGCCGCCATGTTCTTCTACCTCGTGCAGAAGAACCTGGTCACCGGTCTCACGGCGGGCGGCACGAAGGGCTGACCCCGCCGATCGAGAATCCCGCGCGCCTGACCGCGCGGGTGGCGGCCGCGGTGTCCTTCCGACCCCGCCGACCCCGCGGCCGCCTCATCACCCCTCCCGAACCGCGCCCCATGAACTCACCCCTGTCACGTACCAAGGACGCCATGAGCCAGCAGCACTCCGCCGCCCCGGCCCCCACGCCCGCCTCGGCCGTCGCCACCGTCGCCAAGCGCCGCGACTGGTGGCGGGACGCGGTGATCTACCAGGTGTACCCGCGCAGTTTCGCCGACAGCAACGGCGACGGCATGGGCGACCTGGAAGGCGTACGCACCCGCCTCCCGTACCTGCAGGGCCTCGGCGTGGACGCCGTCTGGCTCAGCCCGTTCTACGCCTCCCCGCAGGCGGACGCCGGCTACGACGTGGCCGACTACCGTGCCGTCGACCCCATGTTCGGCAACCTGCTCGACGCCGACGCCCTGATCCGCGACGCCCACGCACTGGGCCTGCGGATCATCGTCGACCTCGTCCCGAACCACTCCTCGGACCAGCACGAGTGGTTCAAGCGGGCGGTCGCGGAGGGCCCCGGCTCACCGCTGCGGGACCGCTACCACTTCCGCCCCGGCAAGGGCGTGACCGGCGAACTCCCGCCCAACGACTGGGAGTCCATCTTCGGCGGCCCGGCCTGGACCCGGGTCACCGAACCGGACGGCTCCGCAGGCGAGTGGTACCTCCACCTCTTCGCCCCCGAGCAGCCCGACTTCAACTGGGAACACCCGGCGGTGGGCGACGAGTTCCGCTCGATCCTGCGCTTCTGGCTGGACGTGGGCGTGGACGGCTTCCGCATCGACGTGGCCCACGGCCTGGTGAAGGCGGCCGGCCTGCCCGACATCGGCTCCCACGACCAGCTGAAACTGCTGGGCAACGATGTCATGCCGTTCTTCGACCAGGACGGCGTCCACGAGATCTACCGCCAGTGGCGTCTGATCCTCGACGAGTACTCCGGAAACGAGAAGGGGCCCGAAGGGCCGTCCTCAGAAGGGCGGTGGTGGGAGACGGGCGGGCGTATCTTCGTGGCGGAGGCCTGGACCCCGACCATCGAGCGCACCGCGAACTACGTCCGCCCCGACGAACTCCACCAGGCCTTCAACTTCCAGTACCTGAGCACCGACTGGGACGCCGAGGAGCTGCGGACGGTCATCGACCGCACCCTGGAGGCGATGCGCCCCGTCGGCGCCCCGGCCACCTGGGTCCTCTCCAACCACGACGTCACCCGCCACGCCACCCGCTTCGCCAACCCGCCCGGCCTCGGCACCCAGATCCGCACGGCGGGCGACCGGGAGCTCGGCCTGAGGCGGGCGCGGGCGGCGACGCTGCTGATGCTGGCACTGCCCGGCTCGGCCTACGTCTACCAGGGCGAGGAACTCGGCCTGCCCGACGTCGTCGACCTCCCCGACGAGGTCCGCCAGGACCCCGCCTACTTCCGGGGCGCCGGCCAGGACGGCTTCCGCGACGGCTGCCGGGTGCCGATCCCCTGGACACGTGAGGGCTCGTCGTACGGCTTCGGCACGGGCGGCAGCTGGCTGCCCCAGCCGTCGACGTGGGCCGAACTGAGCGTGGAGGCACAGGAAGGAGAGCCGGACTCGACCCTGGAGCTCTACCGCTCCGCCCTCCGCGCCCGCCGCACCCAGCCCGACCTGGGCGCAGGCGACTCGGTGCAGTGGCTGAAGGCGCCGGAAGGCGTACTGGCCTTCCGCCGCGGCGAGTTCGTGTGCGTCGCGAACACCTCGGGCGAGTCGGTCCGCATCCCGGCGTACGGCCGTGTCCTGCTCGCCAGCGGCGAGGTGGCCGAGACGGACGGCGAGGCGAAGGTGCCGGCCGACACGACGGTGTGGTGGACGACGGCCTGACGATCCACCGCACCGCGAGGCCCGCCGTTCCCCCGGGAAACGGCGGGCCTTCGTGCTGCGGGGCGGCCTGCCGGGAGCCACCATGGAGAAAGGGGAAGGACGACCGGGAGAACGACCGGGAGGACAGTCCCATGCCCGAACTGCCGGACGTCGAAGGGTTCCGCAGGGTGCTCAGGACCTGTGCGAAGGGCAGGGTCATCCAGCGCGTCGACGTGCGGGACACGGGCGTGCTGCACGAGGTCGGCGCGCGACGGCTGCGCGACGCGCTCGAGGGACGGCGTTTCACCGAACCGGAGCGGCACGGAAAGTGGCTGCTCGCCCGCACCGGCGGCCCCACCCTCATGCTGCACTTCGGCATGACCGGCCGGCTGCTCTGCGCCCACCCCGACGACACCGCCGAGGCCCACGACCGCGTGCTGTTCACCGTGGCCCGCGACCGGCAGTTGCGCTACCGCGATCAGCGCAAACTCCAGGGCCTCTGGCTGGCCGACGACGAGTCCGGGGTCGCACGGCTGCTGGACCACCAGGGCCCCGACGCGCTGACCGTGGACCGCGCCGCCTTCGCGGCCGCGCTCACCGCACACCGCGGCAGCGTCAAGACGGTCCTCACCGACCAAGCCGTCCTCGCCGGGCTCGGCAATCTGCTGGCCGACGAGATCCTGTGGCGCGCGAGGCTGCGCCCCACCAGCCGGGCGAACGAACTCGACGAGGCAGACCTCGGCCGCCTCCACACCCATATGCGCCGCACCCTGCGCTCCGCGGTCACCGCAGGCCGGGTCCCGCCCCGGGACTCCTGGCTCACCGGCCACCGCGACGACCCGGACCCCGTCTGCCCGCGCTGTGGCACCCACCTGCGCCGCACACGGGTCGGGGGCCGCGGCACGGTGTGGTGCCCGCGCTGCCAGTAGGGGAGCAGGATCCGCACCCCCGATGAGGGCCATGGGCCCGGACCGCTTCACGCGGCCCGGGCCCTTTCGTTCCCGCGCGTCGTCAACCCCGCAACATCCCGACAACTGATCGCACTTCCACGACAGAGGTACCGCACGGGAATTGCGTATCGTCGCTGCTGGCCAGAGCAAGTGCACGGTCCCGGATCCGGACTTCGCAAACTCGCCTTCTCTCCCCTGGAGTTGAAACGTGTTCAGTGTCGTGAAGTCCTTCAAAACCATGAAGAGCGCCACCCGGCGCACCCTGACGGTCGGCGCGGTTGCCGCCGGCATCGCCGCCACGTCCGCGTTGGGCGCCTCCCCCGCCTCTGCGGAGACCTGGCACTACGGGAGCATCACCTGGTACAACCCGAGCGTCGGTGTCGGGGCGTGCGGTGAGTGGCACGGTGACAACGAGCTGGTGGCGGCGGTCTCCCCGCAGATGTACGGCAGCTACCCCAACCCCAACAACTCCCCGGTGTGCGGCAAGTACGTGATCGTCTACGGTCCGACGGGGAAGGCCACGTGGGCAAAGATCGTCGACAGGTGCGCGAATTGTGCGGCGTACGACGTGGACCTCAGCCCCGCCGCGTTCGGCGTGATCGCTGACCTCGGCGTCGGCAGGTTCAGCACCTACTGGGCTGACTACATCTGATCCGTTCCATCTGCAGGCCCGGCCGGGTGTGCCCCCTCGGCCGGGCCTGTCCCGTCGTTCACCCGTGTCCGCGCCGAAGCCGCCGGTACTCCGTGGGCGTATGACCGACATGCCGGCGGAACACCATGGTGAAGTGACTGGCCGTACTGAACCCGCAGAGCACGCCGATCCTGCCCACCGGTTCGTCACCCGCCTCCAGTAATCGGCGCGCGGTCTGGATCCGCAGCCCGGTGAGGAACTGATGGGGCGTCTGCCCGGTCGTCGCGGAGAACAGCCGCAGGAAGTGGAACCGGCTCAGCGCGACCTCCCGGGCCAGGTCGTCCAGACCGATCCGGTCGGCGAGATGGGCGCGCATGTACGCGACGACCGTGTCCATCTGCCGCGGACCGAGCGCCCCCGACACGGCGGGCCTGCCGTGCGGGGGCGCGAGGAGATGCGCGGCGAGGTACTCCGCGGCGGAGTCGGCGTAGAGCTGTCCCGCTCCGGTGTCGCGGGCCCGGACCAGCGCGGCGGCCATGGTGGTGATCAGCGGGTCCTGTCCCGCCAGCCGCTCCAGCGACTGCAGATCGGCGGCCCGGCCGTCGGGGTCCTCGGCCAGATGGCGCCGGAAGATCTCCACCGGCAGGAGGATGTGCACGATTTCCATGGGGCCCGGTCCCAGCAGCCGGCAGCGCACCGAGATCGGGCGCCCGGGAGGAATCCGGCAGGCGTCGCCGGGCGAACACGACGCCGAACGCCACCGACCGTCACCGGTGTCCGCCTCGAACCGGGCGGTACCCCGCAGATGTGCCACGATCCGGAACCGGTCCGAGGGCGACTGCTCCCACTCGACCAGCCCTGGCGCCACCAACACCCGTGCCACACTCAACGACCGCCAAGAGGACTGGAGTTCGTGCCCGGAGGGCAGCGCAGAAGGTTCGTAGCGGGCAGTGGTCATCGCACGCATCTCCTCAGAGGGGGACTCCCGCACGGGTCAGGTCGCGCGAAGTCCGATCAACGGGCGGCACGACGGTAGGGGCCCGGCAGGAGGCCGAGTTGCCCGTCAGCGCCAGAGATCATGCCCCACAACGACGCCTCCCCGGCCCCAACCCGGGTGGCCCCTGGCCGGTCTGGAAGCAGGGGACCGCAGCAGGGGAGGAGAACCGTCATGGGAGTCGCGCCGGCCGCCGATCCGCCGCTGGGCGGCACCGTCACCACCCACCGGCTCGGCCCCCTGTACGTCACCACCACCGAGACCGGCCCCCTGCCGGCCCACACGTCCCTGCGGGCGATCGCCAACCTCACGCGCGACGACCACATCACGGTGCTCCTCCAGGAGCGCGGCTCCGTGATCATCGACCAGAACGGCCGGCGGACACTGCTCCAGCCCGGATGCCTCGCCTTCACCGACCCCACCCGGCCCTACACCCTCACCTGTCCGGACCGCTCCCGCACGCACGCTTTCCGCCTGCCGGCGCAGTGGCTGGGGCTGCGCGAAGCCGACCGGCGGCGCATCACCGAGGAACCCGTCCTGCCCGACCCCCAGACCGCCGCTCTGGCCGTCCCCTTCCTCTGCCGGCTCGCCGACAGAGCCGGCACCTACGGACCGCACCTCCGCCCCCTGCTCGCCCGCAACGCCGCGGACCTGCTGGCCACGGTCGCCGCCGAGCGGCTGGCACAGGACACCCCACGGCCCGGCGCCGACGCCGCCGCCACTCTGCTGCGGCTGCGCATCAAGGGCTTCATCGAGGACCACCTCACCGATCCGGACCTCACCCCGGGCACGATCGCCGTCGCGCACCACATCTCCGTGCGCCACATCCACCGGCTGTTCCAGTACGAGGGGACCACCGTCAGCCGCTGGATCCAGCACCGCCGCCTGGAGGCCTGCCGCCGCGCACTCGGCCACCCCGCGAGAAACCCCCCGGCGCTGACGGCTGTCGCACACCGCTACGGCTTCACCAGCTACTCCCACTTCAGCCGGGCCTTCCGCGCCGCCTACGGCATGTCCCCGAGCGAGTGGCGCACCACCACCGCACTCCGGGACCTCCGGCGCTGATTTTTTCACGCCGCCCCTCTCCCGCTTCGGCCATCGCACCCGTAACATCGCGCCACCGCAAGGTTTCTGAAAGATTGCAGCAAGAACCTTCAACGGAGAAGGAACCCCCACATGGCACACGGCAGATCCCTTTCGGGCGCCCTCGCCCTCGCCGCCGGCCTGACCCTCGTCGGTCCCGCGGCCCATGCCTCCCCACCCGGCACCAAGGACGTCACCGCCGTCCTCTTCGAGTGGAACTTCGCCTCGGTGGCGAAGGAGTGCACCAACACCCTCGGCCCCGCCGGCTACGGATACGTCCAGGTCTCGCCGCCCGCCGAGCACATACAGGGCTCGCAGTGGTGGACGTCGTACCAGCCGGTCAGCTACAGGATCGCGGGGCGGCTCGGGGACCGCACCGCGTTCCAGAACATGGTGAACACCTGCCACGCGGCGGGCGTGAAGGTCGTCGTCGACACCGTCGTCAACCACATGTCGGCGGGCAGCGGCACCGGCACCGGCGGGTCCTCGTACACGAAGTACGACTACCCCGGCCTGTACTCCTCCTACGACTTCGACGACTGCACCGCACAAGTCACCAACTACAGCGACCGCTGGAACGTCCAGCACTGCGAACTCGTCGGTCTGGCCGATCTGGACACCGGTGAGGATTACGTCCGCAAGACCATCGCCGGGTACATGAACGACCTCCTCACCCTCGGTGTCGACGGCTTCCGCATCGACGCGGCCAAGCACATCGACACCGCCGACCTGGCGAACATCAAGTCGCGGCTGACGAACCCGAACGCGTACTGGAAGCAGGAGGTCATCTACGGCTCCGGCGAGGCCGTGCAGCCCACCGAGTACACCGGCAACGGGGACGTGCAGGAGTTCCGTTACGCCTACGACCTCAAGCGGGTCTTCAACAACGAGAACCTCGCCTACCTGAAGAACTACGGCGAGGGCTGGGGGTACATGAGCAGCTCCGTCGCCGGTGTCTTCGTCGACAACCACGACACCGAACGGAACGGCTCCACGCTCAACTACAAGGACGGCGCCAACTACACCCTCGCCAACGTCTTCATGCTCGCCTACCCGTACGGCGCCCCGGACATCAACTCCGGTTATGAATGGACCGATACGGACGCCGGTCCGCCCAACGGCGGTACCGTCAACGCCTGTTGGCAGGACGGGTGGAAGTGCCAGCACGCCTGGCCGGAGATCCTGCGCATGGTCGCCTTCCGTAACGCGACCCGCGGCCAGTCCGTCACCGACTGGTGGGACGACGGCGCCGACGCCATCGCCTTCGGCCGGGGTGCCAAGGGCTACGTCGCCATCAACCACGAGAGCGGCTCGCTGACCCGGACCTATCAGACGTCCCTCGCCGCCGGGACGTACTGCAACGTGCAGAACAACACCACCGTGACCGTGAACGCCGGCGGTCAGTTCACCGCCACCCTGGGCGGCAACACCGCCCTCGCGATCTACGCGGGCAAGAGCAGCTGCTGAGCGTCTCTCTCCGCGCACCGCGCGTCGTGGAAGCCGGCGACGCGCGGTCCGCGAGGGGTTGACGCCTCCGGAGCCCCGTCCTACGTTCCGCACAGTCAGTCATGGGAGCGCTCCCATAATGGGACGAGAGGAGTCGCGATGCGCGTGACAGGACGTCTGGGGCTCTTATTGGGCGGGCTCGCTCTGCTGCTGGGGACGGCGGTGTCACCGTCGCCGGCGGCCACCGCCCTGCCCGGCAGCTTCCAGTGGGCGTCGAGCGGGCCCCTGATCTCCGTGAAGTCCGACGCGAGCCACAACCTGGCCGCGATCAAGGATCCGTCGGTCGTGTACTCCGGCGGCCGGTGGCATGTGTTCGCCTCCACCGCCGGCAGCGGTGGATACAGCATGGTGTACCTGAACTTCACCGACTGGTCGCAGGCCGCGACCGCCCAGCAGTACTACCTGGACCAGACACCGATCGGCACCGGCTACAAGGCCGCACCGCAGGTCTTCTACTTCGCCCCGCAGAAGCTCTGGTACCTCGTCTACCAGACCGGCGACAACGCGGCCTACTCGACCACGGCGGACATCGGCAACCCCGGCTCGTGGACCGCGCCGAAGAAGTTCTACGCCGCCGGCATGCCGCAGATCATCAAGGACAACATCGGCAGCGGCTACTGGGTCGACTTCTGGACGATCTGCGACACCGCGAACTGCTACCTCTTCTCCTCCGACGACAACGGGCACCTCTACCGTTCGCGGACCACCCTCTCGGCCTTCCCCGACGGCTTCACCGACACGGTGATGGTGATGTCCGACAGCAGCAGGTACCGCCTGTGGGAGGCGAGCAACGTCTACAAACTGACCGGCACCGACAGTTATCTGCTGCTGGTCGAGGCGATCGGCGGCAACGGCAGGCGCTACTTCCGCTCCTGGACGTCGACCGGTCTCACCGGCACCTGGACCGCCCTGGCCGACAGCGAGTCCAACCCCTTCGCCCGCTCCACGAACGTCACCTTCAACGGCACGGCCTGGACCGACGACATCAGCCACGGCGAGATGATCCGGTCCGGCTCCGACCAGACCCTCGGCGTCAACCCCTGCCGTCTCCAGTTCCTCTACCAGGGCCTGGACCCGGCCGCCACCGGCCCCTACAACACGCTGCCGTGGCGGCTGGGACTGCTCACCCAGACCAACTCGAACTGCTGAGCCGGTTCACTTCCCGTGGTGGCGGGCAGGGCAGGCTTCGGTGAAAGTCCTTGCCATGAATTGCAGGACTCTTGCTGTAAAGCTTTCGTCGGCGATACGGTCGCGCGGGGTCGGACCCAGGAGCCGTCATCGCAAGGAGTTCCCGCCTGTGATACCGAGAATCGCCGCCGTCACCGTGACCGCGCTGACGGCAGCACTCGTGCAGCCGCTCGCCGCGCACGCGGTCAGCCCGCCGCCACCCCCGTCCGACGCGCGGCTCGCCGCCGCGCCCGCCCGGCACGACGACACCCGTGAGCAGTTCTACTTCGTCATGCCGGACCGTTTCGCCGACGGGGACGCCTCCAATGACCGGGGCGGGCTGACCGGTTCACGCCTCAGCACCGGCTACGACCCCACCGACAAGGGCTTCTACCAGGGCGGCGATCTCAAGGGGCTGACGAAGAAGCTCGACTACATCAAGGGCCTCGGCACCACCGCCATCTGGATGGCCCCGATCTTCAAGAACCGGCCCGTGCAGGGCACCGGCAGCAACGCCTCGGCCGGCTACCACGGTTACTGGATCACCGACTTCACCCGGGTCGACCCGCACTTCGGCACCGACAAGGACCTCGAGACCCTCATCGCCAAGGCGCACGCCAAGGGCATGAAGGTCTTCTTCGACGTCATCACCAACCACACCGCCGACGTCGTCGACTACGACGAGAAGTCCTACGACTACCTGTCCAAGGGCGCCTTCCCGTACCTGACGAAGGACGGCGAGCCCTTCGACGACGCCGACTACGCGGCCGGCGGCGGGTTCCCCGCCGTCGACGCCGGTTCCTTCCCGCGCACACCGACGGTCACCTCGGACTCCAAGGTCCCGTCCTGGCTCAACGACCCGACGATGTACCACAACCGGGGCGACTCCACCTACGCCGGCGAATCCGCGACCTACGGCGACTTCTCCGGCCTCGACGACCTGTGGACCGAGCGCCCCGAGGTCGTCAGCGGAATGGAGAGGATCTACCGGCGCTGGGTGCGGGACTTCGACATCGACGGATTCCGGATCGACACCGTGAAGCACGTGAACATGGAGTTCTGGACCCAGTGGGCCACCGCGCTCGACGCGTACGCGGCCAGGCAGGGGCGGGACGACTTCTTCATGTTCGGCGAGGTCTACTCCGCCGACACGTCGATCACCTCGCCGTACGTCACCCGGGGCCGCCTGGACGCCACCCTCGACTTCCCCTTCCAGGAGGCGGCCCGGCAGTACGCCTCCCAGGGCGGCAGCGCGCGGCAGCTCGCGTCCGTCTTCGCCGACGACTACAAGTACACGACGGACAAGGCCAACGCGTACGAGCAGGTCACCTTCCTCGGCAACCACGACATGGGCCGCATCGGCCACTTCCTCGCCCAGGACAACCCGAAGGCCACCGACGCCGAGCTGCTGAAGAAGGATCAGTTCGCCAACGAACTGATGTTCCTCAGCCGCGGCAACCCCGTCGTCTACTACGGCGACGAGCAGGGCTTCACCGGCTCCGGCGGCGACAAGGACGCCCGCCAGACGATGTTCGCCTCCCAGGTCGCCGACTACCTCGACGACGACGAGATCGGCACCGACCGCACCCACGCGAGCGACGCCTACGACACCTCCGCCCCGCTGTACCGGCGGATCGCCGCCCTCGCCGAGCTCCGCAAGGCCAACCCGGCCCTGACGGACGGCGTCCAGACCGAGCGGTACGCGGCCGACGGCGCCGGTGTCTACGCCTTCTCCCGCACCGGCGGTGACAGGACCGAGTACGTCGTCGCCTTCAACAACGCAGGCGAGGCCAGGTCGGCGACCTTCCCCACCGGTTCGGCGGGCATGTCGTACCGGGGGATCTACGGCACCGGAGCCACGGCGAAGTCCGGCGCCGACAAGAGGATCACCGTCACCGTCCCGGCCGGCTCCGCCATCGTCCTCAAGGCGGCCGGCAGGCTCGCCGAGCCCGCCACCAGGCCGACGATCACCCTCAAGGCCCCCGAGACCGGCGCCACGGGCACGGTCGAGCTCACCGCGGACGTCGAGGGCGGGCAGCTCGACCGGGTCGTCTTCGCCGCTCGGACCGGCAACGGAAAGTGGCGGACCCTCGGCTCCGCCGACCACGCCCCCTACAAGGTCACCCAGACCATCGACAAGGACGTACCGGCCGGAACAGCCCTGCGCTACAAGGCGGTTGTCGTCGACTCGGCAGGACGTACGGCGAGCGCCACGGCCGCGTCCGGCACCGGCACCCCGCCCGCCGAGGAGACCCCCACCGTCTCCTCCCGCGACTACGCGATCGTCCACTACAAGCGCGCCGACGGCGACTACGCCGACTGGGGACTGTACGCGTGGGGCGACCTGGCCGACGGCGAGGCGACGAACTGGCCGGACAGTCATCCCTTCACCGGCCGTGACGCCTACGGCGCCTTCGCCTACGTCAAGCTGAAGCCGGGCGCGTCGGACGTCGGCTTCCTCGTCATCGACAAGGACGGGAACAAGGACGTCTCCGCCGACCGCGCGATCGACGTGACGAAGACCGGTGAGGTCTGGATCGAGCAGGGCAAGGAGGCCGTGGAGACGCAGAAACCCGACTACCCGCCCCAGGACACCACCAAGGCCGTGCTGCACTACCACCGCGCCGACGGCGACTACGACGGCTGGGGCCTGCACGTCTGGTCCGGTGCCGCGAACCCCACGGACTGGTCGAATCCCCTGAAGCCGGCCAGGACGGACGCCTTCGGCGCGGTCTTCGAGGTACCGCTCACCGACGGGGCGACCAGTCTCGGCTACATCCTCCACAAGGGCGACGAGAAGGACCTGCCCGCCGACCAGTCCCTCGACCTCACCGCGAACGGGCACGAGGTGTGGCTGCTGGACGGGCAGGAGAAGTACCTGCTGCCGCAGCCGGCCGGGTCCGCCGCCGCCCTCGACCTGACCACCTCCAAGGCGATCTGGATCGACCGGAACACCGTCGCCTGGAACGGCTCCGAGACCGCCGCCTCCACCCAGCTGCTGTACAGCGGGCAGGGCGACATCGAGGTGAAGGACGGCACCCTCACCGGGGACGCCAGATGGCTGCGCCTGACGAGGACCACCCTCACCGACGCCCAGAAGGCGAAGTTCCCGCATCTGAAGGACTACGCCGCCTGGTCGGTGGACCCGCGCGACCGCGACCGGGTGCGCGAGGCGCTCACCGGGCAGCTCGTCGCCTCCCAACGCGCCGTGAACGGAGCCGTGTCGGCGGCGACGGGCGTGCAGATCGCGGGCGTCCTCGATGACCTGTACGGCGGGGCGACGACCGCGGAACTCGGACCCGTCTTCCGCGACGGGCGTCCCACACTCGCCGTCTGGGCGCCCACCGCGCAGTCCGTCGGGCTCGAGATCGACGGCGCCACCAGGCCGATGCACCGTGACGCAGGCACCGGCGTCTGGTCCGTCACCGGGCCCAGGTCCTGGAAGAACAAGGCCTATCGGTACGTCGTGAAGGTCTGGGCGCCCAGTGTCCGGAAGGTCGTCACGAACAAGGTGACCGACCCCTACTCCGTCGCCCTCACCGCCGACTCGGAGCGCAGCCTCGTCGTCGATCTCGACGACGAGTCCCTGGCTCCCCGCGGCTGGTCGAGCCTGGCCAAGCCGAAGGCCGTCCCGCTGAAGGACGCCCAGATCCAGGAACTGCACGTCCGGGACTTCTCGGTGGCGGACTCGACGACCCCCGTGCGGGACCGGGGCACCTACCTGGCCTTCACCGATCCCGGCAGCGACGGCTCGAAGCATCTGCGCGCGCTGGCGAAGGCGGGCACGTCCTACGTCCACCTCCTGCCCGTGTTCGACATCGCCACGATCCCGGAGCGGAAGGCCGACCAGGCGAGCACCGGCTGCGATCTCGCCTCGTACGCCCCCGACTCCGGGCGGCAGCAGGAGTGCGTGGCCGAGACCGCCGCGAAGGACGCCTACAACTGGGGCTACGACCCCTACCACTACACGGTCCCCGAGGGTTCGTACGCCACCGACCCGGACGGCACCGCGCGTACGGTCCAGTTCCGCGAGATGGTGAAGGCGCTGAACGAGGACGGCCTGCGGGTCGTCATGGACGTGGTCTACAACCACACCGCGGCGAGCGGTCAGGCGGACACCAGCGTCCTGGACCGGATCGTGCCCGGCTACTACCAACGGCTCCTCGCCGACGGGTCGGTGGCGAACAGCACCTGTTGCGCGAACACGGCGACCGAGAACGCCATGATGGGCAAGCTCGTCGTCGACTCGATCGTCACCTGGGCCCGGGAGTACAAGGTCGACGGCTTCCGCTTCGACCTCATGGGCCACCACCCGAAGGCCAACATCCTGGCCGTCAGGAAGGCCCTGGACGCGCTGACCCCCGCCAAGGACGGCGTCGACGGCAAGAAGATCATCCTGTACGGCGAGGGGTGGAACTTCGGCGAGGTCGCCGACGACGCCCGTTTCGTGCAGGCCACGCAGCGGAACATGGCCGGAACCGGGGTCGCGACCTTCTCCGACCGGGCACGGGACGCCGTACGCGGCGGCGGCCCCTTCGACCAGGACCCCGGCGTCCAGGGCTTCGCGTCCGGCCTTTACACCGACCCCAACTCATCGCCCGCGAACGGCACTCCGGCGGAGCAGAAGGCCCGTCTCCTGCACTACCAGGACCTGATCAAGGTCGGGCTCTCCGGCAATCTCGAGGACTTCACCTTCACCGACACCGACGGCAAGGAGGTCACCGGCGCCGAGGTCGACTACAACGGGCAGCCCGCCGGGTACGCGGACGCGCCGGGCGACGCCCTCGCCTACACGGACGCGCACGACAACGAGTCGCTGTTCGACGCCCTGGCATACAAGCTGCCCGCATCGACAAGTGCCTCCGACCGGGCCCGGATGCAGGTCCTCGCGATGGCCACCGCCGCCCTCTCACAGGGTCCGTCGCTCTCCCAGGGCGGCTCCGACCTGCTGCGCTCCAAATCCCTGGACCGCAACTCCTACGACAGCGGCGACTGGTTCAACGCGATCCACTGGAACTGCGCCGACGGCAACGGCTTTGGACGCGGGCTGCCCCCGGCCGCCGACAACGCCGCCAAGTGGCCTTACGCCAAGCCTCTGTTGACCGCCGTCACGGTGGGCTGCGCGCAGATCGACGGCGCCTCCTCCGCCTACCGGGACCTGCTGCGGATCCGCACGACGGAGAAGGCGTTCTCCCTCGGCACGGCCGGCCAGGTGCGGGCGGCACTCTCCTTCCCGCTGTCCGGGAAGGACGAGACTCCCGGGGTGATCACCATGGAGCTGGGTGACCTGGTCGTCGTGTTCAACGCGACGCCGGCCGAGCAGAAGCAGCGGATCGTTTCCCTCGCCGGCCGGGGCTACCGACTGCACCCGGTGCAGGCATCGGGCGCGGACCCTACCGTCAAGGCCTCCTCCTACGTACGGGAATCGGGCACATTCGCCGTTCCGGGTCGCACTGTCGCGGTATTCTCCCGGGACTCCTGATACAGGGCTAGGTTGGTGGGGCGGTCCCGGAAGACGGGGCCGCCCCACCACGTCGTTCCGACGTCGTTCGGACGTCGTTTCCGATGTCGTTTCCGAGAGGGCCGGGAGTCAGACGGTGCCCGCCGATCCGCTGGAGATCCACGCCGTCGTCCGGGCTGCGCTGCGCGGGGCGCGCCGCCGGGGCGACGCGGAGGTGCGGGCCAGGCGGCTGACGCTGCTCGCGGAGGCGACCGTGGCCGTGCAGCGGGCACGCGGCCCGGCGGAACTGGCCGACGCCGCCGCCGAAGGGGCCGCCCGGCTCACCGGTGCCCCCGCCGTGGTCTTCGTGGCCGGCCCGGACGGAGAACTGCACCACGGCAGCTCGCGCGGCCGCGGCCCCCGAGGGCTGCCGGACGCGGACGCCCATGCGACGGTGGCCCGGCTGGTCGGCCGGCTCGCGCCGGGGCGCGGCGCCGTGCGCGGGGTGGTCGTGCCCGCGACGCTGTGGCCGGCCGGGTTCTTCCGGCCGGGCCTGCGGCAGGCGGCCCGGCTGGTGCCGACCGTGACCCAGGGCCGGCGCACCCCGGTCTGCGTGGCCGTCCCCGCCACCGTGCCGGTCACCGACGACGGACTGCTCTCCCGGCTCGCCCAGGTCACCGCGCTCGCCGCCGAGGCGCTGCTGCTGTACCAGGCGGAGCGGCATGTGGCGCGCACCCTGCAGCACAGCTTCCTGCCCCGCCCGGACCGGCCGCCCCGGCTGCCGGGCGTCGACCTGGTCGTGCGGTACGTGCCCGCGTCCCGGGAGACCGAGATCGGCGGCGACTTCTACGCGGCCGTGTCCACCGCCGCCGGGGTGCTCACCGCGGTCGGGGACGTCGTCGGACACTCGCTGGAGGCGGCCACCGTGATGGTGGAGATCCGCCACGCGCTGCGCGCCTACGCCGTCGAGGACGCCGACCCGGCGGCGCTGGCCGCCCGGCTCGACCGGATGCTCCTGCACTACCACCCGGACGTCACCGCGACCGTGTGCCTGGCCTTGCTGGACCCGGCCACCGGGCGGCTGCGGGTGGCGAACGCCGGGCATCTCCCGCCGCTGCTCGTCGCGGACGGCGGCGGCGCGGAGTACGTCGACGTGGCCGGGCCGCTGCTGGGGCTGGGGCTGGAGCGGCCGGAGCCGACAGAACTGCTGATGGGGCCCGCCGACCGGCTGCTGATGGTCACCGACGGGCTGATCGAGTCCCGCGGCACCGACCTCTCGGCCTCCCTGGAACAACTGCGCACGGCGGCCGCCGACGCCCCGCCGGGTCTGGACGCCCTGTGCGACCTGCTGCTCGGGCGCTTCGGTCACGACCGGGAGGACGATGTGGCGATGCTGGCGCTGCGGTTAGGGTGAGCCCCAGGACGCCCCAGAAGCAGGAGTGCTCATGCCGAACATCACCGTCGACTACTCGCGGACGATGAGGAACGCCTTCGACCCGGCCGCCTTCGCCGAGGCCCTGCACGCCTCGGTGGTGGAGATCGCGGCCGCCAAGCCGGAGGCCTGCAAGACCCTGTTCCGGGAGGCCGACCTCACCGCGTTCGCCTACGCGGACCCGCTGGACGACGGACACGCCGTCGTCCACGTCACCCTCGGGCTGCTCGCCGGCCGCACCGACGAGACCAAGGCGCGGCTGACCGAGGCCGTCCTGGAACTGCTGCGCAAGCACGTGGAGGACGATGGGTTCGTCCTGCACGCCTCCGCCGAGGTACGCGACCTGGACCCGTCGTACCGCAAGTTCGAACGGGAGTGACCGCCGCGAGCGACGGTCACGACGCGAGGGCGATGAGGCGGGTGGCGAGGTCGCCGAAGGGGCCGTTCGCCGGTTCGCCGGTCAGCATCGGGCGCAGGAGGGAGCGCATCTCCTGGTCGTAGGCCGCGCTCACGGCGGTCAGCGCGGCGAAGTCGTGCACGAGCTGGATCTCCAGCTCCGCGCGCGGGATGCGCCGCCCGTCCAGCCAGATCAGGGCGGTCGACTCGGCGAGCGATATCCACGAGCGGACGACCAGCTCCAGGCGTGCGGGCGGGTCGGCGATCCCCAGGTGGGAGAGGATCTGCTCGTAGGCGGCTTGGCGCACGGCGTCGATGAGGGCGTTCGTGGTGGAGGAGCCGACGGCCGGACCGCCGCGCATGAGGGCGGAGAAACCGGGGCCGTGCTCGTCGACGAAGTCGAAGTACCGGCGCATCACCCGCAACAGCCGGGAGCCCAGCGGCCCTTCGTGCGGTTCGACGAACCGGGCGGCGAGGTCCTCGGACGCGCGCTTCAACGCGGCCTCGTACAGGCTGAGTTTGCCGGGGAAGTAGTGGTAGACGAGGGGGCGCGAGATGCCGGCGGCCGCCGCTATCTCGTCGATGGAGACCTCGTCGGGCGAGCGCTGGGCGAACAGTTCGAGGGCGACGCCGATCAACTGCTGCCGACGCTCCTCGACTCCCATTCTTCGACGAACCCCGGTAGTCATACGAACACCTTACCGATCGGATCCGGCCTCCAACGGACCGGCTCGGTCAAGGGTGTTCACCTGCCCGGCACCACAACGGTGGGCGGCGAACCTCCCCTTCCGGTATCCGTTGCCTGCACGTTCCGCGGAACCCCTGCTCGCAGGAGCAGACGGCCCCCGGCGTCCGCCGCGGTGGAGTTCGACCTCGAAGGCGTCTCCTCGTACGGCGTGTGGCGTGAACCTTTCGATCCGGACGGACGGCACCCGCTGGCCCACGGCGGCCGTCCCGCGCCGGTCAGTTGAGGCCGCTCACCGAGCTCCCGTCCTCCAGGACGCCCTTCAGCTCCGCCCGCGCGCCCTTCTCGGCGGGTACGGCCAGCAGGTTGCCGGACGCCGAGCCGTTCACCCCGCCGCTCGCCCGCACGGACCCGGTCGTCCTGTCGCCCGCCGCGAGGAGGTACCAATGGCCGCCCTCCGACTTCCACAGGACCCCGGCCAGCACATGCGGATCATGCGGCCCGCAGGCCGGCACGTCCCCGGCCTTCGCCACGGCCGATCCGGACAGCCCGCCCGGCGTGCGGAACTGGGCGAGGACCCGGCTCCCGTCGCCCCGCCAGGTCTCGGCACGGGTGCACACCCATTCCGCCGATCCGCTCGCATCGGGCAGCGACTGCCGCGCGTACGACCACATGTTGACCGTCCGTACGCCCTGCCCGCGCACGTCGGACAGCGAGCAGGCGAACGGCGCCCAGGTCCTCAGCGCCTCGGCGCCGGTCGCCGGCTTCGTCGAGCCGGGCCGGCCCGTGGTGAGGCGGGCGGGGACGAGTTCGCCGAGGTCGGTCAGCAGCTGGGTGCCGTAGGCGTCGGTCAGCTGGAGCACGTTCCAGCTGGTGCAGGTGCCGGACCGGGTGGCCGGGCTGGCCAGCGGTGAGGTGATGCCGCCGGTGAGTGTCAGGTTCAACGTCCCGGCGCCCGGCTTGGAGAGGTCCCGTTCCTCGGCCCTGGTCACCCAGGGCGCCGTCAGCCAGCGGACGTTGCCGTCGGTCCGGTTCAGGACGATCGCGCCCGCCTCGGTGCCCCGCGCGCCGTCGACCCGCGCGAAGTCCAGGGCCGCCCCGGCCGTGCCGTCCTCGGGCTCGGCGTAGCGGGCGATGCGCAGACCGTCGTAGAGGATCACCACGCGTGCGTTGCCGACGCCGCCGGCGTAGAGGAGCTGCGGTGGGCCGGCCGGGCCGCCCGAGAGGGTGCCGGGGGTCGCGGAGACCCGGACCGTCTCACCGGGGCGGGCCCAGACGGCGAGAGCGCGGCGCAGCAGCCCGGTGTCCCGGACGAGGGGGCCGCGGGCGGGCCAGACGGAGAAGTCGGTGCGTGCGGACGTCTTCCAGGCGACCGGGGAGACCCGTAGCAGCCGGCCCGGGTCGAGGGCCGCCTCCGCGGCCGGGTTCCGCGCGTACACCGGGGCGGCCGCGCCGTCCGGGCCCCAGCCGTCGCCGGGCAGCGCGACCAGGGCGCCGCACACCGCGAGGGCGGCCGCGGCGGCCAGCGCGGCCCTGGTGTGCCGGCGGCGGCGGATCAGGTCGGTGGGCCGGGCCTGGAGCGAACAGGCGTCGAACTCGGGGGAGTCGAGCAGTGCGTAGCCGTCGGCGGGCACCGTGCCTGCCTCGTCCAGAGCCGCGTCCACGCCTTCCGCGTCCGCGTCGGCGAGCACCTCGCGGACATCGCCGTCGGGGAGCTTCTCCAGGCCGCGCAGCACGTAGGCGGCGCGGGCCGGGCCGGTCAGACCGGCCAGCCGCTGGTCCAGGGCGAGTTCGTCGGCGCCGCCGGAGCGCGGGAACAGCTTCAGTCCGCGGACCTGGGGGAGCAGCGCCGGGAGCTGTGCCCGCCTGGGCCACGCCCGGCGCCGCAGCGGCCGGCCCGCCTCCAGTGCCGTACGCACCACCTGCAGGCGGACGTACGCGTATCCGGGGTCGCCGTCACGCCCCGCGGACTGGGCCGGGATGACCGGGGCCGAGGTGCGGCCGCGGGGCAGGGCGCGCTGGACGAGGGCGTGCGCGGTCAGGACCCGGCGGCTGCGGCCGAGGCCGGGCGGCAGCAGCAGATAGGCGAGCCGGACGAGACGCGGGTAGTGCTCGACGAGCGCGGCCTCGGCCTGCTCGACGTCGACGATCCGGGCGGCGGCGGAACCGGGTGCGGGGCGCGGGGCGACATCCTGTGACTGCACGTCCAGCGCAACGAGCGAGCCGGTGGATGGTCACCGGCGGACGGGTCACTCCGCCACGAGCGCCCGCGCGTAGTTCGCCATCGACCGCTGGTAGCGCGGCAGATGGGGGGCGAGGGCGCCGAGGACCAGGGAGAGGCCCTCGCGGTCGCGGCCCAGGCTCGACAGACACAGCGCCAGACAGCCGCGGACGGCGTCGTCCAGCTCGTCGGACGGGGCGTCCAGTTCCGGGGTGAGCAGTTCGACGCCCTCCTCGGGCCGCCCGATGTTGCGCAGCGAGCTGGAGAGCTGGATCTTGGCGCGACGGCCCTTGTAGCGGCTGACCTCGCTCAGACCGCGGGCGAGCGCCTCCCGGTACAGAGGTTCGGCCTTGTCGGAGTGGCCGGTGGAGTCCCAGGCGCAGGCCTGTTCGAAGGGACCGAGCGGGCTGTCTGCGGGAAGTTCGGCGACGAGCGCGTCGATCACGGCCCGGAAGTCGCCGGCCCGCTCCTCCGGATGGTCGTCCAGGGTGGCCCAGGCGGCCGCCACGCGGTTTTCCCAGTCTTCTTCGTCTCGGTTCACCGGCATACTTTCGCACGTCAGTGCCCGGGTTTCACCGGTATTTTGAGCGGACCGCGCGCGGGAGCCGTATCCAGGACGAGGCTCTTGCAGGGAGGACAGATGAAGGTGACCCGACCGATGCTCGCGGTGGCCGCCGCCGCGGCGGCGCTGGCGCTGACCGGATGCGGTGGTTCCGAAGGAGACGCGGAGGCCGTGGCGGCCGTGCCGTCGGCGGCGACCGGCAGCCTGGAGCACCTGGCCGCCGAGGTGAAGTGCAAGCCGAACATGCAGACCGACGCGGACGAGATCCGACAGGCGATCTGCAAGAACGCCGACGGCAAGTTCATCCTGGCGACCTTCGCCACCGACCGCGGCCAGCGCGAGTGGATCAACGGCGCCAAGGACTACGGCGGTCACTACCTGGTCGGCCGCAAGTGGGTGGCCGTGGGTGAGACCAGCACGGTGAACGCGCTGCGCAAGACGCTCGGCGGCGACATCGAGGAGGGCACCGACCACGCGGCGATGGAGTCGGGCGGCGCCACGCACTCCGGTCACTGACACAGGACAACTGAGAAGGCCGGCGGTGAGGGATCCTCACCGCCGCCCATCAAAGT
>NZ_JBEOWF010000079.1:0-24264 GCF_040295925.1 Streptomyces sp. NPDC002588
GGCTGCACACCTACAATCACCACCGCGGACACACCGCGCTGCAAGGCCAACCACCCGCCAGCCGCGTCCCCAACCTCACAGGGCAATACACCTAGATGTATTGCCCGTGAGCCCGTGAGCCCGTGAGCCCGTGAGCCCGTGAGCCCGTGAGCCCGTGAGCCGGTGCGGGGGTGCCCCTCTCATCGTGTCCATCGTGAAGGCCCGCGGTCGTTGTCGGTGGCGCGTGGCATGCTTTCCGTGATGGCCAGGAAGAGTGCGAACGATGATCCCCTTGCCGCGGTGACCCTTGCCGTCGGGCAGGAAGAACTGCTGCTCGATCGGGCTGTGCGGGAGGTGGTGGTCGCCGCCAGGGCCGCCGACGCCGACACGGATGTGCGGGATCTGACCTCGGACCAGTTGCAGCCGGGCACGCTCGCGGAGTTGACCAGTCCTTCGCTGTTCTCCGAGCGCAAGGTCGTCGTCGTACGCAATGCGCAGGATCTGTCGGCCGACACCGTGAAGGACGTGAAGGCCTATCTGTCGGCGCCCGCCGAGGAGATCACTCTCGTGCTGCTGCACGCGGGTCAGGCCAAGGGCAAGGCGCTGCTGGACGCCGCGCGCAAGGCGGGTGCGCGGGAGGTGGCCTGTCCGAAGATGACCAAGCCGGCCGACCGGCTGGCGTTCGTGCGGCAGGAGTTCCGGGCGACCGGGCGGTCCGCGACGCCCGAAGCCTGTCAGGCGCTGGTCGACGCCATCGGCAGCGATCTGCGGGAGCTGGCTTCGGCCGTGTCCCAGCTGGTGGCCGACGTCGAGGGGACCATCGACGAGGCCGTCGTGGGGCGGTACTACACCGGGCGGGCCGAGGCGTCGAGCTTCACCGTCGCCGACCGGGCGGTGGAGGGGCGGGCGGCGGAGGCGCTGGAGGCGCTGCGGTGGTCGCTGGCCACCGGCGTCGCGCCCGTGCTGATCACCAGCGCGCTCGCCCAGGGTGTCAGGGCGATCGGCAAGCTGTCCTCCGCGCGCGGCGGCCGGCCCGCCGATCTGGCGCGCGAGCTGGGGATGCCGCCGTGGAAGATCGACCGGGTGCGGCAGCAGATGCGGGGGTGGACACCGGACGGGGTGTCCGTCGCGCTGCGGGCCGTGGCCGAGGCCGACGCGGGGGTGAAGGGCGGCGGGGACGACCCGGAGTACGCGCTCGAGAAGGCGGTCGTGGCCATCGCGCGGGCGGCCCGCTCCAGAGGACGGTAGGCCCTCCGGGGAGGAGAATCGTGCGTATCGGCCGTCCATCGCCTGAAGAGGAAAGGTGGCGATCGTCATGGCTGAACACCCGCACGCAGCGCTCGTCCGCAGGGGCTACGAGGCCTTCCAGCGCGGGGACATGGACACCCTGCGCGGGCTGATGACCGGGGACTGCACCCACCACGTACCCGGATCCCACCCGTTGTCCGGGGACTACAAGGGGATCGACTCGGTCCTCAGTGACTACTACGGCCGGCTCTACTCGGAGACGGGCGGTTCGTTCCGGGTCGCGTTGCTCGACCTGTTCGTCGACGGCCGCGGGCATGTCATGTCGGTGCACCGCTTCACCGCCGACCGGGGCGACCGGCACATAGACGAGAACGGGGGCATCGTCTTCCGGATCGTCGGGGACAGGATCAGCGACCTCGACGAGTGCGTCGGGGACATGGAGAAGGCCGACGCGTTCTGGTCGTGAGGCGGGAAGGCCCGCGGGCATGCCGAAGGCCCCGGCTTCCGCCCTGGGGAAGGGCGGGTGGCCGGGGCCTTCGGATCAAGCTGCTGGATCCGCGCCCGCGTGGCGAACGCAGGCCGCGCGCGGCTCCGAGGGTGCCGGTCGGGGGCGGATGAGAGAGGGCCCGCCCTGAGTCCTTCCGGCGATCAGATCAGGAGGGTTCAGCCCTTGAGGGTCGTGACCTTGGAAGCCAGCGCCGACTTCTTGTTGGCGGCCTGGTTCTTGTGGATGACGCCCTTGGAGACGGCCTTGTCGAGCTGACGCGCGGCAGCGCGCTGCAGCTCGGTGGCCTTCTCGACGTCACCCGCGGCAGCGGCCTCGCGGGCCTTGCGGATCGCGGTCTTCAGGGAGGACTTGACGGCCTTGTTGCGCAGCCGAGCCTTCTCGTTGGTCTTGATCCGCTTGATCTGGGACTTGATGTTCGCCACGAATAAGCCTCTTCTATTTCTGGTTTCCGATGTGCCTCGCGCTGAGAGGGCATGAGGCACAGCCGCCCACGTTACCAGCGGACCGGAGAACGGCCCAAACCAGCTCCCGGTCCCCACGCATGGGACCATGGAGCCTACGTATAGATCCGACCCGAGCCGCTGACCCTGCGGATACCTCAAGAATCAGGACCCTGCGTGCCCGCGACCCCTAACAATGTGCCCGAGCCGAGCCGTACCGACCCGGCTCTGATCCGCAACTTCTGCATCATCGCGCACATCGACCACGGCAAGTCCACGCTCGCCGACCGGATGCTCCAGCTGACCGGTGTGGTCGAGCAGCGGCAGATGCGTGCTCAGTACCTCGACCGCATGGACATCGAGCGTGAGCGCGGTATCACGATCAAGTCCCAGGCGGTGCGGCTGCCGTGGGCTCCGACCCAGGACCCCGGCAACACGCACATCCTCAACATGATCGACACGCCGGGGCACGTCGACTTCACCTACGAGGTCTCGCGGTCGCTCGCGGCCTGCGAGGGGACCATCCTCCTCGTCGATGCCGCCCAGGGCATCGAGGCCCAGACCCTCGCCAACCTCTACCTGGCGATGGAGAACGACCTCACCATCATCCCGGTGCTGAACAAGATCGACCTGCCCGCCGCGCAGCCGGAGAAGTTTTCCGAGGAGCTCGCCAACCTGGTCGGCTGCGAGCCCGACGACGTGCTGCGGGTGTCGGCGAAGACCGGGGTCGGCGTCGACGCGCTGCTCGACCGGGCGGTCCGGGACATCCCGGCGCCGGTCGGGGTCAAGGACGCGCCCGCCCGCGCGATGATCTTCGACTCGGTCTACGACTCCTACCGGGGTGTCGTGACGTACGTCCGTGTCATCGACGGTCAGCTCAACAAGCGCGAGCGGATCAGGATGATGTCCACCGGCGCCACCCACGAACTGCTGGAGATCGGCACCAACTCGCCCGAGATGCTCGGCGCGGACGGCCTCGGCGTCGGCGAGGTGGGCTATCTGATCACCGGTGTGAAGGACGTCCGCCAGTCCAAGGTCGGTGACACCGTCACCAGCCAGGCCAAGGGCGCGACGGAGGCCCTCGGCGGGTACAAGGACCCGAAGCCGATGGTCTTCTCCGGCCTGTATCCGCTGGACGGCTCCGACTACCCCGAGCTGCGCGAGGCACTGGACAAGCTCCAGCTCAACGACGCCGCCCTCGTCTACGAGCCGGAGACCTCCGCCGCCCTCGGCTTCGGCTTCCGTGTCGGCTTCCTCGGCCTGCTCCACCTCGACGTGATCCGTGAGCGGCTCGAGCGCGAGTTCGGGCTCGACCTGATCGCCACCGCGCCCAACGTGGTCTACCGGGTGGTGATGGAGGACGGCAGCGAGCACACCGTCACCAACCCGAGCGAGTTCCCCGAGGGGAAGATCAACGAGGTGTACGAGCCCGTCGTACGCGCCACGATCCTCGCGCCGACCGAGTTCATCGGCTCGATCATGGAGCTGTGCCAGACCCGGCGCGGCACCCTGCTCGGCATGGACTACCTCTCGGAGGACCGGGTCGAGATCCGCTACACCCTCCCGCTCGCCGAGATCGTCTTCGACTTCTTCGACCAGCTGAAGTCGAAGACGCGCGGGTACGCGTCGCTGGACTACGAGCCCACCGGCGAGCAGACCTCCAGCCTGGTCAAGGTCGACATCCTGCTGCACGGCGACAAGGTGGACGCCTTCTCGGCGATCACCCACAAGGACGCCGCGTACGCGTACGGGGTGCGGCTCGTCGCCAAGCTGCGCGAGCTCATCCCGCGGCAGGCCTTCGAGGTGCCGATCCAGGCGGCCATCGGCTCCCGGGTGATCGCCCGCGAGACCATCCGCGCCATCCGCAAGGACGTCCTCGCCAAGTGCTACGGCGGTGACATCTCCCGTAAGCGGAAGCTGCTGGAGAAGCAGAAGGAAGGCAAGAAGCGGATGAAGATGGTGGGTTCGGTGGAGGTTCCGCAAGAGGCCTTCATCGCCGTGCTGAGCAGCGACGACGGCGCAGGCTCCGGCAAGGGCAAGAAGTAGCCGCGGAGCAGCCGGTTTCCGGGGCCCGTCACGCGTGAGCGTGGCGGGCCCCGCGTCCTTGTGCGGGGGAGAACCCTGGGGAAAGTCACCCTCTGTGGCCCCTTACGCGCAGGCCGGTCGCCCTTTAATCTGTCCCCGATAGTTACTCGTGAGTTAAACAAGCCGGTCGCATCAAGCCGGTCGCATCAAGCCGGTCGCACCAAGCCGGCTGCACCAAGCCGGCCGCACAGCCAGCCGCAGAAGCCGGCCGAAGAGCCGGCCGCAGAAGTCAGCCGCAAAGTCAGACGCAGAGCCAGCCGCTACACCCAGCCGCACCGCCGCGGGCCCCGGAGGATGTCGTGAGCGACACACAGACCCTGATCGAGAACCGTCCGCCGTCGGTGGCGGGCCTCTTCCTGGAGCGCGTGGCGGCCACGCCCGACGCGGAGGCCTACCGCCACCCGGTGCCGGCCGCGTCCGGCGAGGGCCCCGACGACTGGAAGTCGCTGAGCTGGGCGCAGACCGCCGAGCGGGTCTACGCGATCGCGGCCGGACTCATCGAGCTGGGTGTGCGGCCCGAGCAGCGCGTGGCGCTCGCCGCCTCCACCCGGATCGAGTGGATCCTCGCCGACCTCGGCATCATGTGCGCCGGCGCCGCCACCACCACCGTCTACCCGCAGACCAACGCCGAGGAATCGGCGTACATCCTCGCCGACTCCGAGAGCCGGGTGCTGATCGCCGAGGACGCGGCGCAGCTCGCCAAGGCGGTCGAGAAGCGCGCCGAACTGCCCGAGCTCACCCATGTGGTCGTCCTCGACCCGGCCGGCGCCGACACCGCGGAGGACTGGATCCTCACTCTCGAGGAGCTGGAGAAGCGCGGCGCGGCCCGCCTGGAGAAGGAGCCCGAGCTGATCAAGGAGCGGGTCGCCGCGATCACCTCCGACCAGCTCGCCACCCTCATCTACACCTCCGGCACCACCGGCCGCCCCAAGGGCGTCCGCCTCCCGCACGACAACTGGTCGTACATGGCGAAGGCGATCGCCGCGACCGGGCTGATCAGCGGCGAGGACGTGCAGTACCTGTGGCTGCCGCTCGCGCACGTCTTCGGCAAGGTGCTCACCTCAGGCCAGATCGAGGTCGGGCACGTGACGGCCGTGGACGGCCGGGTCGACAAGATCATCGAGAATCTGCCGGTGGTCCAGCCGACGTACATGGCGGCCGTGCCGCGCATCTTCGAGAAGGTCTACAACGGGGTCGCCGCCAAGGCCAGGGCGGGCGGCGGCGCCAAGTACAAGATCTTCCAGTGGGCGGCGGAGACCGCCCGCGAGTACGCCAAGGCCGCCCAGGACAACTTCAAGCGCACCGGCACGGCGTCCGTCCCGTTCGGCCTCGGCGCCAAGCACAAGGTCGCCGACGCGCTCGTCTACGCGAAGATCCGCGAGGCCTTCGGCGGCCGGTTGCGTGCCTGTGTCTCCGGCTCCGCCGCCCTCGCGCCCGAGATCGGCTACTTCTTCTCGGGCGCAGGCATCCACATCCTCGAGGGCTACGGCCTCACGGAGTCCTCCGCCGCGTCCTTCGTGAACCCCGGCGAGGCCTACCGCACCGGCACGGTCGGCAAGCCGCTGCCCGGCACGGAGGTGCGCATCGCCGACGACGGCGAGATCCTGCTGCGCGGCCCCGGCATCATGGAGGGCTACCACAAGCTGCCCGAGAAGACGGCCGAGGTGCTCGAGGCCGACGGCTGGTTCCACACGGGCGACATCGGCGAACTGTCCGACGACGGGTACCTCCGCATCACCGACCGCAAGAAGGACCTCATCAAGACGTCCGGCGGCAAGTACATCGCCCCCGCCGAGGTCGAGGGTCAGTTCAAGGCGGTGTGCCCGTACGTGTCGAACATCCTCGTGCACGGCGCCGACCGGAACTTCTGCACCGCGCTGATCGCCCTGGACGAGCCGGCCATCCTGGAGTGGGCCAAGGAGAACGGCCTGGCCGGAAAGCCCTACGCGGAGGTCGTCGCCGCCCCCGCCACGGTCGCCCTCGTCGAGGGGTACGTCACGGAGCTCAACAGCGGTCTGCAGAAGTGGCAGACCATCAAGAAGTTCCGGCTGCTGCCGCGGGATCTCGATGTGGAGCACGGGGAGATCACGCCGAGCCTGAAGCTGAAGCGGCCGGTGGTGGAGCGGGAGTACAAGCACCTGATCGACGAGATGTACGCGGGGACGCGGGAGTCGTAGGAGGTGGTGGGGAGCGTGGGCGGCCGCGGGTGCGTCGTGGTCGCTCACGCCCCCGCGGTGGAGCCGCAGGCCGACGCAGTCCCTCGTCGCCCGGGTGACCGCAGCCCTGTTGCTCCGAAGACACCCAGAATCGCTCGCCATCTGTCACTTTCGTGCACTCGTGCAGCGCTCTTCCCGTCCGACGCGATCCCCTTCGGTCACCCACCGCATTTGGCCGGGATCCGTCTGTCACTCTGTGGGCATCCGAACTGCCCGGGGAGCTGCGCATGGGGGCCATTCCGACCCAGCGGGAGACCGTCTTCCCCGTCGGTGCGCCCCCGCCCGCGTCCGTCGGCGCGTTCCCGTACACCCGGGCCACCCTGGCCGGCGGCTCCCTCGCGCCCGGCGCCGCCCGGGACCTGGTGCGCGCCGCCCTCACCGAGTGGGGCGGGGTCGCCGAACACCTCGCCGGCGACGCGATACTCGTCGTCAGCGAGCTCGTCACCAACGCGGTCGTCCACGCCGGCACCGACGTCGAGCTGCTCTGCCGTCTGGAGGAGTGCCCGGAGCACGGCCGCGCGGTCGTCGTCGAGGTCTGCGACCACCACCCCTCCCGCGCCCCGCGCGACCACCCGCCCGAACAGCCCTACGAGACCCCGGAGTACGGCCGCGGCCTGCGCCTGGTCGCCACGCTCGCGGACGCCTGGGGCGTGACCTACCGCAGGGGCACGAAGACGGTCTGGGCAAGGCTCCTGCCGACACCGCCCCAGCAGCCGTACGACGACGAGGCCGACGCATGCGAACCCGGCGCCCCCCTCGCGCTCCTCGAGGCCCTCGCCCCGGAGCCCCAGCCGTCCGCCGGGCGCGGCCGGGACTGGCTGAACCGGGGCGCCCTGTCGTTCCTCGCCGAGGCCTCCGACCTGCTCGCCGGGCAGCTCGACGAGGACCTGGTCGCCGCACTGACGAGTCAGCTGGTCGTGCCCCGGCTCGCCGACTGGTGCGCGGTGTGGACGGAGGACGAGGTCAGCGGGCGATGGGCGCCTTCCGGCGCCGATGCCGAGGGCGGAGCCGGCTGGGGCGAGTGGGCCGGCGGGCCCGGGCCGCGCCTGGCCCGGGTCTGGCACGGCAACGAGGGCCACATCGAGGAGCTGCGCCGCGCCCTGGAGAAGGATCCGCCGCGCCCGCCGGACGCCCTGCGCTCCGGCCCCGAACCGTTTCCCTGGCCCGGCGCGGCCCTCGGCGCCCACGGCACGGCCCTCGCCTACCGGCTGATCGCCGGCGGCCGCCCGCTGGGCACCCTGGTGATCGGGCGGGCCGGGCTGCCCGCCTTCCCCGACGAGGTCACCGGGCTCGTCGAGGACCTCGGCCGCCGGGTGGCGCTGGCGATCGGCGCGGCCCGGCAGTACGCCCGTCAGGTCACCATCAGCGCCGTCCTCCAGCGCGGTCTGCTGCCCGGCGCGGTCGCCGAGATCCCCGGGGTGCGCAGCGCCCTCGTCTACGAGCCGCGTGAGCAGGGCGGGCCCAGCGGCGACTTCTACGACCTGTTCCCGGCGGGCGACGGCCGCTGGTGCTTCGCGATCGGCGACGTCCAGGGCAAGGGCCCGGAGGCGGCCGTCGTCATCGGCCTGGCCCGCCCCTGGCTGCGGCTGCTGGCCCGCGAGGGCTACGGCGTCGCCGACGTCCTGGACCGCCTCAACCAGCTCCTCCTCGACGACGCCACCGAGGCCGCCGACGCCGCCGCCCGCGCCTTCGTCGGCCCCGCCGGACCCGGCGACGGCCCGCAGACCCGCTTCCTCTCCCTCCTCTACGGGGAACTCGCGCCGTTCGAGGGCGGTGTCCGCTGCACCCTCGCCTCCGCCGGACACCCGCTGCCGCTCCTCCTGCGCCCCGACGGGTCCGTCGCCACGGCCGCCCGACCGCAGACCCTCCTCGGGGTGATCGAGGAGGCCACGTACACCAGTGACGTGCTGGAGCTGCGGCCCGGCGACAGCCTGCTGTGCGTCACCGACGGGGTGACGGAGCGGCGCTCGGGCCATCGCCAGTTCGACGACGACGACGGTCTGGCCCTCGCGCTCGCCGGGTGCCGGGGCCTGGACGCGGAGCTGATCGCCGACCGCATCCGCCGGCTGGTGCACGCCTTCGGCGAGCAGCCGCCCGCGGACGACCTGGCACTGCTGGTGCTCCAGGCGGAGTGAGCAGTCGTACCGGTGGCGGACAATGGAGGACATGCCTTCCGCACTCCCCGACGGCGAGCCGGTCCCCGACGACGGCGCGCTCCCGGCGCACGCCCTGACCGGCGCCCCGGACCGCCCCCTCGGTTTCTATCTGCACGTCCCGTACTGCGCGACCCGCTGCGGCTACTGCGACTTCAACACCTACACCGCCACCGAGCTGCGCGGCACCGGCGGGGTCCTCGCGTCCCGTGACAACTACGCCGACACCCTGATCGACGAGGTCCGGCTGGCCCGCAAGGTGCTGGGCGACGACCCGCGCCCCGTCCGTACGGTCTTCGTCGGCGGCGGCACCCCCACCCTGCTGGCCGCGGACGACCTCGTCCGGATGCTGGGCGCGATCCGCGAGGAGTTCGGCCTCGCGCCCGACGCGGAGGTGACGACGGAGGCGAACCCGGAGTCGGTGGACCCCGATTATCTCGAGACCCTCCGCCGGGGCGGCTTCAACCGGATCTCCTTCGGCATGCAGAGTGCGCGGCAGCACGTGCTGAAGGTCCTCGACCGCACCCACACGCCGGGCCGACCCGAGGCGTGCGTGGCCGAGGCGCGGGCCGCCGGCTTCGAGCACGTCAACCTCGACCTGATCTACGGCACCCCGGGCGAGTCCGACGACGACTGGCGGGCGTCCCTGGACGCGGCGCTGGGCGCGGGCCCCGACCACGTCTCGGCGTACGCCCTGATCGTCGAGGAGGGCACGCAGCTGGCCCGCCGCATCCGCCGGGGCGAGGTCCCGATGACGGACGACGACGTCCACGCGGACCGCTACCTGATCGCGGACGAGGTGATGTCCGCCGCGGGCTTCGACTGGTACGAGGTCTCCAACTGGGCCACCTCCGAGGCGGCCCGCTGTCTGCACAACGAGCTGTACTGGCGGGGCGCCGACTGGTGGGGCGCGGGGCCGGGAGCGCACTCCCACGTCGGCGGGGTGCGCTGGTGGAACGTGAAGCACCCGGGGGCGTACGCGGCGGCACTGGCCTCCGGCCGCACACCGGGCGCCGGGCGTGAGCTCCTGTCCGACGAGGACCGGCGGGTGGAGCGGATCCTGCTGGAGCTGCGGCTGCGGGAGGGGGTGCCGCTGGCGCTGCTGCGGGAGGAGGGGCTTGCGGCGGCCGGGCGCGCGCTGGCGGACGGTCTGCTGCAGTCCGGCCCGTACGACGAGGGGCATGCCGTGCTCACCCTGCGCGGGCGGCTGCTGGCGGACGCGGTGGTGCGGGACCTGGTGGACTGATCACTCCGGCGAGTAATCGTGATGCAAGGTGCCCGCCCACCTCATCGTCGATCCGGTGATGGCGCAGTGCGTTCTGTTGACCGACCCGCTCGGAGACGGTGAGGAGGCCGGCTACCGGAAGCAGTTCATCGACGTCAGGCCTCACCGCTGCCCGTGACGAAGTCGATCAGCTCCTCCACCCTCCCCAACAGCTCCGGCTCCAGGTCCTTGTAGGACCCCACCCGCGCCAGGATCGCCTGCCACACCGCCCCCGTGTTCTCCGACGGCCAGCCCAGCGCCCGGCACACGCCCGTCTTCCAGTCCTGGCCGTGCGGCACCCGTGGCCACCCCGCGATCCCCAGCGACGACGGCTTCACCGCCTCCCAGATGTCGATGTACGGGTGGCCGACGACCAGGGCGTGTTCGCTGGTCACCGCCTGTGCGATCCGCCACTCCTTCGTCCCCGGCACCAGGTGGTCCACCAGGACTCCCAGCCGTGCGTCCGGCCCCGGCGCGAAGTCCGCGACGATCGACGGCAGGTCGTCCACGCCCTCCAGGTACTCCACCACCACGCCCTCGACGCGCAGGTCGTCGCCCCACACCTTCTCGACCAGCTCGGCGTCGTGCCGGCCCTCGACGTAGATGCGCCCGGCGCGGGCGACCCGCGCGCGGGCGCCGGGGACGGCGACCGAACCGGAAGCGGTACGGGTGGGCCGTACGGGGCCCGAGGACGGCGGTCGTACGAGGGTCACCACCCGGCCCTCCAGCAGGAAGCCGCGCGGCTCCAGCGGGAACACGCGGTGCTTGCCGAAGCGGTCCTCCAAGGTCACCGTGCCCGCCTCGCAGCGGATCACCGCGCCGCAGAAACCGGTGCCCGGCTCCTCCACCACCAGGCCGGGCTCCGCCGGCACCTCGGGAACGGGTTTCGGCTTCTTCCAGGGAGGGGTCAGATCGGCGGAGTACTGGCGCATTCGGATGACGATAGGAGAAGCCCCGAGACCGGATTACGGCGACACGCCGAATCGCGCCGCCAGCGCGTCCCGTTGCGCCCGCACGAACGCCGCGTCCACCACCGCCCCGTGACCGGGCACGTACAGCGCGTCCTCGCCGCCGAGGTCCAGGAGGCGGTCCAGGGCGGCCGGCCAGTGGGAGGGCACGGCGTCGGGGCCGGCCTGGGGCTCACCGGACTCCTCGACGAGGTCGCCGCAGAACACGACCTCGGGGGAGCCGGGGACCAGGACCACCAGGTCGTGGGCGGTGTGGGCGGGGCCGACGTTCGCCAGCAGCACCTGCCTGCCGCCGCCGAGGTCGAGGGTCCGCTCGCCGGACACCGGGTGGCGGGGGCGGACCAGGGTGTCCGCGGCCTCCGTCGCCGTCGCCTCGTCCAGACCGTTGCTAACCGCGTCCGCGCGCAGTTCCTCCGCCGGGACCGTGTCCATGCCCACCGCGCCGAAGACCTCCGCTCCCGCGAACGCCGCCGCGCCGAACACATGGTCGAAGTGGGGATGGGTGAGCGCGAGATGGGTCACACGTGAGCCGGTCAGTTCCTCGGCCTGCGTCCGCAGGCGCGTTCCCTCCGCGAGGCCCGACCCGGCGTCCACCATCAGTACCGCGCCCGCCCCGACGACCAGCCCCGCCGTGCAGTCCCAGCCCGGCAGCCGCACCCGTCCGACCCCGGCCGCGACCCGCTCCCACCCCAGCTCTTCCCAAGTCACCGTCATACCGGGACGCTAACGGGTAGGACGCCGGGTGTCGGCCGACCTTGCCCGGGGTGTACCCCACAGCCGTACACTGGGCCGGGGAACGTTGGCACTCGGTGGTGATGAGTGCCAGGGCAGGCGCCCAGGGGACTGGGGGACGACTTCTGGAGGTGTGCGCGGATGCTGAGCGAACGCAGGCTGCAGGTGCTGCGCGCCATCGTCCAGGACTACGTCGGCACCGAGGAGCCGGTGGGGTCGAAGGCCCTGACCGAGCGGCACAACCTCGGCGTCTCCCCGGCGACGGTGCGTAACGACATGGCGGCCCTCGAGGACGAGGGGTTCATCGCCCAGCCGCACACCAGCGCCGGGCGGATCCCCACCGACAAGGGCTACCGGCTGTTCGTCGACAAGCTCGCCGGCGTCAAGCCGATGAGCGCGCCCGAGCGGCGGGCCATCCAGAACTTCCTCGACGGCGCCGTCGACCTCGACGACGTGGTGGCCCGCACGGTGCGGCTGCTGGCGCAGCTCACCCGGCAGGTCGCCGTCGTGCAGTATCCGTCGCTGACCCGGTCCACCGTGCGGCACGTGGAACTGCTGGCGCTCGCGCCCGCCCGGCTGATGCTCGTGCTGATCACGGACACCGGCCGGGTCGAGCAGCGGATGGTGGACTGCCCGGCGCCCTTCGGGGAGGCCTCGCTCGCGGATCTACGCGCGCGGCTCAACAGCCGGGTCGCGGGCCGCCGGTTCACCGATGTGCCGCGTCTGGTGGAGGACCTGCCGGACGCCTTCGAGGCCGACGACCGGGGCACTGTCTCGACGGTGCTCTCCACCCTGCTGGAGACCCTCGTCGAGGAGAACGAGGAGCGGCTGATGATCGGCGGCACCGCCAATCTCACCCGCTTCGGACATGACTTCCCTCTCACCATCCGGCCCGTCCTGGAGGCCCTGGAGGAACACGTCGTTCTCCTCAAACTCCTGGGCGAGGCGGGGGATTCGGGCATGACCGTACGCATCGGTCACGAGAATGCCTACGAGGGACTCAACTCCACTTCCGTGGTGTCGGTCGGCTACGGTTCGGGCGGCGAGGCAGTCGCCAAACTCGGCGTGGTCGGACCCACGCGCATGGATTACCCGGGAACGATGGGAGCGGTACGAGCGGTGGCACGTTACGTCGGACAGATCCTGGCGGAGTCGTAAGTGGCCACGGACTACTACGCCGTTCTCGGCGTGCGCCGCGACGCGTCGCAGGATGAGATCAAGAAGGCCTTCCGCCGGCTCGCCCGCGAGCTGCACCCGGACGTCAACCCGGATCCGAAGACCCAGGAGCGGTTCAAGGAGATCAACGCCGCTTACGAGGTGCTCTCCGACCCGCAGAAGAAGCAGGTCTACGACCTCGGCGGCGACCCCCTCTCGCAGGCGGGCGGCGGTGGCGCGGGCGGCTTCGGAGCGGGTGGCTTCGGCAACTTCTCCGACATCATGGACGCGTTCTTCGGTACGGCGTCCCAGCGGGGTCCGCGCTCGCGCACCCGGCGCGGCCAGGACGCGATGATCCGGCTGGAGGTGGACCTCGAGGAGGCCGCCTTCGGCACCACCAAGGACATCCAGGTCGACACCGCGGTCGTCTGCTCCACCTGCAGCGGTGAGGGCGCGGCGCCGGGTACGACGGCCCAGACCTGTGACATGTGCCGCGGGCGCGGCGAGGTGTCGCAGGTGACCCGGTCGTTCCTCGGCCAGGTCATGACCTCCCGCCCCTGCCCCCAGTGCCAGGGCTTCGGCACGGTCGTGCCGACCCCGTGCCCCGAGTGCGCGGGCGACGGGCGCATCCGCTCCCGCCGGACGCTCACCGTCAAGATCCCGGCCGGTGTCGACAACGGCACCCGGATCCAGCTGGCCGGCGAGGGCGAGGTCGGGCCCGGTGGCGGTCCCGCCGGTGACCTGTACGTCGAGATCCACGAGCTGCCGCACGCGATGTTCCAGCGCCGCGGCGACGACCTGCACTGCACGGTGACACTCCCGATGACCGCGGCGGCCCTCGGCACCAAGGTGCCGCTGGAGACGCTGGACGGCCTGGAGGAGGTCGACATCCGGCCCGGTACTCAGTCCGGCCAGTCGATCCCGCTGCACGGCCGAGGCGTCACGCATCTGCGGGGCGGCGGCCGCGGCGACCTCATCGTGCACGTCGAGGTCCAGACGCCGACCAAGCTGGACCCGGAGCAGGAGCGGCTGCTGCGGGAGCTTTCCAAGCTGCGGGGTGAGGAACGGCCCACGGGGCAGTTCCAGCCGGGGCAGCAGGGGCTGTTCTCGCGGTTGAAGGACGCGTTCAACGGTCGCTGACGGCGGCTGTGGGCTTTTTCTGCTGGGGGTCCGGGGGTCGGCCCCCGGGTGGATGCAGTCAGCCGGGGCAGCAGGGGCTGTTCTCGCGGTTGAAGGACGCGTTCAACGGCCGCTGACCGTGGGTTGCTGGGGGCTCCGCCCCCAGACCCCCGTCGGCCCTGAACGGGCCTCGTCCTCAAACACCGGACGGGCTGAGTGCACACGGCCGGTTTCGGACTTGTTCGGGGGACGTGGCAACATGCCGTCATGTCCTCCGCACTGACCGATCTCTTCCCGCATCCGATCGTGCAGGCCCCGATGGCGGGCGGCGTCTCCGTGCCGCAGCTCGCGGCCGCCGTGTCCGAGGCCGGCGGGCTCGGGTTCCTCGCCGCCGGGTACAAGACGGCCGACGGCATGTACCAGGAGATCAAGCAGATGCGGGGCCTGACCGGCCGCCCCTTCGGCGTGAATCTGTTCATGCCGCAGCCCGAGTATGCCGAGACCGGCGCCGTGAAGGTCTACGCCGAGCAGCTCGCCGGCGAGTCCACCTGGTACGACACCGAGCTCGGCGACCCGGACAGCGGCCGCGACGACGGCTACGACGCCAAGATCGCGGTACTCCTCGACGACCCGGTCGCGGTGGCCTCCTTCCACTTCGGTGTGCCGAGCGGTGACGTGCTGCGGGCGCTGCGCCGGGCGGGCACCCTCACCCTGGTCACCGTGACCTCCGCCGAGGAGGCGCTCGCCGTGGAGCAGGCCGGCGCGGACGCGGTGATCGTGCAGGGGGTGGAGGCCGGCGGCCACCAGGGCACCCACAAGGACTTCGCGGAGACCGACGGCTGCGGCACCGGACTGCTGTCCCTGCTCGCCCAGGTCCGGGAGGCCGTGAGCCTGCCGATCGTCGCCGCGGGCGGCATCATGCGCGGCAGCCAGATCACCGCGGTCCTCGCGGCCGGCGCGTCCGCCGCCCAGCTGGGCACCGCGTTCCTCGCCACACCCGAGTCGGGCGCGCACGCCGTGCACAAGGCGGCGCTCACCAACCCCCTGTTCGTGCGCACCGAGCTGACCCGTGCCTTCTCCGGCCGTCCGGCCCGCGGTCTGGTCAACCGCTTCCTGCGCGAGCACGGCCCGTACGCGCCCGCCGCCTACCCCGAGGTCCACCACCTGACCTCCCCGTTGCGCAAGGCGGCCGCCAAGGCGGGCGACGCGCAGGGGATGGCGCTGTGGGCGGGGCAGGGCCACCGGATGGCCCGGGAGCTTCCGGCCGGGCAGCTGGTGGAGATCCTGGTCGAGGAACTCGAGGCCGCGCGGGCGGAGCTGGCGGAGTTCCCGGGCGGCGAGGGTGACGGCTCGTGACCGCGCCGGTGTTCGTCGTCGACGAACTGCCGGGCCGACCGGGGGACTTCGTGCTCGACGGGCCCGAAGGCCGCCACGCGGTCTCCGTGAAGCGGCTGCGGGCCGGTGAGGCGGTCGTCCTCACCGACGGCGCCGGCCGCTGGGCCGAGGGCGAGGTCGTCGCCGCGGAGGGCAGGGACCGGCTGGTGGTGAGCCTGGAGGACGTGGCCGAGGAGCCCGCCGAAGCTCCCCGGGTCACGGTCGTGCAGGCCCTGCCCAAGGGGGACCGGGGGGAGCTGGCCGTCGAGACGATGACCGAGACCGGTGTCGACGCGATCGTGCCGTGGGCGGCCGCCCGCTGCATCACGCAGTGGAAGGGCGAGCGCGGGCTGAAGGCGCTCGCGAAGTGGCGGGCGACCGCCCGCGAGGCCGGCAAGCAGTCGCGCCGGGTCCGCTTCCCCGAGGTCGCCGACGCGGCGACCAGCAGGCAGGTGGCACAGCTTCTGGCCCGTGCCGACTTCGCCGCCGTACTGCACGAGGACCGCGCGTACGGCAGCGAGCCGCTCGCCACCGCCGTGCTGCCGGCCGAGGGTGAGATCGTGCTCGTCGTCGGACCCGAGGGGGGCGTCTCCCCGGAGGAGCTGGCGCTCTTCGAGGAGGCCGGCGCCAAGACCTACCGGCTGGGCCGGAGCGTGCTGCGCACCTCGACCGCCGGAACGGCGGCCGCCGCCCTGGTCCTGGCGCGCACGGGCCGCTGGTCCTGACCCGTCGAGGAGGGCACAGTCCGCTGCCACGCGGCTGAGATCGTGGCCGCATACGGGCTGTCGTGTCGCGGGCCCGAGTGGCAGGCTGCCGTCCATGGCGGCATGGAGAAGGATCCGGCTTCTCGTGGTCGTGCCCGCCGTCGTGGGCGCGGCGGTGGCCTGCGAACCGGGCGGCGGCGTGAGCGCCACGTCCGTGGCGTACACGACCGATCAGGTCGCGACGGCCGAGATCGGGCGCCGGGACGTGGACGTGCGCCGGCTGACCTGCACCGCCGGCGGACAGGGCGACCTGGTGTCCGTCGACTGCCAGGGGGAGACCGGCGAGGGGAAGGACATCACCGTCACCGGCAAGGTCACGCGGGCGGTCGACGGGAAGTGCGTTCGGGGTGATCTGAGCGCGGACGTCGGCAAGAAGGAGCTGTTCAGGGTGAGCGGGCTCGGCGACTGCGGGGCCGCGACGCCCTCGCCGGTCCGGCCGACCGGCTCCGCCCCGGCCGGGGGACGGCCGCAGCCGACGGTCACCGTCACCGTGACGGTCACCGAGACCGTGGGCGCGGGTGGCGGACAGAAGTGATCGAAACCCCTGACCTGCGGCGCCGTACCTGAATACAGTGACCTGGTGACACAGTCCGCGACGCTTGCCGCATACCTCAGATTCCCGCACCTGCACGGCGAGTTGGTGGCCTTCGCCGCCGAGGACGACGTGTGGCTCGCGCCCCTCGACGGTGGGCGCGCCTGGCGGGTCAGTGCCGACAACGTACCCGTCTCCCTGCCCCGCATCTCCCCCGACGGCACTACCGTCGCCTGGACCTCCACCCGTGACGGCGCCCCCGAGGTGCACATCGCCCCGGTCGACGGCGGGCCCTCCACCCGGCTGACGCACTGGGGGAGCCTGCAGACCCGGGTGCGCGGCTGGACTCCCGAGGGCCGCGTCCTCGCCACCAGCACCTACGACCAGGCGACCCTGCGCCGCAGCTGGGCCCGCGCCGTCCCGGTCGACGGCGGACCGGCCACCACGCTGCCGTACGGTCCCGTCGGCAATGTCGCCTACGGTCCGCACACAGTGCTGCTGTCCGCGCCGATGGGCCGGGAGGCCGCCCACTGGAAGCGCTACCGGGGCGGTACGGCGGGCAAGCTGTGGATCGACCGGGAGGGCGGCGGGGAGTTCGTCCGGCTGCACGCCGAGCTGGACGGGAACCTCGAGTACCCGGTGTGGGTGGGGGAGAGGCTCGCGTTCCTGTCCGACCACGAGGGGACGGGGGCGCTGTACTCGTCCCTCGCCGACGGGTCCGATCTGCGCCGGCACACCCCCCTCGAAGGGTTCTACGCCCGGCACGCGTCCGGCGACGGGACGCGGGTCGTGTACATGTCGGCGGGCGAGCTGTGGGTGCTGGACGACCTGGACGGGGCGGAGCCGCGCCGGCTCGACGTCCGGCTCGGCGGGCAGCGCACCGACCGCCGCCCTTACCCGGTGACCGCCGCCCGCTGGCTGGGCGGCGCCGCGCCGGACCACACCGCGCGCGGCAGCGCCGTGGAGGTGCGCGGGTCGGTGCACTGGGTGACCCACCGCTCCGGACCCGCCCGCGCGCTCGCCGCCGAGCCCGGCGTCCGGGCCCGGCTGCCGCGCGCCTTCCGCACGGACGGCGAGGAGTGGGTGGTGTGGGTGACGGACGCCGAGGGCGAGGACGCCCTGGAGTTCGCCCCGGCCACCGGACCCGTACCGGGCGCCGCCCCGCGCCGGCTCGCCGCCGGACGGCTCGGCCGCGTCCTCGAACTCGCGATGGCGCCCGATGGCAGCCGGGCCGCCGTCGCCGCGCACGACGGCCGGCTGCTGCTCGTCGAGCGGGAGAGCGGCGAGGTCCGCGAGGTCGACGCGAGCCCCGACGGAGACGTGTCCGACCTGGTCTTCTCGCCCGACTCGGCCTGGCTGGCCTGGTCGCACCCCGGCCCGCGCCCGCTCGCACAGCTCAAGCTCGCCAACGTCACCGACCTGTCCGTCACCGAGGCGACCCCGCTGCGCTTCCACGACTACGCGCCCGCCTTCACCCTCGACGGCAAGCACCTCGCGTTCCTGTCCACGCGCTCCTTCGACCCGGTCTACGACCAGCACGCCTTCGACCTCTCCTTCGTGGAGGGCGCCCGCCCGCATCTGATCCCGCTGGCCGCGACCACCCCCTCGCCGTTCGGCCCGCAGCGGCACGGCCGGCCCTTCGACGCGCCCGACAAGGACGAGACACCCGACAGCGAGGGCACTCCCGCCACCCGGATCGACCTCGAGGGCCTCGCCGACCGGATAGTGCCCTTCCCGGTCGAGGCCGGCCGCTACTCCTCCCTCGCGGCCGCCAAGGACGGCGTGCTGTGGCTCAGGCATCCCGTGCGCGGCGTCCTCGGCGCCTCCCGGGCCACCCCGGACGACCCGGACCCCAACACCGAGCTGGAACGCTTCGACCTCGTCCAGCAGCGCATCGAGCACCTCGCCGCCGACGCCGACGGCTTCGAGGTCAGCGGCGACGGCAAACGGCTGCTGCTGTGGACCGACGGCAAGCTGAAGGTCGTACCGAGCGACCGGCGCGCCTCCGGTGACGAGGACAGCGACAGCAACATCACCGTCGACCTCGGCCGCGTCCGGCAGACCGTCGACCCGGCCGCCGAGTGGCGGCAGATGTACGACGAGACCGGCCGCGTCATGCGGGACAACTTCTGGCGGGCCGACCTCGGCGGCGTCGACTGGGACGGCGTCCAGGACCGCTACCGCCCGCTCCTCGACAAGGTCGCCACACACGACGACCTGGTCGACCTGCTGTGGGAGGTGCACGGCGAACTGGGCACCTCGCACGCCTACGTCACCCCGCGCGGCGGTCACGGCCGGGGCGCCCGGCAGGGACTCCTCGGCGCGGACATCTCCCGCAACCCGGACGGCGGCTGGCGCATCGACCGGATCCTGCCCTCGGAGACCTCCGACCCGGACGCCCGCTCCCCGCTCGCCGCGCCCGGGGTCGCGGTGCGCCCGGGGGACGCGATCGCCGCCGTCGCCGGACATCCGGTGGACCCGGTGACCGGGCCCGGGCCGCTGCTCGTCGGCACGGCGGGCAAGGCCGTCGAGCTGACGATCGCGCCGGCCGGCGGGGGCGAGGCACGGCACGTGGTGGTCGTCCCCGTGGCCGACGAGGAGGCGCTGCGCTACCACGCGTGGGTCGCCGACCGGCGGGCCTACGTCCACCGGGCGTCCGACGGGCGGCTCGGCTACCTCCACGTCCCCGACATGCAGGCGCCCGGCTGGGCCCAGATCCACCGCGATCTGCGGGTCGAGGTGGCCCGGGAGGGGCTCGTCGTCGACGTCCGGGAGAACCGGGGCGGGCACACCTCCCAGCTGGTGGTGGAGAAGCTGGCGCGGCGGATCGTCGGCTGGGACGTGCCGCGCGGGATGCGGCCGTCCAGCTACCCGGAGGACGCGCCGCGCGGTCCCGTCATCGCCGTCGCCAACGAGTTCTCCGGCTCGGACGGGGACATCGTCAACGCGGCGATCAAGGCGCTGGGCATCGGGCCGGTGGTCGGCACCCGCACCTGGGGCGGGACGATCGGCATCGACAGCCGCTACCGCCTCGTCGACGGCACCCTCGTCACCCAGCCCAAGTACGCGTTCTGGCTGGAGGGTTACGGGTGGGGCGTGGAGAACCACGGCGTCGATCCCGACGTCGAGGTGATCTGTGCTCCGCAGGACTACGCGGCCGGGCGGGACGTACAGCTGGACGAGGCGGTGCGGCTGGCGCTGGCCGCGCTGGAGTCGACCCCCGCCAGGACACCGCCCCCGCTGCCCTGACGTACCGGTGGGCTCCGGCCCGCTCGGTACCATGCCCCGCAAGAGATCACCGGCCCCAGAAGGAGACCCCCATGGCAGGGGAACCGCAGGACGACTGCCTGTTCTGCAAGATCGTCGAAGGGCACATCCCGGCGACCATCGTGCGGGAGACGGAGACCACCGTCGCGTTCCGGGACATCAACCCCCAGGCACCCGTCCACGTCCTGGTGATCCCCCGCGTGCACTACCCGAGCGCCGCCGAACTGGCCGCCGCCGAACCGGTGATCGCCGCCGACCTGCTGCGTGAGGCGCAGGCCGTCGCCGACGAGGACAAGCTGGAGAGCTACCGCATCGTCTTCAACACCGGCAGCGGCGCCGGCCAGACCGTCTTCCACGCCCACGCGCACGTCCTCGGCGGCCGCGGCCTGCAGTGGCCCCCCGGCTGACCAGGCAACCCGTCATGTCCGTCCGTGAACTCGTCGTCCTCGGCAGCGCCAGCCAGGTCCCCACCCGGCACCGCAACCACAACGGCTATCTGCTGCGCTGGGACGGCGAGGGCATCCTCTTCGACCCCGGCGAGGGCACCCAGCGCCAGATGCTGCACGCCGGGGTCGCGGCCCACGACCTGAACCGGATCTGCGTCACGCACTTCCACGGGGACCACTCGCTCGGCGTCGCCGGGGTCGTGCAGCGCATCAACCTGGACCAGGTCCCGCACCCGGTCACCGCCCACTTCCCGCGCTCCGGGCAACGCTTCTTCGACCGGCTGCGGTACGCCACCGCCTACCGCGAGACCGTCGGGATCACCGAGGCGCCGGTGGACGGGGACGGCCCCCTGGCCGTCACCCCGTCCTACACCCTCGAAGCCCGCGGGCTCTCCCACCCCGTCGAGTCCTACGGCTACCGGCTGACCGAACCCGACGGCCGCCGCATGCTGCCCGACCGGCTCGCCGCGCACGGCATCAAGGGCCCGGACGTCGGACGCCTCCAGCGCGAGGGCTCCGTGGACGGCGTCTCGCTCGACGACGTCAGCGAGGTCCGCCGCGGGCAGCGGTTCGCGTTCGTCATGGACACCCGGCTCTGCGAGGGCGTGCACGCGCTCGCGGAGGGCGCCGACCTGCTCGTCATCGAGTCGACCTTCCTGGACGAGGACGAGCAACTCGCCGTGGACCACGGCCATCTGACCGCCGGTCAGGCCGCCCGGGTCGCGCGCGACGCCGGCGTGCGGCATCTCGTCCTCACCCACTTCAGCCAGCGCTACCCGGAGCCGGAGGAGTTCGAGCGGCAGGCGCGGGCCGCCGGGTTCGAGGGGGAGCTGACCGTGGCGCACGACCTGCTGCGGGTACCGGTTCCGAAACGTCAGTGAATCAGCCGTACGATTCTCTGATGCCTCTCCCCAAAGCCGAACTGCACCTGCACATCGAAGGAACCCTGGAGCCGGAGCTCGCCTTCGAGCTGGCCACCCGCAACGGGGTCGTGCTGCCGTACGCCGACACCGAGGAGCTCCGCAAGGCGTACGACTTCGCAGACCTCCAGTCCTTCCTGAACCTCTACTACGAGCTGATGGCCGTCCTGCGCACCGAGCGGGACTTCGAGGACCTCGCGAACGCCTACCTGGCCCGGGCCGCCGCCCAGGGCGTGCGGCACGCGGAGATCTTCTTCGATCCGCAGGCCCACCTCGCCCGCGGGGTCGGCATGGGCACCGTCGTCGAGGGACTGTGGCGGGCGCTGGGGAGCAGCGAGGCGAACCACGGGGTCTCGACCCGGCTCATCCTCTGCTTCCTGCGCGACGAGTCCGCCGGGTCGGCCCTCGAGACCCTGGAGGCGGCGAAGCCGTACCTCGACCGGATCACCGGCGTCGGGCTGGACTCCGCCGAGGTCGGGCATCCGCCGGTGAAGTTCCGCGAGGTGTACGAGGCGGCCGCCGCGCTGGGGCTGCGGCGGGTGGCGCACGCCGGGGAGGAGGGGCCGCCGGAGTACATCACCGAGGCCCTCGACGTCCTCGGTGTCGAGCGCGTCGACCACGGGCTGCGGTGCGTCGAGGACCCCGCCCTGGTGGAGCGGCTGGTGCGGGAGCGGATCCCGCTCACGCTGTGCCCGCTGTCCAACGTCCGGCTGCGCGCCGTCGACCGCCTCGCCGACCACCCGCTGCCCGCGATGCTCGACGCCGGGCTGCTGTGCACGGTGAACTCCGACGACCCCGCCTACTTCGGCGGCTACGCGGGCGACAACTTCGACGCCGTACGCGCTGCCCTCGGCCTGGGCGAGGAGCGGCTGCGCGAGCTGGCCCGCAACTCGTTCCTCGCCTCCTTCCTGGAGGACGACGAGGAGCGGCGGGCGCGGTATCTCGCCGAGGTGGAGGCCTACGAGTTCCGGACGGTTTCATAGGGCTCAGGCAGGATGTCCGGATGGCCCGACGGCCGGGTAGGGTCCGTGGAATGCCGAGAGTGCCGAGACCCCAGGTCCCCCAGGTCCCCCAGGTCCCCCAGGTCCCCAAGGTCCCCAAGGTCAGCGTGATCGTTCCCGTCTACAACACCGGGAAGTACGTCGACGAGTGCGCACCGTCGCTGCTGGGGCAGAGTCTGCCGGCCGACGAGTACGAGGTCATCTACGTCGACGACGGTTCGACGGACGACACACTGGACCGACTGCGGAAGATCGCGGCCGCGCACCCCAACGTGCAGGTGCACACCCAGCCCAACTCGGGCTGGCCGGGCGCGCCGCGCAACCTCGGGATGCGGCACGCCCGGGGCGAGTACGTGCAGTTCGTCGACCACGACGACCTGCTCGGCCCCGAGGCCCTGGAGCGGCTGTACGAGCACGCGAAGCGGGGCGAAGCCGACGTGGTGCTCGGCAAGATGTCCAGCACCATGGTCAGACCCAGACGGCTGTTCCGGCACACGGTGGACGCCTGCACGATCGAGAACGACGAGCTCATGCAGAGCATGTCCCCGCACAAGATGTTCCGGCGGGACTTCCTCGAGGAGCACGGGCTGCGGTTCCCGGAGGGGCCGTGGATCCTGGAGGACCTGCTGTTCGTCAGCGCCGCCTACCTCAAGGCGGAGCGGATCGCGATCCTCGCGGACTACCCCTGCTACTACTGGATGAAGCGGGACGACGGCGGCAACAACACCCGGCACCGGTTCAACCCGCGCCACGGGTTCTGGCCCAACACCCGCACCGTGGTCCGCCAGATCAAGGACGGCACCGCCCCCTCCGAGGACGTCGACGCGCTGCAGAACCGGCTGCTGCACCGCCTCTACCACGTGGAGCTCCTCTCCCGGGCCCGGGAGCCCGAGATCCTGCGCGAGGACCCGGCGGAGCAGCGGCCGCGCTTCGAGGCGGCGCGGGAGCTGGCGCTCCAGGAGTTCCCGCCGGCCGTGCGGGAGGGGCTGCCCGCGGTGTCCCGGCTGCGGGCCGAACTGCTGGAGGGCGGCGACTTCGACGGGGCGGTGGCGTTCGCCGAGCGGGTCCGCGAGGTGAAGGCCCACAGCGAGGCCGGCGCACCGCGGTGGGAGAACGGCCGTCTGGTCGCCGACGTCCGGCTGGGCCTGCTGCGCGGCGACGGCGAGCCGCTGGCCCTGCTCGAACGGGACGGCAAGTGGTGGCTGGACCCTGAGCTGACGGCCGGCGTGCCGGGCACGGCGGACGGGTGGGAGGTCCGCGACCCGTTCCGGCTGGCGTACGCGGAACTGGTGGTGAAGGACCGGGACCGGGAGGACTGGTGGTACCCGGAGGGTGATCTGGAGCTGCGGCTCGAACCCCTCGGTGCGGGACGCTCGTGGCTCGTCGCGGCCGGGAGGCTCCGCCTCGACCCGGAACGGCTGGCAGGCGGGCGTCCGCTGGAGCGCGGGGTGCACGACGTGTGGGCGTATCTGCAGCTGCTGGGCGTCGACCGGATGGTCCGCCTCACCGGCGACGGCACCCCGGGCCGGCCGGCCGCGGGCCCGGCGCTGACCGGCGGGCGGCTCGCCCTCCCGTACTGGACCGGCAGCGGTCAGCTCGCCCTCGACGTGGACCAGCGCCAGCGCCGGTTCGGCCCCGACACGGCCGACGCCGCCGCCGCGAACACCGCGCGCGCCGAGCGCTCGCTCCCGCTGCCGTACGTGGCGGCGACGGCGGGCGCGCCCGCACGGATCAAGGTCACCGTGTCCGCCCTGACGGTGAACGCCGAGCTGGTCCCCGGCCCCGACGCGGCGACGGCCCGTCTGCGGCTGCCCGCCCGCCTCGAGCTCCCGGCCGGCCGGCACCCGGTGACCCTCCCGAAGGCGGACGCCCCCGTCGCGTTCGCCGTCGTCCGCGACGGCGCCCTCCTGCGCCTGGAGGGCCCGGCGTACGAGGCGGGCGCCGGACGCCGGCTCCTCGACGCGGTCGCCGCCAACCGCGGCCTCCGGCGCGTACGGCGCCCTTAGGGCCCTTCTGATGGATCTCCGCGGCGTCGCGACGCCCGGCACGCACTCTCGCCGCACCGGACAAAAGCCCTAGTAGCTCCGCTACGA